>NZ_JBVAYW010000050.1:0-2023 GCF_055412845.1 Pseudarthrobacter adonitolis | reverse complement strand
TGGTACTGCACCCGGGAGGGTGTGGGAGAGTAGGTCACCGCCGGAACATCATTAAAAACGGTAGAGAGCCTCCAAACACCAGTTTGGAGGCTCTCCCACTTTAACCACCACACACGTTGACAGTGAATTTCGACACACTCCCGCACCTCACGCTCCAATGTTGCATGCGTGTAGATCGGCTTCATGTCCGCGTTCGAGTCCGTTGCGGGCCAGGGTGTCGAGCGAGAAAGTCACCACAACGGCGGTCAGCCGGTGCGGGTGATTGGCGACGATCTTCGGTTTGAACGGGCCTTCCGGGTCCCGCGGAACGTCGATCTGCACAGGGCCTGTCGTCTCCGTCAGCACTATTCCGCGAGTCGGCGGTGTCCTTAGGCCGTAGCGCTGCTTTCCGCCTGAGAGGCCTCCGCTGGGCGTGCGGGCCAAGTCGCACCCCACTCCTGCCCGTGTGCGCCAATGGCGTCCGACGGATCATAGAATGTCTGGAGCAATGGTTTGCTCGGCGACGTTGATCGCGACCATTATGGCGCGCGGAGGGAAACTACCGGTGCTCTCACTTGGAATCGAAATAGGACCAGAGCTGGCGGCCCGGCAAGCGACATGGTTCGCACCCGTGCACCAGCCGTTCCTCGTCGCGAAGGACACGGCTAGCACCATAGGTGCAGCACCGTTGCGTGGACGACTCCCAGCTGAACTCAGGGATACTTTCGAAATCTACACTCTTCCGGGCGAGCTGGTCTGCGTCCTCCTAGGCGAAGAAGAGTTCAACGATCTGGGGCGCACAGTGCGGTCGGAGCTTGTGCGCAATCAGATCAGGCTCGGGCGGGAGGTCATTCCCTCCGTTCGAAGTGCGCCGGCCAATTTGCGGGAACGGGTATCCAGGCAAGCTGACGGTCATCGCTTTGTCTGGTGGCCCTCGTTGCTGCAGGGAAACGAGGAACTGATCCTCGGCGCATACCTTCGCTTCGGCCGGCGACACAGCAGGCATTCCGAGGTCCCGGAGAGCCTCTGGGCTAGTACGCGGGCCGCACTGCCGGGAGCGAGGGCATTGGCGGGCACTTTTCCCTTGGGCAGCGGCCCGAACTGCTTCGGGACAGTAATGGCGGCGGCTGGGCGATCGGCAGCTGCAGAAACGTGGATGCTCCAGGAGCCTTTCGAGGACTGGCTTGCCGCGGCGGCTGTCCCAGGCGGAAGAGACAGCGACCCTGGTACCGTACTCGTCTGGCGCTCCCCTGGCGGCTTGGCGCAGCATGCGGCTGTAACCATCGGCGGCGGATACGCGCTCCACAAGCCCTCGCAAGGCTGGATGAGCCCGAGGAAGGTCCTCACCGTTAGGGAAATCATCGCCAGCGCCAGGCAGCCCGGCCGCCGGCTCAGCCGCTACACGCTGACCGCCTCCAAGAGACTCGTCCCAAGAGGGATTTAGGATTTCGGGAAATATCGAGTCCCTCCCTGGTAGTCCTGGAGCAGGCCGCCTCAGTGGGCCCTGAACGATGCGGCGGCACTGACCGGTTCGCGGTACGACGAATGGATCCCCATTGGGTGCCGGGCAGTCCGTCCTGGCGCGACCTAAGCAGCGCCGGTGCGGCCATCACGGTCTTTCGCGCAGTCAGCGTCCAGCCGCACGTGTCGTCACTGTCGGGCACTGCCTACTGGCAGGGAGCATCCAGGTCTCCACTCACGCCGCAGACGGCGTTGACAGCGGTCCGTCCGAACTTGCACGCAGCACGTGCTGGCATCCACGCACTTGGCAATAGACGGCAGTGCGCATGTTCCCAACCACGGCCTTGGTCGTATAGGCCGGCGGACGGATCCCCGCTCGATGTGATCCAGCCGACAGAAGTCCATTCTGGCCGAATATTGCATCGGGACCCTGGTAGGCCCCTCAGATTCCGCGCTACCACGCGGATCCGGCGGGGTTAGGGCCCCTTGTGGGGGTGGATTTGCGGTGGGGGTTGGGTGGGTGTATTGTTTTCTAAGTCGCCGCGAGGGGAACAGCGAAGAGCTGGTTACCGCGGGCGGCCAA
>NZ_JBVAYW010000049.1:0-2214 GCF_055412845.1 Pseudarthrobacter adonitolis | reverse complement strand
ACCCTGGCCATGATCCCACCCAACGAATTCGAGCAAAACTACTACGCTCAAATAGACGCCTCATCACACGACGAGGACACCAGCAAGAAGACGGCCTAAAACCCGGCACGGTTCATTCATCTGCCGGATGGATACAAAGCAGAACAAATGCGCGACGCCCTGGCAGCCAAGATCAAGACGCTCCCCGAGGCGCTGAGGCATTCCCTCACCTGGGACCAAGGCATCGAAATGCAGGACTGGAAGGGCGTGAAAATAGACGCCGGCATCGACATTTACTTCTGCGACCCGCACTCACCCTGGCAGCGCGGCATCAACGAAAACACGAATGGCCTGCTCCGCCAGTACTTCCCGAAAGGCACCGACCTGAGCATCCACAGCGCCGAACACCTCGACTGGGTCGCACAGGAACTCAACGACCGGCCACGCAAGAGACTAGAGTACAGAAAACCGATCGAATTGATCGAAGGACTCCTGTTGCAATGACCGCCTGAATCCGCCGTTCCCCTTACGGACAAGTAGTGGCCGTGCAGACGACTTTGGACATTTCGTGCAGACGACTTCGAAAATGACAGCTGCGTCACCGGGCTTCCGCAGCACGGTGATCGACCGGCAAGCGGGCGCTATGGCTTGCCGTCCGCCAGATGGCTGAACCTCTACGGAGATATCCTTCCTCTTAGTTGTGACAGGATCGACGGATGTACCCATCACCACTTCCAGACGTTCGTGTGGAGCAGGGAAGTGCGCCCGCGCGGGACGCGGCCGGAATCTGGGCTCGTGCTACCGCTCTGCGGGACCAACTCCCCGCCGTTCCGCCGGTCGACGACAAGCTGCCGGGTATTGAATCAGCGCTTGCCTTGGATGGCGCCTCTCTAGTGATGTTGCGTGTCGATGGTCGCGCGATGGCGTTCTCCATCGTCGTCCCTCGTAAAGATGCCTTGGAAGTGCTCTACCTCGCAGTTGACCCGGAAGCTTGGGGCGAGGGTCTCGCACGCCAACTCCTTGACCACCTCCGACACCACTCGGTGAAGGCAGAGGCTCCTATGGAGCTCTGGGTTATCGCCGACAACAAAAGAGCGATCGCCTCCTACGAAAGGGCCGGCTGGATTCCGACGTCGGAAATCGAGGTCCGCAACTCGGCGGGCCGGTCTGAACGCCGCTATATCCTGTCCCCGTGAAGGATCCCTCGCTGCGACACGAATCGAGTCAGACAGCGGCAACGGTCACTTCTCGGCCGACGATCATAGATATGAGGTCGTCTAGAGTTCCGTGGCACTTCTCCAACTCAGGTAGGTGGTAGAACGTGCTGGTGGTCTCAAGGTTGTTGATGGCTTCGTCCGGCGAATGCAGGATTGTCCTTCTGCCTTGAGCGATCGCGATGCCAAGCTCAACATGCGTGCTCTTCCCGCCTGGAAGCAGGATTACGACGACGTCGGCACTTATCACTGCATCTCTCTCATGCTGCCCGATGGAGCGCAGATCACCGAGGGTGACTGTACCCGCATCGCGCGCCGACGCGTTCTGGGTCCAGTCGTACGTGTTGACGTAGCTCTTGCTTTCCAAGGTTTGCGCGACGTACCGGACGTTGACGATATTCCTGAAGCTCGACGCAACATAGAACCTTTTCAAAGCTTCTGCCTCCTGATTGGAACTGCGACCATCGGACCAGTCGGCCGGGTACCGGGTCCGGCAGTTCCTGCCAGAGCCAGCATGGCGGTGAAGGCCAGGATCTGGCCAAGGAACATTGCGGCGACCACGCCTAGGGTGGCGGCGTATGTCGGGGTGACGGAACGTGTTGACGGGTCGTTCATCAGCACTGGCCTTTGGTTTGGCGGTGGCTTTTACTGNCGAAGGAACCCGTGGGTGTCGCTGAACCGCTTCACGATGTACGACGGACTGCTAGTGAAGGGGCGGAGACCGATGCCTCCCGTGGAAACCTGGAATGCTGTCATCCCGTCACTGACGCACTGGTCAGCGTTGTTCACCGGACATGACCTTTCGTAGTTGTGTTGGGACGCCGACAGGGTCAGACGGACCCGGTGCTTCCACATCACGTCGATCCACGGCTTGTGGTCAGCGGCCCGCCCATGTTCTTCCGTGTCCGACGTGAAGTACGGTTCGTGGTACACGACGGCCAGGTGCTTACCCGCCGCCTTAGCAGCAGCGAGGTCGTTGTCCAGCCACGTCGTCAACGCCCGGGCCTCCCGGGGGTTGTAC
>NZ_JBVAYW010000048.1:0-3215 GCF_055412845.1 Pseudarthrobacter adonitolis | reverse complement strand
GACTGGGTTGCCCAGGAACTCAACGACCGGCCACGCAAAAGACTAGAGTTCAAAAAACCGATCGAACTGATCGAAGGACTCCTGTTGCAATGACCGCCTGAATCCGCCGAACCCTGACCGGGCGGAAATTTGGCTGTCCGACCGATTGGACTGTGAATCGCAGCGATAAATGGCGGCGATTATGTCCACACCGGCCGGCCGTTAGCCGGTTGTTGCCCACTCACAGGTTGATAGGGAGCTCCGATGCGTATGCCTCGTGCAGGATGCGAGTGAGCTCATGGGTATCCCCGAGCGAATGCTCAGCAATGCGCGCAACATGGATGCCGGGACTCCACGAGTTCATCACCGCGCCCGCGAATTCCTCACTTAAGTCCACTGCGCGGATCGAGCGCGTGACCTGGTCAACATTGCGGGCGGCCAGTTGGCGCTTCAGGATTTGCATGGTGATGCCGGGCAGAACGTCAGCCTTCGGCCAGATCACCGATTGCCCGTCCCAGAACGCAATGTTCCATATTGTTGCTTCGCTGAGACACCCAGAGGCGTCGGTGAACATGGCGTCGTCGAAGCCGCGCTGATTAGCGTGGCGAAGGAATTGGGTCTTCGCCACTTCGCCTACGTGCTTGACGTGCGGAAGGTGCCGCGCGTGCGAGACGACATCAAGGGATAGTGGCTCAGCTGACGGCGTGACCGGATTCGTGACTTTTGTGAGCACGTCAAGCTCGACCTTCCCATGAGTTCGCATGAATTCCCCGGGCCGCGAACTAACAAAGACAGCCAATGAGACGTCGGGCGGTGTGGACCTTAGTGCCGACGAAAGGAGTTCACGGATCTGCTCATCAGGCAGGTGACGTCCGAAGAGCTCATCGCTCGCGTCACGCAGGCGGTCGAGGTGGAGATCAAGCCCTCGCACTGCGCGATCGCGCACCTGCATGGCGGTGAAGTGCGCGTACCCCGCGAACGCCAGAGGGGTAAGGTCGTCGGTGGTGGCAGGCTTACCGTTGAAGTACGTATTGGAGATCATGCTTACAACGTAGGAGTTGACACTAGTGACAAAGGCAAGCGCCGACGGTTTGCTCCGGGTCGGAGAGCTCTCAGCACGTACCGGGGTCAGCGCCAGGTTGCTGCGGCACTACGAGAATCAAGGAATTCTTCCGGCGCAAAGGTCCTCGACCGGGCAGAGACTGTTCGAAAACAGCACCATTGAACAGGTCATGTACATACGTGAACTGCTTGATGTAGGACTGCCCATCCGTGTGATCCGTGACTTGATGGACTGCATCCACGAGCCTGGCCGCCTCGACCCCTGCGCCGTCCCCGTCCTTGTTGAGCACCTCAGCGACTATGACGCAAGGATTGCCTCGCTCGTCACCACGCGGTCGTCGCTCCAGGGACTCATCGACGCTTCAGCGCCCGAACCCAGCGGGTGCTCACTAGAGTGAAATCACGCTAAGCGGTCGTGCAGGGTCGCCTGTGCGTTTGATGGCACGGTAGACGGTTGAGGGACCGGCCGATGTGGCCCGGCGGAAGGGCCCAGCACAAAGGAAGCGCTAATCGGACAAGTGAGCTTTAACTCTCCGTCTTGTCGAGCGGACTAGGGCATCGCTTGGGCCAAGGCATCGGTTAGGCGCTGCGCGGCCTGATCAATCGTTCTTTCAAGAACGGATGGCCCGGTTGTAGCCCGATAATAAGCTCGTCCATGTCGCGCAACCCGGCACGGTCCAGGAGCCGCTTCTCATTAGTGACCCACTCGCCGCGAGCGGCCAGCACGGCGTGTGCGGCCATCGCGCAGGATATGGCTAGGGCACCGGCCAGCTCCGTCAGCTTCCCGCTTCCGACATCAGCTGGACCTGTGCCGCAGCGGCAGCCGCCGGTGCCGCATTCGCTGAGCGGCGGCCGAGCTGCTGGAGTGAGACGTAGAAACTTCCGAAGATGAGCGTGGTGATAACCGCCGCCGTCAGCAACCCGATGACCCTTCGCATACCTCCATCATCCGCCGCCGCGCCTATTTGGAGCCTGACTGGCCTGAAATACGTGACCTGCGGATCAGGCGGGCCATGTCGATTTGCCCGAAACATCCGGTTCATGAAAGTACCGCGTCGAATCACCGCCGGCCCCGGGTCGCCACCCTAGGGGGATGGCCGGTCCCGTTCACGAGTAGTGCCTACCTAATTCGACTGTGCAGGGCTACCCGCCGAGGCGGCCGCACGCGCCGCACTTTCAGTCGCCTCGTGGTTCTGGTCCCATGCCCCCGCCCTAGGCCGTTGGCACTCCTACTCTTACGGGGTTCTCTCAGCCCTTGCCGGCGCTCTGAGTGAGCGAGGTGCGCAAGCAGACTCCCAGTAACTGCAATCCACAGAACCGCCGCAGCCAGGACAATAATGATCAGGGTCAGGGGATGCATGTGGGTCCTCCACGGGTACCTCGGTGTGGGACGGAACGCTACCGGCCCGGTTGTTCGGTCCCACTTTCAGGAGGCCTGCTTGAATGATCGCAGGTTCGTTGCCCCTGCGGAAGTAGCTCAAACCCAGAAGCCAAGGCTGGGTTGTGGCTAAAGTGTGGGGGTGGTGATTACAGGCACCATTGACGGCCCGGACGGCGGTTTCGCACGCGTGAACGCCGTCGGTGAGAGGTACGAAGAAGCGAAGGCGGCGCTTGGAGCCATGGTCCCCGGGGGCCAAACGGTACATTCAACACCATGACCGGACTCCTCATCGGATACGCCCGCGTATCGACGAACGACCAAGACCTCACTGCCCAGAAAAATCCCCTGGTCGCTCTGGGGGTGACGCCGGAGAAGACGCGTCGAAAGAGCCTGGCATCTTTTCAAAGATTGGGGCGAAGCTCTTCGGGAGCTAAGTCCGAAGGAACGGTGTGTTGGCGGTGATCCGGTCAGGAGGAAGGTGGCCTTCTATCCGGCAGCACACGGACGAACACCGCCGCCTCGGAATCCCGTTCGCGCCTGCCCCAAACAGGGCGTACATTCGATGGTGCACACTCTAAAAGCCCCCACTGAACAGCGGCGCTGGCTCGCAATTTGATCAAACGTGATCACAGAATTCACCCATCTCCTTTCATATCAGTATCTCTGGAGCCAACTGCAGCCTGGTCCTGGGAGCACTGCTGCTTGCTGCACGCAGCCTTCGGCTGCCCCGGGTCCCCGCAGCGGGACTGGCGTTGACCGGCCTGGGTATGTTTGTGGTGCTCGTGGGCCCGGA
>NZ_JBVAYW010000047.1:0-3418 GCF_055412845.1 Pseudarthrobacter adonitolis | reverse complement strand
CTTCGATGTCTTCGTTGGTGACGGTGATCTCCGCTCCGGGGCTCACGGTTTCCGTTCCCTGGTATTTGAAGTCCTTGATCAGTATTTTCGCCGGGGCCGCCGCTGGTGTTGAGCCCGGGCCGGAGGTTGAGGGTGCAGGTTCTGTGGTGGCGGCTGGAGCTGAGGGGAATTGTTCCGTCAGTGTGGGGTTAGCTGTTGTGTCGGGCCCGGAGGTGCCGGGGGTCCCGCAGCCGGACAAGACCAGCACGGCTGCTGCTGCCGCGAGTCCGAGCGCGCTACCGGTTCTGGTGTTTGCTTTCATGGGTGAACCTTTCATGGGTACCGTCGGTTGGTGCCTTGGTTTGCGCATAAGCGGGTCAGGGGTGTTCGACCCAGCAGGCCAGGATGGTGGTGGAGAGCTGGTAGGCCAGGGCGTTCCTGGTGATGTTCTCCGGTCCCAGGGTGGCGGGCAGGTCGGTGGCGTCCACGTGCAGGACGAAGCTGTCTTTTTGGAACACTGCTGATCCGTCGGCGGTTTCGTAGGCCGGGAAGCCGAGGTTCGCGAGGCCTTCGAGGGGTGTGGCATCTTTGGCCAGGGCCTGCATCGCTTCGAAGTAGGTTAGGGCGGACGCCTTGTCGACGGCTTCCTGGACTGAGATTTCCAGTGCCCCTTCGTCTAGGTGGTAGGTGCAGGTGAAGGTGTTGTTGGCCCAGTCGTTGACGGTGTGCGCGTCCGAGTCCAGGTTCAGGATGGAGGTGAGCCTGTCCATCGGCTGGTCTCCGCAGACCATCAGGGCAGCATCGCTGGGCCCGTCGGCCTTGGGGGTGCCCGGGGATGATGAGTGGTCCCCGTCGCCGTGGCTGTCGGTGTGACCGGTTCCGGGTGACGCTGCGGACGGTGCCGTCGTCGAGAGGTCCGACGGTGCGGTGATGGATCCGGCCGCTGTTGCGCAGCCCGAGAGCAGCAGTGCGGACAGGGCCAAGGAGGCCAGCAACGGCTTGTGCTGTTTCATAGCTCTTCCATCCTGGCCGCGCCGGCCTTTCGGCTGTGCGGCCGTTGTCAGGTTTTGAGTGTGGCGTAGATGACGTAGTTGTCATCGAAAAGGCCGGTGGCGGGGTCGTAGCCGTCGCAGGTGACCAGTCGGAGTTCGGCGTTATTTGTGTTCCCGTAGACCTCGAGGGTGGGGAATTCGTTCTTGCTGTAGAGGGCGCCGCGGTCAACGGTGAACACGGCGGTGCTGCCGTCGGTTCGGGACACGTTGATTTCGTCGCCGTTTTTGAGCTTCTGGAGGTCCGCGAAGACTCCGGTGTTCCCGCCGAGGGCGTTGACGTGACCGAGCATCACGGAGGGGCCGCGTTCGCCGGGGGTGGGGGAGCCGTTGTACCAGCTGGCGGGTGTGCCGTTACCGGTGTCTTCCGGGACTTCCAGGGAGCCGTTCTCCCGCAGTCCCAGGTGGAGAAGGTCCGTCCGGACCCCGATCGAGGCAATGGCCAAGGTGACGGGAGCGGAGGCGCCCATCACCGGCGGCAGCTGCTGTGCGGGCGGGGACGCCACGGGGGCAGCGGGCGGCGGGGTGGCTGTAGCCGCGGTCGTGCCGGGTGTTACCGGAGATGAGGCGGAAGCCGAAGGTGGGGAGCCGGCGTCGGGCGTTCCGTTGTTTCCTGTGCCGCAGCCGGCCAGGGTGAGCAGGAGCAGAACCCCGGCCACCGCAGAGGCCAGGGGGCCTCTGCGGTGGCCGGGATTCATGAGTGTCACAGTGATGGTCCAGTCAGCCCTTGCTTAGGCTGCTGATCCGGCGCTGCGGCGGCGGACAACGTAGGCTCCGCCGGCGAGGGCGATCAGGGCCAAACCGCCGCCGATAGCGAGGGCTCCGGTGTCGGTGCCGGTTTCGGCGGTGACGCCGGTGTCAGCGCCGCCTGCCGGCATCTTCATCTGGCCGGCCTTCAGGGTCCCGCACAGGGCGGGGGAAGTGGCGGCGAGCGGAAGGGTCGGTGCAAGGTCGCTCTTGGCGGCCTGGCCTGCCGCGCTGAGCGTGGCGGGGTCAAGGCCGTGGACGACGACCACGGCGGTGCCCGCTTTCAGGGAAGCCATGGTCTCGGCGTTCAGTTCGAACGTGCGGTCAACGGTGTAGGCCGCACCCTGGCCGCCGACCTTGAGGTCAAGGCCCGCTGCCGGGCTCGTGTCCCCGCTCGTGGAGAGCGTGGTCTGGATGGGACCGTAGAACGGATCGCCCTCGGTGGTGGAGATGACCTGGTCCCCGTCCTTATCGGCCGATGGGTCCGGGCAGGTGCCCTGCTTGCCGCCGTGGATGTGCTGGACGTGCGGGTACGGGGCATCCATGAACGTCGCCGGCATACCCGAAACTTTCAGGACAACGTGGGCCTGGTTACCGGTGACATCAACTGTGATGGTGCCGGCGCCGGCGCTGCCGTTGAGCTGGCCCAAGGTGGACTGGTAGGACTGGTCCGCGGCCATCGCGGGGGAACCGGAAAGGGCCAGGGCGGCCAAAGCGAGGGTGGGAACTGCCATAAAGCGGAGTGACTTATTCATTTGAAAAATCTCCTCATTCACGCGCGTGTGATGTTGGTGCCCCCGGGAGGGGGTCACCAGTACTTCGGAACACTACCGGACAAGGATGGGTGAAAATGTGGCCGGGTTCACATATTTTTGGTCAGGCTAACGCCGGGGAGACGCCAAAGGCGCTTTCCCGGGCGGGTGAACCAGCCAAGGGTCAGGCAGTTGAAGCCCCCCGGCGGCGGCCCCGGGCAGCCGTCCCTGATCCAGTCCGGCTTTTCTGCAGCAGGACGTAACCGGCCACCGCCAGGGCCCCGGCGACCGCTTCGGCCACCGCAGTGACAACTTTGGCCGCATACCAGACCGGCTCATACATTGAAGGCAGCGGCCCAATAGCCGGGACCTGGACATACCGGTACAGGATGACCGCGACCAACGACGACAGGCCCACCGCCGCGGCGGCCGCGAAAGCCGTACGGGAGCCTCTGAGCAGCACAAACACCGCGGCCAGGACCGCCGCTCCGGCCTGGATCAGAAACAGGGTGCCTTGCCCGATGCCGCCCGGCGCGGCCTGCTGATAGCCCGGGGCGAGCTGGACATGGATCACGGCACTGACTACCAGGGCCACCGCGACACCGACACGCAACACCCACAGAGAACGCGGCGGAGAGTTCATTTCCTTGCCGCTCATTTCACGACCAGCGTCCCGGTCATCTGCGGATGAAAACTGCAAATAATTCCGTACTCACCCGGGCCATCCGGGGCCTGGAAGATCACCGTTGCCCCGGCGGGGACTTCAACGTCGAACCCGCCCTTGTCCTTGGCGGTCAGCGTGTGCGGGGCGCTGTCCGCGTTCGTCACCGTCACCATCGCCCCCGGCTTCACCGACGCCGGAACCTCATACTTGAAATCCCGAATCGTGAT
>NZ_JBVAYW010000046.1:0-4024 GCF_055412845.1 Pseudarthrobacter adonitolis | reverse complement strand
CCTGCATCCCGGCCCAAAACACCTGCAGCAAATCCGGTCTTACGTAGATCGAATACCTCGCCATAACAACACCCATCCGCTAAGTGTTGCAATCACCGCAAGAACCCAAGGAACCTTCTGCGGGACACTTGTCGCCGAGTGGAACGCTATTCGCGCCATTCGCGCCCATTTGCGTGACCTCGGAGCGGCCCCGTCGGCCTGGCGGAGTGGTCAAATTTGCCAGGCTCACCAAACTAGAGATACGGTCACTGCATGCACATGCAGGTATCAGATCAGAAAGACACAACGCCTATTGCGGACCTCAGTGCGGCTTGGTCGCAGGTCGCTTCTTTTGCATCGGCAATGGATGCCAGTCTCGGCAAGTGGCTGATGGATGCCCACAGGATCGGCCTGACGGACTATCGCGCGCTGGCACAACTCAGCCAAGCCTCCGACAAGGAATTGCGCGTCAACGACCTTGCCCAGCGGATTGGATTGAATCAGAGCTCTGTCACACGCCTAGTGAGCCGCCTGGAAGCAAAGGGCCTGACGTTCCGTGACACCTGCCCTGACGACGGGCGCGGCGTCTATGCGGTCATCACGGAGCAAGGGGAAACCTTACTCAGGGAGGTGCGCGGAGCCTACGAGGAGCGGGTGCGCGGCCTCCTTGGCAATATGGGCGCGCACCATCCGGAGCTCGACGCACATCAGGTGACCCGCGCGCTGCGCGACATCAGCAATGTCGTCTCCCGCTAGCGAATCTCACAGACGTCACGGAAGCCGGCCACATTTCAGAATATGCATGTACATGCAGCAATATCCACCGCACACAACTCACCAGTACCGCGCACCGGCTCCCGTCGAACGGGCCTGGAGCCGTTAGAACGATTTCTCCACCTCAGACAGGGCGGCATCAACGCGCCGTCTAACCCAGCAACACCCACGAAAGGAAAACCATCATGAGTTGGCTCTATTTAGGAATCGCCGTGATCTTCGAAATTGCGGTCGCTTTCGCAGCGAGTAAAGCACAAGGCTTCACCCGCCTGTGGTGGACCATCACCACACTCATCAGCGGCGCAATCGCCACCTTCTTCCTCAGCCTGGCACTCCTGACCTTCGACGTCGGTGTCGGCTATGCGCTCTGGGTCTCGGTGGCCGGCGTCGGTATCACCATCCTGGGCGCAATGCTCTTCGGCCAGCGACTGAAATGGCGCCAGGGAGCCGGAATCGGAATCGTCATCGTCGGCGTTGTCGGCCTCCAACTCGATGGGGCTGCGTGACAAATCATGCAGCGCCGGTCCTGCCTGCCGATCAGACCCTCCGCATTTCCTCCGACCCTTCTCGAATGGACTGACAAATGACCGCAACACTCGTCACGAACAATAGGAACACCGGGGCGTGGCTCGTTTTGCTCCTGGCCGGAGTATTCGAAGTCGGCTACGCACTCAGCGTCGGCGGCAGCCAAGGATTCAGCATCCTGAGCTGGTCAATCTCCGCATTGGCGTTCTTCCTCTTGACACTGTTCTGCCTCAGCGTCGCACTCAAAAGAATCGATGTCGGGATCGGCTATGCCGTATGGGCTGGCATCGGCTCGGTCGGCTCGGCCGCCCTCGGCCCGGTCTTTTTCGACGAAACGCTGACCCCGGCACGCGCCTTCTGGCTGGCCGTGATCATCGCCGGAGTAGTCTGGCTGAAACTCGCCGACAGCCCGAAACTCGAAACAAAGAGCAAAGCGGCCATGCTTGGCGCCACGCAGCCGTGAACGGGTGATCCGCTGGGGGCCCTCGGGGTCGCAATCTCTGCAGGAACAGCCCTCGCCGACTTCTTCGCTGCGGCTCCGCTGACCTTAGCAGCCCACCCGGCTCCCATCAGGCGGGTGGCTGCCCTGGTGCTGGCCGGATGCCGGTCGGCTCAGTTCCCAGGTCAGAGCCCTGAATGGGGAACCTCTATGGGGCCGCTAGATGTACTCCGAGGACTGTCCGGATTGCGATGGTGCCGCCACGATCATCTTCGATGTGGTGCATCCCGATTTTTTCGGCAACACGGCGTGATGCCATATTGTCAGGATGAATGATGGCGACGAGCTGTTGCGCTTTGAGTTCTACGCGGGCGAAGTCCTTGCATGCCGCAGCTGCTTCGGTTGCGTATCCCTGTCCTTGGACGTCGGCGCGCACGTGGTAGCCAACTTCCAGCACGAGGCGACCATTGGCTTCCTGCCAAGTGAGGCCACAGTCGCCCAAGAAAGTGCCATCGAGGGTTTCCACGATCCAAAGGCCGTACCCGTACTCGGCGTAGTTCGCTTCATTCCAGGCAATCCACTGGGCCGCCTCGTCTCGGGTTTTGGGTGCGGGGTAATACGTCATGACAACTGGATCACCGAGTAGCGCAGCCATGTTGTCGAGGTCTGCTGTCGCCATCTGCCGGAATCGAAGTCGAGCTGTTCCTTTGGGAATCACCCACGAAGTTTACAGGCGCACCGTAGGCCGAACCCCATACGCTGCAATGGAGCCGCTTTCCAAAAACGGGCGTGGTGCTAGCTTTGGTCGAGCCGTATTTCGCAGATTCCTCCTGTCGGCTCCCCATGCAGAGTGAAGTCGAGGGTTAGGCCATCTCCCTGGCGGAGCCAATACGCGTCCGCTAAGGGATCGCTCACCGGACACCTGTGATCATTTAGTTGAATTGTGCTGCGGCAACTGAAAGATGAAACGGTCTTTGGGGGACCATAAGTAATCGTTGTCGCACCTGTACCCACGCAGCCACTCTTGCCCGTCTACGACGCGAAGATAGAAGCCCTTCGGATGTTCGTCGTTCATCCAGGGAACTTCGCTGGCAACCGTGAGGGCGCCATCGGGTGCCTGCCCCGACGACATGATCGAGTCGCGGGACGCCTTTTGCCCTTTCAGGGCCATACGTAAATAGGGTGCAGTATCCGCCGGGCACAGCAACAAGCCTTGTTGCTGTGCGGCTTCGAAAATTTGAGAAAGCGTCTCCCCTGTGGACAACCCCAGTTCGGCAACCGTGCGCTCTGTGACCACCACGGGGCGGGAAGCTTGGGCGTCAAAGACGAGGTCATCGATTAGGGATTCTGCGTGTCCGTTGAGAAGAACACCGTGCGAACTCAAGCTGCTCATCAGCTCATGTCGGGAAAGCCCACCGACGCGCACTTCAAACCGTTCGATGCCAAGCATGTATGGCACCCTACACGAAACCGCCAGAACAGCTTGGGAGGTTGCCGCAAGTAGCTCGTCGAAACGCCCGCAAGCCGGTCGCGGCATGACGGGCAGGGACTACTCCAGCACTGCGGCCATCTGTACGCGACGCCCGTACCTAGCAAGCTCGAGACTTCCTTCGACATCGATCAGTTTGCGGTGGAAGTCAGTCGAAGGGGCCTCCTCCGCGAAACCAGCTCGCGAGTAAAAAGGTCCATTCCACGGGATATCGGCATAAGTACGGAGGGTCAACCGGTCATACCCCCGTCCTCGAGCTTCTTTCTTCGCGGCATCGATCAGCATGCGCCCGTATCCGCGACGACTGTATTCGGGCAATACTGAAAGTTGCTCTAAGTGCGCAAACTTGTCTGCCTCAATGACGTGCACGAAACCCACGGCAGCGCCCGTGTCTGTCGCTTCAGCAACCAGGACGTATCCGGGGTCTGACGCTCTCGAAGCGTCAGATGGGGCGGGCGGCCACTGCTCAGGGAGCAGCCGATCAATGAGAAGCCGATCGGCAGCATTTTCGATCGTCTCGACTGCGGCGTAATCAGCCGCGGTCGCGAAGCGGATTCGAATGGTCACCAATTGATCATATGGTGGCCGCTCGTAAGCCGTTCGATCACCGCACTGTTGGTGCCCGTTAGCCGAACCTGCTGCGGGCGTTCTCTTGCTCCTGCTGTTGGTTAGTCCGCGATGATTCGGAGTCTGTTGGGTGCCCCGACGGTCAGCTCGGATCGGCCGCCAATGGGCAGCGTA
Organism: Pseudarthrobacter adonitolis; assembly: GCF_055412845.1. NCBI lineage: Bacteria > Bacillati > Actinomycetota > Actinomycetes > Micrococcales > Micrococcaceae > Pseudarthrobacter > Pseudarthrobacter adonitolis. Next base: position 77 of record NZ_JBVAYW010000046.1, on the reverse strand, counting down.
ATCTGCGGCTGTGTGTGTCCAAAGTCTGCATTGGCCAGGACGGGAAGCCCGGCGAGGACCGGCTGGGTCCTGACGAT
>NZ_JBVAYW010000045.1:0-4673 GCF_055412845.1 Pseudarthrobacter adonitolis | reverse complement strand
GTCCTAACTGCGGTGGCGATCTTCAGCGACGCCCTGTTCGGCCGGCTGCGGCGTTGGCGTTCAATCCGCCGAGCCCTATGAGGGTGGTATCCCCGAGTTGCCGAGAGCAGCTCACAGGCATCTAGCGGCACGGATTGAGCACGGTGAGGGTTCGTTGATCGTTCCTTCCACGGTCCGTCGGGAGTGTGGATAGGATGTCACCACATCCAAGCCTGAGGGGGCAGCGCCATCAATTATCGTAGATTTTCGTTCCTAACCGCCGCACTCATATCGGGATTGCTGCTGAGCAGTTGCTCGACTCCTTCCGGATTCAAGGCATTGGAGCGTCCCGCTACGTCGACGGACGAGCTTCCTACAGGCGTTGACTTTAGGCAACCAGACTTGGATAAGGTGCTCCTTGTTGCCGAAACGGGTGGGAACAAGTACTTCCTTGGACAGAACGCCGAGAAGTCGACAGCATGCTTGGCCGTCTTTCCGGTTGACAACCCATCTGGATGGCACTCCGCGTGCAGCACCGGTGGGGCGCGGGAGGGAGAGCTCTTGGGAACTAGCGGACCAAGCCAAGAATCGTCCATCCTCGTGTCCGACGGGTACGACACGAAAGAGCTGGAAGCATCCGGTTACAAGAAGATCCACGAGAACATCCTCGTGGCCGGCGGTTAGGACCAGGGACCTAGTCCCAGGGCACCAAATACTGGTCAGAGAACGATGGCGAGGCCTGCTGGCCAAGCCGTCCGTCCCGTAGAGGGTTCGGCCAACGGGCACCAACAGTGCGGTGATCGACCGGCTTACGGGACCGTTTTACGGGACACCCTACGGACCAGGAGACCACCAATGTGGTGGTCTCCTCATCTGTCTTTTTTGTTTTGAGGGAGGGCAGGCTTTGGGCAGGCGAGCCCGTCGCTGTCTTTACCCGTTCGGATCGTCAAAACATCCTTTTGGCGGCGTGATCTGGTTCACTCAGTGCCCGACCGCCCCTGGATTCGTAGGGATTTCACCAAAGCGAAAGGCTACGTGGTGCACCTTCTCAGGAGCAGATGGTGCGGGCCACACTAAGAGTAGGTGTTCCTCCGTTGACTCCAGGGAAATGGTCTGGAACTCGGACACCCGGCCGCGTGCCAGGCAGCGGACCCTGTACCAGCCGGGTCCAGCTGTACTGAGCGGCGGCAGGGACGGCGCGTCGCCCATCAGCGAAGCGACGCCCAGCTGCCCTTCAGGGGCATGAACCGAGACATCAACGGCCTCCTCCCAGCCATCGAGGGCGAACTCGGGTTCGGAGTCCAGCAAGGACACGCCGATGGTGATGAAGCCGGTATCGGTGCCGGTGAGGACGATCGCCCCGGCATCTAGCACGACCATAAGTCCATTGCAGTCGTTGAACTGCTGCGGCGTTGCAGTTGTCGGGATGCTGTCATCAACCAAGTGATACTGGCTATAACTGACATCTACCCTGTCTGTGGTCACTGTCATCCGGGCCCCCTCGGTTAGTTGATGATGCGGACAATGAACGGGTCACCATCCAGCATCCGTGGCTGCCAATAGTGTTGCCCAGGATGGTGCCTCCAGAGGCATCATGGCCCTTGTTTATCATGCATCAGCTGAAGGCAACAGGCCGGTGGCCCTATGGCAGACGGCCCGTGCCTCCGGCAGCGGCCCTCTGGATGGTGCTCAGGGCGAGAAAACGCCGCAGAACAAACCCTTAGCCTAAAAGGCCAGGAACTGGGTAAGTGCGAAGAATCTGTTCCGTTGAGGGTTCCCAGAGGAACGCGCTTCGGAAGCCGTCGAGGATTCCCAAACTGGACGGAAATGCCCTAAAGACTGCCGGTCGTGCAAGAATCGCGGCATGGATCAGGATGAGCGGCAGACGAAGGAAGAATTGATGATCCTCGAGGCTCTGGTGCAGGCGATGGACCGGCGCGACGAGGTCTTCCAGGTGATTGAGGATTCAGAGGACGTGGACGAAGCAATCCGTCGCGTGGGTCAACTGTTGGGCGTGGGAGCACTGGGCAGCCGGGCAGTCCTCGACCTGCAGGCCAGAAGATTCACCCGAGGCCAGCGTCAGGCCAGCGCTTCCCGTGCAGAAGAACTTAGATCAATGTTGCCCGATGGGCGCTGAACTGGTCACGTGCGATCCGGTTACGGTTGATCGTCCTGGCCTCGCTCCCCAGCTTTCAGCGCCATTAAGTGCATCATGAACTCCGCGGCGGCGATTAGTCCGCGTCCGGCACGACGCACGCTCGACACGACTACCCGCGCAGCACCCTACCCGCCGCTGCCAAGTCCCTCTCACCGTTCCGCATAGGGGAAATATCGGTGCGGCGTCGACGCCCGCGGTTCGGTCACGGCTGGCGCGAATGGGAAAGGTAGCGGAAGATTTGGCTCATGTCTGCCGCGAGGATCGCCACTGTCACAATGAAGACCAACAGCCCCCGAGAAGTCGCTCGGTTCTGGCGTGAATTGCTCGGCTATCGAATCGCGCCCAACCACAGCAATTCCGTGAAGTTGATCGGAGACGACGGGCCGGCCCTGCTTATCCAGCGGTCGGATAGCCCGATCGAACAGGGGGCCATCCACTTGGATCTGCGGCCGGAAGATCAGTCGGCCTGTGTGGATCAAGCCCTCAAGCTCGGGGCCACGCGTGCGGACATCGGTCAGGCCGGCGACGAGGGATGGGTTGTCATGGCCGACCCTGGCGGCAACCTCTTTTGTATTCTTCAGTCTCAGGCCGACTACCAAGCCTCCCTGGCCAACGACCCGGGGACCCCAACGCCGGTCGATTAGGCGTTCGCGGTCTGCCGAAATTAGCTGCTGTCAGGTCTCCGCTCGACTTTCACGGCCAACAAATCAACGGCCGCTTGAGGTTCCTCAAACGGACGCGGCGGACTCATGACTCTCGGGCTCCATTTCCTGCATCGGCCGCCTGGAATAGGATCCTAACGGGACGATTTGAGGGCTCTACCGAAGTGAGGACTACCGCAGGGCCAGAGGCAGCTCACGATGCCAGTCTGAGCTACGCGTTCGCTCCGTGTTCCACACATGAAAGAGAGCATCGTGGCCCAGTTCCTTTATGCATCTGGCTTCCTCCTTGAAGATGGGTATCACGTTCAGAAACGTGATCTGGCTCCCGTCTCCAAGCCTTAGGTCCGGAAGGAGATCATCGGCCCTCTCAATAACTAGCCACGACGTGAACGAAGATCCGTCCATAATCTTGCCGCGTTCAGGGCTGACGAGGTGGCCGGCCTCAACGTGTATCTGCTCGATAATGAGGTCATTTATCATCAGGGTAAAGGCCCTTCTAAAACCATCGGACCCCCGACTTAGCCCAGTAAACAGCTCAAAACCTTGGTGGAGGCCCCTGCCGTGATGAATGAGCTTATGAAGACCAAGAGTTGCGTAGAAGTGGATTCCCACGTTGGATGCTTCAACGGGCCATTCGAGCACGCCGGCCAGACCTGGCTGAGGAGGGTCGAAGCTTCGGTATTCAACTCCCTCGCCAAAGTGTCGGCGGTAATGCAAGTCCACAGCTTCTAAACTGTCCAATTCATGGTCCTCCAACCGGCCAACATCCGTCGCTGCCCCCCCCGGATCACAACCCGCTCTTCGGCCAATACATGGAAAGAATATGCGAAAGGCGGCTGACCTGATGGCCTGCAAAGTATGCGTGTCGAGCCCCGACCTTGAATGTCCCGCAGAGGAATCCCCTTCCGGGACGACGGCCAGCCTGTGAGCGATCTACCGAGGAGCAGAGTTCACGAGCTCGTAGTGTTCGACTAAAGGAAACGGCTCGTAGAACTTGTGCAGTATCTCCCGCCACTGCTGATACTGCGGCGATCCCCTGAAGCCAACGGTGTGGTCCTCCAAACTGTCCCACTGCACGAGAAGTAAGTACGTGTTGGGAGTTTCGATCGAGCGAGAGAGCGACAAAGAGGCAAAGCCGGGCATTGACGCAATAATCAAACGAGCGCGATCGAATGCTGCCTCAAAGTCTTCTTCCTGGCCGAAAATGACGGGCAGCAGCGCGTGTTCGGTAATCATTGGGCAAGTCTTGCAGATTCCCGTTGAGGGTTACTCAAACGGGATCGCAAGACCGCCACTTAGCGGCGACTGATTCCCCTATTCCTGGCTCACAGTTGAGGCACCAGCAGTTGCCGACAGGCATGTCGGCGCCAGCTAGTGCTGTTAACTGGCATGCGCGGGTATTCATGAGCCGGGAGTACCCGCCCCGTCCGAGAAGGTGATGAGAATCTGTCCCCGCGCTCTTTGATCGGGACCTTGCGGATCCACAGGAGCATGACCACACCTACGAAGACATTCCACGCCATCCAGGGCCATTCGCTATTTCCTGCAGCCACCAAGGTGACGCATCTGATCAGAGCTAGGACCGTGAGGAAGGACGTGCCCACCGTCAGGATCAGTTTTTGCGAAGGAGAAAAAGGCCCTACTCTGAACATCCCCACCCATGTTCAGGACCGAAGCCAGGCCCAGCTGGCACAGCGGTATCAGTTGAACGTGACGATACGGGATAGGAAGCCCGCTGGCCACTGTGCCATCCCTCCCGCGACGGTCAGCTCGGATCGGCCGCCAATGGGCAGCGTAATCTGCGGCTGTGTGTGTCCAAAGTCTGCATTGGCCAGGACGGGAAGCCCGGCGAGGACCGGCTGGGTCCTGACGAT
>NZ_JBVAYW010000044.1:0-4726 GCF_055412845.1 Pseudarthrobacter adonitolis | reverse complement strand
CTGCATCCCGGCCCAAAACACCTGCAGCAAATCCGGTCTTACGTAGATCGAATACCTCGCCATAACAACACCCATCCGCTAAGTGTTGCAATCACCGCAAGAACCCAAGGAACCCCAATTGGTACGCTACGTGCGCTCTCTTGGAGCCCTGCCGTAGGGCGAAGGATCAAAAGACGACTGCGGGACGATTAGCAAGGACTTGTGCCGTTGTGTCTCGCTCAAGGTCTCTAAAGCCGGCTCTTCATGCGAACAAACAAAGTGCTGGCCATGGCGACCAAAAACACCAGCGTCAGGAGGGCCAGAGATGCCAGAACGGGGTTGATCCAGGCCGGAACTGTGTCATACAGGGCGTTGCACTTGTTATGGAGGGGGAAGAGCTGGCTTGCCTCATGCGAATTCTGAATGCGGTAGTTTGTGTCCAGCGACTGGCCAGCGGCAAGACAGGTGTCATAGAGGTCATTTCCGGCGGCGGAGATCCCGCTGATGAAAACCAGTCCCAACGCAAAGGCTGACATCAACGTCGGCCCCAGCCAAGAACCCGGCGTGTTCATATGTCGCATGTGCCTCCATCGTGAATGCCTGAGTCTATGGCCGCGAAGGTTCAGCGCTCCACGACTCGGCTCGACAGAATTAGCGCAGGATGTCATTTTCCGAAGTCCTCTGCACCAGTCTCGGCGGCGCCGTGCCATACGGGGTCTGAGGAGGATCTGTAGGGAAATCACGCTAAGGGGCTATGTGGTGTCGCCTGCGCGTTTGATGGCGCGGTAGACGGTTGAACGGGCTACCGCGAGGAGTTCGGCAACTTCCACGGTCGTGTGCGTCCCTGCTCGGTGAACGGAGACCAGGTGGGCTTCCTGTGCTTTGGGAAGCTGGGCTGTTTCCCCGGAGGCGGCCCTTCGCCTTGGCGACCGCCATGCCTTCCCGGGTCCGTGCCCGGATCAGGTCGGCTTCGAATTCGGCGACCATGGCCAGGACGTTGAAGAGAAGCCGGCCCACGGGATCGGTGGGGTCATGGACGGAGCCGCCAATGCTTAGCTGGACTTCGCGGCGGGTGAGTTCATCAACAATGTCTTTGCATCGCGCAGCGACCGGGCCAGGCGGTCGAGTTTGGTCACGACCAGGGTGTCCCCGTCACGGCAGGCGGCCGGCGCTTCCCTGAGTCCGGGCCGCGCCCGGTTGGCGCCGGTAAGGCCTGGTCGGTGAACGTCTACTCCGGCGTCACCCCCAGAGCGACCAGGGCGTTTTTCTGGGCGGTGAGGTCTTGGCCGTTCATCGATACGCGGGCGTATCCGATGAGGAGCCCGGTCATGGTTCAGAAGGTACCGTTTAGCCCCCCGTCACCGGGCATTTTTGCGGGCGGGTCTTGCGGGAATCGACCGGCCGCGGAAACACGGCGATCGTGATCCGGAAATTTTGGATGGCGCTTGCGCCGGTGGGGGACCGGCTTACGGGACGACTTGTGGGACACCCTACGGACCAGGAGACCACCAACGTGGTGGTCTCCTCATCTGTCTTTTTTGTTCCGAGGGAAGGAATGTTTTGGGCAGGCGAGCCCGTCGCTGTCTTTATCCGTTCGGGCTGTCGAACATCTTCTTGGCGCCGTGATCTGGTTCACTCAGTGGTCGGCCGCCCCGGTATTCGTAGGTGGAATCACCAGACCGAAGGGCTATGTGGTGGACCTTTTCAGGAGCAGGTGGTGCAGGCCATACCAGGAGCAGGTGTTCCTCGGTTGACTCCAGGGAGATGGTGTTGAATTCGGATAATCTGCCGCGTGCCATACAGCGGATCCTGTACCAGCCGGGTCCGGCGGTACTGAGTTCCGGCAGCGATGGAGTGTGGTTGAACCCGCCCACGGCCAGCTGCCCTTTAGGGGCATGAATCGAGACGTCGACCGCCTCCTCCCAGCCATCGAGGGAAAACTTTGGCTCGGAGTCCAGCAACGACACGCCGACGGTGATGAAACCGGTGTCGGTGCCGGTGAGGATGACCGCCCCGGCATCCAGAGGGCACACGAGGCCGTCACAGTCCTTTAGCTGCTGCGGTGAGGGAATCGCAGGAATGTTGTCATCAACCAGACGGTAGCCGCTATAGCTGACGTCTACCCTGTCTGTGGTCACTGTCATCCGGGCCGCGCCTACGTTAATTGATGATGTGGACAAAGAACGGGCCGCCGGCCGGGATCGGCTGGTGCTAGTAGGTGATCGCCGAGAAGTGCTTTTGAAGGCATGACGGGCTCGTTCACCTGCCTCAGCGCTGATAATGTCCGCTGGGGGCGGGGAATCTTGGGTTATCAGTTGTGGTCCTGCGTGGGCCGTGGCCGTGGGCGGTCCCTGGCCCTGCCACATTTTGATGAAACCCGGCAGGCTCTTGCCGTCCTCGGATTCGGAGGACAGGACGGACACGGGTGATGGCGGTTCCTTCCACAACTGGACCAGGTGCCGCTCGACCGGTGACTCCACAACCAAGTCAAAGGCTGTATCCCGGCCCGTGGCGTGAAGCCGGGCACGGTAGCTTCCCCTTTCATTGCCCGTGATGGTGCCGATGTCCTTCATCTCCCAGCCTGTGGGCTCATTGAAGAAGGCCCGCCCCTCGGGGAGCATCAGGGACACCTCGTGGATGTCTTCCCATCCCGGCGCAGGGGCCTCCGGTCTCGCGCCAAGGACCTCCACCGCCAAGTCAATGGGCCCTGAATGCACTCCCGTGGAAACCAACGGAACCCTCAACGGAGTCTCCTGCCTCTCGCCGCGCATCGACGCCTGCAGGGCAGCTACACGGTCTGCTGGAGGAAAGGGCGCCACGACGAAATCCACGACATGGCCCGACGCCCTGATGACGAAAGCTGCCGATTCGATCACGGGCCCCTGCCTCTCAAGCAATATAGCTATGGAAGGCGTCGGCCTCGATTACACGCATTGGAACATAAGGACGGCGGCAAGTACAGAGCAAGGTCCGCCCGTCTCAGGTTCCAAGAAATTGAGGCTGCCGGGTCCTAGTGTTTGCGCTTGAGGGCTGCGAAGATCGGATCACGACGGGCCAGATCCCCCGTGTCCAAAGGCAAAAGACTCTTTCAGTGCACTGCTGCCAAGCACAGCAAAATGGCCAGCGGCCAGAACTGCCCGTTGGAGCTTCCTTGGGTTCTTGCAACTCTCCGATTCCCTTCGTAGCCTCGCCGGCTACATACACGAGGTTCCCTGACGTGCGATAGTGGCGCCAGGCAACAGCGTCGGGAGGTCGGTATGGCGGAGGAAAAGTGGCGGCCGTTTCTTCTCGCAGCCGTTTTGTCGATCATGTGGTACGGCTTCGTCGGTCTTGTCGACCGGGGTGCAGTGATGCGGCCACCCATCCGCTAAGTGTTGCAATCACCGCAAGAACCCAAGGTTCCTGAAATGGAACGCCCTCCGTTTACAGCAGGCGAGGCCGGTGCGATGCTGAACGCACTGTGGCCGGTTGGCTGTGGCTGAACAAGGGGTAGCAGGATGCAGTGGAGAATGCCGAGACTGGAAAATCCATGGCCGCACGACATGGTGATCCGAGTCGATGATGTTCCGCACCACCTGACTCTCCTACTCTTTGTCCGGCAAGCATGGTCGATCGTCACTGACATGGGGATCCCGCCGTTGGAACCCGCGCCCGACTTTGGTGATTCCGAGATTCCTGCCTCAGCGGATGCCGCTACATGGGACAAGCGCTGGATAAAGGCTTGGAATCAGGCATGGAGATGGTACGAGATTGAGGATCCGACGCACCACCCCACTCCTGCCGATTTGCGCGAGTCCCAGGATCCGAGCCAGGGTTTGAACCCGTTCATCCCACCCTTTTGGACTCAGCAGTACGAATGGGAGGGCCTCGACCGCGACGCCTACCAGGCCTGGGAACGAAGTCTAATGCCCAAATTCCCACAGGATGCCGAACCCCGAAGCCTTCAGGCGCTCATTCCAGCGTGGAAGAGCGGAATCGACACCATCATCGTTCTGCCTTACAAGGGATACTTCGCACAACGGCTGAGCCGACGGCACCTCGTTGTGTCAGCTGACGTCAGAAACAACCCAGACGACTACAGCAGGGCTTTGAGAGAGAGCACACAGTAATGACGTCCCGTAGAGGGTTCGGATGACGTCCCGTAGAGGGTTCGGCTAACGCGCACCAAGGGCGCGGTGATCGACCGGCTTACGGGCAGAGCTGCCTGCTGGTGCTTCAGCGTGGCAGCGACGTCATCGAAAGGGATCACTGTGGTGCTGCTCGCGGCGGGGCGGAGCTAGTGTGCGGACAGGCAGGTTTCCTCGCGTGGGTCGCACAATCCGGTGTCGTTCAAGGGATCATCATCGGCGCCACGCCACGCTACGGTGCGGGATCTGGTGATCTACGAGTCCCGGCTGGAGTTGGCGCGTTTGCTGTTCGCGGACTTCAAGGGCGTCAACCGTGCCGTAGTGCATCGGATGATCCGCCCGCTAAAGGATCCCCTATCGGTAGCTAAGGGAATGATCGGAGTTCGTGGGCAAGGGCTGGGCTTACTGGTGAAAGGGAAGCTCCGAGTTCCGGGGGAAAGGCAGGACTCCTTGTGCGGGGGTCGTGGTGAACCACTCGCCTCCCTGCTTGGTCGCAAAAATGATGACTCTCTGATTGGGATCGAGCGGATCGCCGTCCGGGTAGGACTCTCCTCCAGTGCAGGTCGGGGGCATGGAGGAGATGCGGAGGTTCCCATCTCCGGGTTCCCCCTTGAGTACCT
>NZ_JBVAYW010000043.1:0-5448 GCF_055412845.1 Pseudarthrobacter adonitolis | reverse complement strand
GAGATGGTCCAGGACCATCCGCACGGCACGCTCACGCTGATCCTGGGGGTATCGCTTGGGCATAATCGCAATCCTTCACAAAAAAGGAAGCGGCATCAAACCCGGCACGGTTCACCAGGGCCATTACGCCACTGAACGTAACCTTCAGTGTTGACCTGCGGAAACTAAAGACGTTGGACTATCGTTGCTTTTCGGACACTGGAAGTGCTCTGCAAAGGCGCCTCTGCAGACCTTTCTCAACAGGTCTGGATACCCCATCGACGGAAGTGAACTTCTTTTGGCACGACAACAGCTTTGCATCATTGGCGGTGGCCCTAAGGGGGTCGCCGTTGCCGCGAAAGCCCAAGTTCTGCGGGGCCTTGGCATGGAAGCCCCCGACGTCCAGATCGTCGAAGCCGGAAGAATCGCGCACAACTGGCGGCGATCCGGGGGCTGGACGGACGGCCGGCAGTCTCTCGGGACGAGCTCGTTCAAGGACCTAGGGTTCCCCTACGATACTGAGGTCTTTCCTGCCCTACACCCCGTAAACCTTGCCATGTTCGATCTGAGCTGGTCTGCGTACCTTGTAAGGACCGGAAGATTCGCCAAGTGGACTGACCGGGGCGGCCCGAGCCCGACACACAAGGAATGGGCAGCCTACATGGATTGGGTCGTGGTGGAATCCAACGTCGCGGTCGTGCATGGAGAAGTGTTGTCCATTGATCGGACAGACGGCGAACGCTTCGAGGTCGCCGTTGCGGGGTCGGAACCTGTGGTTAGTGACGCCATCATGTTCACGGGTTTCGGCGGCAGCGACTGCAAGCTCGCCCCGGAGTGCGTGAGTGTAGGGGAGTTCTGGATGGACCGGGCGAAGGAAGAGCGCTACTACGACAAACGTGTGGTCATCATTGGGTCAGGTGAAACGGCCGCATCAATCACCCGGTGCATTGTCGAGCGGGCGCACCCCGCCGATATTGTGGTGGTGTCTCCGACCGAGACGATTTACTCCAGAGGCGAGTCCTATCTGGAAAACCGTTTCTACAGCAACCCCGAACGGTGGACTGCACTGTCGGAAGCGCAACGCCGTGACTTCATCCGACGTACAGACCGGGCCGTTTTCTCCCAGGATGTGCAAAGCCTGATCTCTTCGCATGGAATTCATCGCCATCTCCAGGGACGCGTAAGTGCCGTGACAACAACGAACGGTACCCTCGTGGCCGAAATCCACAATCCGACAACGAACTCCCTGACGTCCGTTGAAACGGACGTCGTCATTGACGCGCGGGGCGGTAACCCCCTTTGGTTCCTGAATCTGCTGACCCCGACGCTGAGGGCGGATATCGCGATGCGCTGTGAAGCAGAGCTAACGGCGGCTTCCCTGGAAAAACGTATCGAACACGACCTGTCACTCGCGGGGTACCCAGCGAAGATCTTCGTTCCGAACCTGGCGGCTCTGCGCCAAGGCCCTGGCTTCCCCAATCTCAGCTCGCTCGGCCTCTTGTCAGACCGTGTCCTGTCGGGCATGCTCCCGAAGGAAGACAACGACGGAGCGATTGCTGGGGTGGTGACGGTATGATCGATTTCTCCATCCTGCTCGCCTTCGTGGCGACCTCGGCCATCGTGATTCTCGTGCCCGGTTCGGATGTATTCCTCCTGCTCCGCCTATCCCTCAGCAAGGGCGTAGGCGCAGGCATTCGGGCATTGGCCGGCATTCACCTGGGCAACGCTGTTCAAGCCCTGCTCATGATCTCGGGCATCGGCCTGCTCATCTCCCAACTTCCCTTCGCCATCATGGCGCTGAAGATCCTGGGAGCGGCCTACCTGATCTACCTGGCCACTATGAGCCTGCTGGCTGCGTTCCGGAAAACAAAGGAAGGGCACACTGGCAGCGAGAACACCACATCCGGCCCGGCCAAGGCGACAAAGGAGTCCTCCCCATTTGCCCAGGGTCTCCTGACCAACGTGACCAACCCCAAGGTTCTTCTCTTCTTCGTCGCCTTCTTCCCGCAATTCCTTGGGAATGCCTCCAACGTTTCCATGCAATTGCTCTTGCTTTCAGCCGTCTTCATAGGGCTTGCCATCGTGTGGGAGGCAATCATCGTGCTCGCCGCCGCGCGGCTCGGGTCCACGATGAAGTCCAAAAACTTCTCGAAAATCATGGACACTGTCTGTGCTCTTGCATTTACAGGGCTTGCTGCCCTGATTCTCATGCCTACGACCTGAATGGGGGACACCTGCGTCGAAAGAGCCCATCCAATGCTCCGCACCAACTCTCAGCCTCAAGACGTTAGTTTCGGAACCCGGACGTCTGCTGGCAGAGCAGAGCGATACTTCTCCAGTCAGAGAGCCCAGGCTATACACTTCCGGGCACTGGTAAACGTTCCCACAAGATGAAAGACCCTGGACTATGAACGAATCTCCATACCCCGCTCGAACACTTGCCCCTTTCACCGGGGAAGCCATCGCCGACATTGCGCAGCGACACGGCACGCCGGTGTGGATCTATGACGCTGAGAGCATCCGCGCTCAGATTGAGCGCCTGCGCCAGTTTGATGTGATCCGTTTCGCCCAGAAGTCGTGCTCCAACACGCACATCCTGCGCCTGATGAGAGAGCACGGCGTATTGGTGGATGCAGTGTCGCTCGGCGAGATCGAACGCGCGCTGAAAGCCGGGTACACCGTGGACGGCGAGCACGAGCCGATCGTGTTCACCGCTGATCTCCTGGACCGGTCGACTCTTCGGCGGATCGTTGAATTGGGCGTGCCCGTGAACGCAGGCTCACCTCAAATGCTCGAACAGATAGGCAACGCTTCGCCAGGGCATGCCGTCTGGATCAGAGTCAATCCTGGATTCGGTCACGGTCACAGCCGCAAAACCAACACGGGTGGGGAAAACAGCAAGCACGGCATTTGGCACGAACACCTCGCCGAGAGTCTCGACCTGGTTGATCGCTACAGCCTCGACTTGGTCGGGCTGCATATGCACATTGGTTCCGGGGTGGACTATGCACACTTGGAGCAAGTGTGCGATGCGATGGTTCACCAGGTGAAGAAGAGCGGCCGCGACGTGCGTGCCATCTCTGCCGGGGGCGGACTGTCAGTACCGTACACACCGGGAGAACCCGATCTTGATACCGATCACTACTTCAGTCTGTGGAATGCTGCCCGAAATGACTTGGTCGCGCATTTGGGGCACCCTGTGCGACTGGAAATCGAACCGGGACGTTTTCTCGTCGCAGGTGCCGGCATTCTTGCAGCCGAGGTACGCGCGTGCAAACCCATGGGCGGGAACCGCTTCGTCCTTGTGGATGCTGGATTCAACGATCTCATGCGTCCAGCCCTCTATGGCAGCAACCACGCAGTGACTGCACTGGATCTCGAGGGCCTCCCTCGCGCCGATGGTATCCAGGACGTGGTGCTTGCCGGCCCACTGTGCGAATCCGGAGACGTCTTCACCCAGGCTGAGAATGGTGAGGTCCGCCAAATCGGCCTGCCGGACGTCACCGTCGGAGACCTCGTAGTCTTCCATGACGCAGGTGCCTATGGGGCGAGCATGTCATCCAACTACAACTCCCGTCCGCTCGCCCCTGAAGTGCTGATAGACCGAGGCGATGTTCGGCTGATCCGGCGACGGCAAAGCATCGACGATCTACTTGCCCTTGAGGACGGTTCCCATTGAAGTACGCACGCGGGCATGTCCTATGACCCTGGGAACGGCAGCTTCGTCCGGCCAGACCCCGAGCCGGGATCGCCCGCCGCCATGGCCAACGAACTCGGGCTGCGCAGTTTGTCCTTCGAAGTCGATGATCTTCAGGCGCACGTCGATCGGCTGGCCGCGGATGGATACGGGCTGGTCGGTGGCATCGGCCCGTATGAGGCTGCCTGGCGCATGGCCTACGTGCGCGGTCCAGAGGGAATCACCGTGGCCCTGGCTGAGCGGATCAGCTGACGCGGCCACCTCGTAGCGGCATCGCCCCCCGGCGTCCGCCCGTAAGTCGATCGGCTTACGGGCACAAGGGGTGACATTTAGCGCTGCGAAAATGCCGCCACTTATCGCTGCGATTCACAGATTTCTTCGATCCTCCACGACACGACGTCCGTGTCTCGAAAAACTTTTGATTTACGAGACATAGTTTTCGAGGAGTCCTATCCGGCGCAGCCAAGATTCGGCGGCGGGCATTGCGTCTCTGACTTCCTCTCCGCGGCGGTTTGTGGCTTCTGCGTGGGTCGGCCATTAACGGTGCGCCATATACGGCTCATCTATCGGACTTGTGGTTTCAGCGTGGCGAGCCAGTTTGTGCCCTGAGCGCTATTGTTCCCCGTTGCTGAGGCTGGCCCAATGAAAGGTTCCAAGGATGTAGCGCACGCTCTTGAAATCTGAAGGGGGCTGGACGTCAGATGGTGTCTTACAACCACACCCAAGGAGGCCACCATGACGGTCACTTTTAACCACACCATCGTCCACGCAACAGACAAGCGCCGTTCGGCGAAGTTCCTGGCCAACGTACTCGGGCTGCCGGAACCCCAACCTATGTGGTCTTTCATGACCGTACCCCTTGACCATGGAGTAACCCTCGATTTCGCCACGGCGGACCGACCCATCTCCCCGCAGCACTACGCCTTCCTGGTCAGCGAGGAGGACTTCGACGGAATCTTCGCAAGGATCCAGGCCGAGGGCATCCCCTACTGGGCAGACCCGGGACGGTCCCGCCCACAGCAGATCAACCACAACGACGGCGGACGCGGCGTCTACTTCGCGGATCCTGACGGACATTTCCTCGAGGCGATCACGCGTCCGTATGGATCGGGTGCTGCATGATTCCCAGTTGCCGGGTTTGATGTGGTTGGCGCGAGGCTAGGATCCTGGATGAGCGGGACAAAGGGAACCTCCACCAGCCGGGGTTCTGCGGAACACCAGGATGCCCAGCCCACGGAGTCGATGGCAGGCACCCCCGGATCGTCATTGCTGTAAAGAATGGTGGCCGGGGCCCTCAACTGCCCCTCCGGAGGCCTGCCCGGATACGTCGCCAACAGTGCAAGGTCCTCGAGCAGGACTTCACGGGCACGCTCGGACAGCTCACCGGAGAAGGCGGATAAAGCGGAAGCGCGAGCTGCGGCAGGTGCTACCGAGGGGGCGGCAGCACCGCCGTCGGGCGCTTCAAATGGCGGACGAGCGGCCGCCAGGAAGACGTGTTCCACCCGGCCGGCGTCCTGGAGCCGAAGAGCCACCTCGAACGCAAGGATCGCCCCCATGCTGTGGCCGTAGAGCGCAAGCCGGGCGACGGCGACGCTTCCATCCGCTCGGCAAGGACATCTGCGGCTCCAGCGACAGACCCGAAGTCTCTCCCCCCCGATAGCCCAGCTTCGTGACGTGGACGCCGGAAAAGCGCCAGGCCGCGAAACTCGCGGTGGTTCCGCCGGCGTGATGCAGGCAAAACAGATGCACGCCGGAAGCCCGGTCGCTAGTTG
>NZ_JBVAYW010000042.1:0-5554 GCF_055412845.1 Pseudarthrobacter adonitolis | reverse complement strand
GTGTGTGGGAAATCTGGTTACAACATTGTGGTGTTGTTATGGTGTTGTGTTTTTGTTCCCTGCAACGATCCGTCGGTGACGGGTTTGTTGTTTGGGAACCACATAGTGGACGCAAGCAGTCTTGTTTTCTTTTTACCACCCGTGGTTGCAAACCCCTTTTGAATGGGTTTGCAGGGGTGGTGTGTGGTGTAAGTTATCGGCCTATTAGTACCGGTCAGCTTCACGAGTCGTTAGTCCTCGCTTCCACATCCGGCCTATCAACCCAGTGGTCTGGCTGGGGGCCTCTCACACACAAGGTGTATGGAAATCTCATCTCGAAGCGAGCTTCCCGCTTAGATGCTTTCAGCGGTTATCCCATCCGAACGTAGCTAATCAGCGGTGCACTTGGCAGTACAACTGACACACCAGAGGTTCGTCCGTCCCGGTCCTCTCGTACTAAGGACAGCCCTTCTCAAATTTCCTGCGCGCGCAGCGGATAGGGACCGAACTGTCTCACGACGTTCTAAACCCAGCTCGCGTACCGCTTTAATGGGCGAACAGCCCAACCCTTGGGACCTACTCCAGCCCCAGGATGCGACGAGCCGACATCGAGGTGCCAAACCATGCCGTCGATATGGACTCTTGGGCAAGATCAGCCTGTTATCCCCGAGGTACCTTTTATCCGTTGAGCGACGGCCATTCCACAATGTACCGCCGGATCACTAGTCCCGACTTTCGTCCCTGCTCGAGATGTCTCTCTCACAGTCAAGCTCCCTTGTGCACTTACACTCGACACCTGATTGCCAACCAGGCTGAGGGAACCTTTGGGCGCCTCCGTTACTTTTTAGGAGGCAACCGCCCCAGTTAAACTACCCATCAGGCACTGTCCCTGACCCGGATTACGGGCCGAAGTTAGATGTCCAAAGTGACCAGAGTGGTATTTCAACGATGACTCCACCCGAACTGGCGTCCGGGCTTCAACGTCTCCCACCTATCCTACACAAGCCACTCCGAACACCAATACCAAACTATAGTAAAGGTCTCGGGGTCTTTCCGTCCTGCTGCGCGTAACGAGCATCTTTACTCGTACTGCAATTTCGCCGAGTTTATGGTTGAGACAGCGGGGAAGTCGTTACTCCATTCGTGCAGGTCGGAACTTACCCGACAAGGAATTTCGCTACCTTAGGATGGTTATAGTTACCACCGCCGTTTACTGGGGCTTGAATTCTCAGCTTCGCCGTAAGGCTAACCGGTCCTCTTAACCTTCCAGCACCGGGCAGGAGTCAGTCCGTATACATCGTCTTGCGACTTCGCACGGACCTGTGTTTTTAGTAAACAGTCGCTTCCCCCTGGTCTCTGCGGCCCCGATCCCCTCCCACCAGCAAGTGGTGTTCAAGGTTGGGGCCCCCCTTCTCCCGAAGTTACGGGGGCATTTTGCCGAGTTCCTTAACCATAATTCTCTCGATCGCCTTAGTATTCTCTACCTGATCACCTGTGTCGGTTTGGGGTACGGGCGGCTAAAACCTCGCGTCGATGCTTTTCTCGGCAGCATAGGATCACCAAATCCCCCCGTGAGGGGGTCCCATCAGATCTCAGGCATCATGAACGGCGGATTTGCCTACCGTTCGCCCTACATCCTTAGACCGGGACAACCATCGCCCGGCTTGGCTACCTTCCTGCGTCACACCTGTTAATACGCTTGCCTCCCAGGATCAGGTCCCGCGCTCCACCAAAACCCTCACACCACAAGGGCGATCGGGCAGGTATCGGGCGGTTAGTATCCCCTGTTCAACATGGACGGTTTTTCGCCGGTACGGGAATATCAACCCGTTGTCCATCGACTACGCCTGTCGGCCTCGCCTTAGGTCCCGACTTACCCAGGGCAGATTAGCTTGACCCTGGAACCCTTGATCATTCGGCGGACGGGTTTCTCACCCGTCTTTCGCTACTCATGCCTGCATTCTCACTCGTGTAGGCTCCACCGCTGGTTTACACCGCGACTTCACTGCCCACACGACGCTCCCCTACCACTCCAGACGCCTGAACCAACCCCACAAAGGAGGCGGCTTAGCTAATTATCTGAAATCCACAACTTCGGCGGTGTACTTGAGCCCCGCTACATTGTCGGCGCGGAATCACTTGACCAGTGAGCTATTACGCACTCTTTTAAGGATGGCTGCTTCTAAGCCAACCTCCTGGTTGTCTTCGCAACTCCACATCCTTTCCCACTTAGCACACGCTTAGGGGCCTTAGTTGGTGGTCTGGGCTGTTTCCCTCTCGACTATGAAGCTTATCCCCCACAGTCTCACTGCTGCGCTCTCACTTACCGGCATTCGGAGTTTGGCTGACGTCAGTAACCTTGTAGGGCCCATTAGCCATCCAGTAGCTCTACCTCCGGTAAGAAACACGCAACGCTGCACCTAAATGCATTTCGGGGAGAACCAGCTATCACGAAGTTTGATTGGCCTTTCACCCCTACCCACAGCTCATCCCCTCCATTTTCAACTGAAGTGGGTTCGGTCCTCCACGACGTCTTACCGTCGCTTCAACCTGGCCATGGGTAGATCACTTCGCTTCGGGTCTAGATCACGCCACTGCAACGCCCTATTCAGACTCGCTTTCGCTACGGCTTCCCCACACGGGTTAACCTCGCGACGTAACACTAACTCGCAGGCTCATTCTTCAAAAGGCACGCCGTCACACCCATACAGACAAGCTGCAGATGCTCCGACGGATTGTAAGCACACGGTTTCAGGTACTGTTTCACTCCCCTCCCGGGGTACTTTTCACCTTTCCCTCACGGTACTGGTCCGCTATCGGTCATTAGGGAGTATTTAGGCTTATCAGGTGGTCCTGACAGATTCGCACGGGATTTCTCGGGCCCCGTGCTACTTGGGATACTCTCCAGGCGGCACAAAACATTTCGGTTACGGGGCTCACACCCTCTCTGGCCGGCCTTTCAAGACCGTTCACCTATGCCTGCACATCACACCTCACCAGTCCGGCAGAACTGGTATGGAAAGTCCCACAACCCCGACCATGCAACGCCCGCCGGCTATCACACATGGAACGGTTTAGCCTGATCCGCGTTCGCTCGCCACTACTGACGGAATCACTATTGTTTTCTCTTCCTGCGGGTACTGAGATGTTTCACTTCCCCGCGTTCCCTCCACGCACCCTATGTGTTCAGATGCGGGTCACCAGGCAGCTCGCGCCCCTGGCGGGGTTTCCCCATTCGGACACCCTGGGATCACAGTCCGGTTATCGACTCCCCCAGGCTTATCGCAGATTCCTACGTCCTTCTTCGGCTCCTAATGCCAAGGCATCCACCGTGTGCTCTTAAAAACTTGACCACAAAAGATCAAAAACGCTAATTTTCGAGAGAACCACGAAAACCACCCGGACACCACCACCACAACCCAAAGGCCACAGCAACAGACGCCCGGACAGATCCAGGTTCATATTCTTGGAAATTGCTTCTTATAAAAGATGCTCGCGTCCACTATGTAGTTCTCAAACAACAACCCCGTACCACACACCCCACACACAAAAGTGCGCGCTCGATGCAGCCAGGAAACCAGAAACAAACAAGTACCGGGAAAAACCCGGCCCTGTTGCCTCAGGACCCAACAGTGTGCCAAACACTAAACCACCCACCCCACTCCCGCACCGTTCCAGGCAGAGAAGCCATCCCGAAGGACAACCAACCACCGTACTAGGCAAGGAGAAGAACACGCGGCCGCTATTCGTTGATATTCCACCCTTGAGCACCCGCCGCAGAACTAGCGTCTGCGCAACGGGCATATACTCCTGACAAACCCCCACACCACATACATGGCATGAACAATTTGTAGGTGCTCCTTAGAAAGGAGGTGATCCAGCCGCACCTTCCGGTACGGCTACCTTGTTACGACTTAGTCCCAATCGCCAGTCCCACCTTCGACAGCTCCCTCCCACAAGGGGTTAGGCCACCGGCTTCGGGTGTTACCAACTTTCGTGACTTGACGGGCGGTGTGTACAAGGCCCGGGAACGTATTCACCGCAGCGTTGCTGATCTGCGATTACTAGCGACTCCGACTTCATGGGGTCGAGTTGCAGACCCCAATCCGAACTGAGACCGGCTTTTTGGGATTAGCTCCACCTCACAGTATCGCAACCCTTTGTACCGGCCATTGTAGCATGCGTGAAGCCCAAGACATAAGGGGCATGATGATTTGACGTCGTCCCCACCTTCCTCCGAGTTGACCCCGGCAGTCTCCTATGAGTCCCCGCCATAACGCGCTGGCAACATAGAACGAGGGTTGCGCTCGTTGCGGGACTTAACCCAACATCTCACGACACGAGCTGACGACAACCATGCACCACCTGTAAACCGACCGCAAGCGGGGCACCTGTTTCCAGGTATTTCCGGTTCATGTCAAGCCTTGGTAAGGTTCTTCGCGTTGCATCGAATTAATCCGCATGCTCCGCCGCTTGTGCGGGCCCCCGTCAATTCCTTTGAGTTTTAGCCTTGCGGCCGTACTCCCCAGGCGGGGCACTTAATGCGTTAGCTACGGCGCGGAAAACGTGGAATGTCCCCCACACCTAGTGCCCAACGTTTACGGCATGGACTACCAGGGTATCTAATCCTGTTCGCTCCCCATGCTTTCGCTCCTCAGCGTCAGTTAATGCCCAGAGACCTGCCTTCGCCATCGGTGTTCCTCCTGATATCTGCGCATTTCACCGCTACACCAGGAATTCCAGTCTCCCCTACATCACTCTAGTCTGCCCGTACCCACCGCAGATCCGGAGTTGAGCCCCGGACTTTCACGGCAGACGCGACAAACCGCCTACGAGCTCTTTACGCCCAATAATTCCGGATAACGCTTGCGCCCTACGTATTACCGCGGCTGCTGGCACGTAGTTAGCCGGCGCTTCTTCTGCAGGTACCGTCACTTTCGCTTCTTCCCTACTGAAAGAGGTTTACAACCCGAAGGCCGTCATCCCTCACGCGGCGTCGCTGCATCAGGCTTTCGCCCATTGTGCAATATTCCCCACTGCTGCCTCCCGTAGGAGTCTGGGCCGTGTCTCAGTCCCAGTGTGGCCGGTCACCCTCTCAGGCCGGCTACCCGTCGTCGCCTTGGTGAGCCATTACCTCACCAACAAGCTGATAGGCCGCGAGTCCATCCAAAACCACAATAAAGCTTTCCACCCCCCACCATGCGATGAGGAGTCATATCCGGTATTAGACCCAGTTTCCCAGGCTTATCCCAGAGTTAAGGGCAGGTTACTCACGTGTTACTCACCCGTTCGCCACTAATCCCCCAGCAAGCTGGGATCATCGTTCGACTTGCATGTGTTAAGCACGCCGCCAGCGTTCATCCTGAGCCAGGATCAAACTCTCCGTTGAAGTAAAACAGACACAACCACCAACCCCGGAAATAACAGGATAAAATGGCTGCACAAAATTTGAAACCAGCTGTAAAAACCAGACCACACCACGGGGTGGCATAATCCAGTCAATTCAACCAATTCAATACAATAAATTGGTATCAACAAACTTGGCACACTATTGAGTTCTCAAACAACAGACACA
>NZ_JBVAYW010000041.1:0-6022 GCF_055412845.1 Pseudarthrobacter adonitolis | reverse complement strand
CGACACCGAAATGGCGGCCCTTCCCATCACCCGCCATCAATGGCACGGCGAATGGAACTACACCCTCAAACCCAACAAATCACAAAAGCCGCGTGAATACTGACAGGCCCTAAACGCGCGGCGGGCTTGTCTGACCAGGGCATGGAGCCCGGCGAACTCCAGTGAGCGGGTGGGTGCCAGGGGGTAATCGGCGATCGTGTCCACCTGCTGGCGGCGCAGGTCATCACCGACCGCGCGCAGCTCCGCCTCTTTGGTCCGCACCTGGTCCAGACGGCACCGCTGCTGCAGCCCGAGCATCACCTCGATCACCACCAGCGGTTCCAGCCCGCGCAGGCTCACCTGCCCGCCGGTCCCGATTGGCGGCTCGATCCGCCCCCATTGCGCCTCGTCGGCTCCGGGGTTCTTGGCTTTGAAGACGCGCAGGCGAATTTGGGTGGGCGTCACAGTAGCGGCCCTCGAGGTGGCGGCGCTGTCGCGGGCAGGCAGCCACCGCGTACGGCGGACAGGCCTCCAGCGCCAAGGTCCGCGGACCGGTGAGGAACTCTGCCAGCCCCAGGCCCAGGGCCTGCCGCTGATCGAGGTGCCGACGGCATAACCGGGCCGTTCCCGAGGCCCATTCCCGGGCGCACCCGGCCACCACACACATGCCAACGCCGCGGTCGGGGCGGTCCTTTGCCGGAAGCAAAGCGATTTCCTCAAGGACCAGCCCGTGCCGGGCGCCGGTGCCGGCAGCCTGCGGCGGCGCTGTGTCGAAGGACGTGAGGGGTGATTCGCCTGGTCGCCAACGATGGGCAGCGAGATGCCCCCGCGGTGGCGTATTTGCTTACCAGCCATTCAACGGCGTCGGTGCTCAACTGTGTGCCATGTCGGCTTGGAAACAGTGGCGAGCGGGGTTGGGCGTCCAGCGCTTTCAACCAATCCCGGAGCGTCGCGACGATCCCGGCAGTCAAGGGCGTGGATCGTTGTTTTCGGCCCTTGCCATGACAACGAACGTGAGGCCCCGTTGTTAGCACCACGTCTTCACAGCGCAGACCGGTAAGTTCAGCGACACGCAAACCGGTTTGGACTGCGACGGTGAGTAGCGCGTGGTCGCGACGACCGATCCAGGTGTCTCGGTCGGGAACGACGAGGATCGCCTCGATCTCTTCTTTGGTGAGGAACGCAACGATCCCCCGATCGAACCGTTTTTGTGGGATCGCAAGGACACCCGAGATCAGATCGGCGTGTTCGGGGTGCTCGAGCGCGGCGAACTTGAACAGCGAATGGATCGCGGCCAGGCGGGCGTTGCGGCTTCGTATGCTGTTGCCCCGCTCGGTTTCCAGATGGGTGAGGAACGCTCCGATAGTCGGGGCGTTGAGGTCGGTGAAATCGAGGCTCGCCGGAGCGAGCTTCTTTCTGTCGGCGATGAATCCGAGGAGCAGCCGGAACGTGTCGCGGTAGGCGGCGACGGTGGCCGGGCTGACCTGTCGTTGGGTGAGGAGGCGGTCGGTGGAGAACTTTTGCCGAGTGGGGGCGAGGGGGCTCATGGCAGTTCTCCGAGGAATTCTTCGAGGCGCCGTCCGACGATGGCGAAGAGTTCGGGCGCGGCTTCGAGATGCCAGTAGGTGGATGCGGGATCACTGTGTCCAAGAACAGCTGACAGCAAGGGTATTCGGGCATCGACATCGGCATGCTGTTGGTGCCAGTCGACCAGTTGGCGAACGGCAATGCTGTGCCTGAGGTCGTGGTTGTGCCGACGTCGGCACAACCACGATTATGCCGACCTCCGCGTTATGCCGACCCCGGCGGGAAAGTCCTTGCGGGCCGGGGTGATCGCGACCACGAGGTCGGCATAACGAGTGCGGGCCGGATGATTTTCTCTATCCAATTCACAGGAGAAGGAGACGATCATGGCTGGGCCGACGAGCAGGGTGAGCAGGGTTTTGATGACGGGGCCGGTGGTTCCGTTTGTGGGTGCATATACGCGGGAGCTCAAGGAGCGGGGCTGTACGCCGTTGACGGTGGTCATTCAGCTTCGCCAGGCGGGGCGACTAAGCTGCTGGCTGGAGATAAAGGGTCTTGCTGCTGCTGATTTGAGCGGGGAGAGGATCGACGAGTTCTTCGCTTTCCAGCGCGCCGGTGGCCGTCACCGTGCCTCGTGGTCGCGTCCCGGCCTGTTGTGCCTGCTCGACGTGCTGCGAGAGGAGGGAGTCGCTGCTACCGAAAAGGCAGCCGTTGCGGCCTCGCCGACGGAGGTGTTGCTGGCCTCCTTGAACACTACCTGCTCGCTGAGCGAGGCCTGACACCGGGCACAGTTCGCGGATACGTTGACCATGCCCGCCGGTTTCTGTGCGCCGTTTCACCAGGGGCCCTTGTCAGCGTGGGCGCGGCGGATGTGACAGGGGCGGCGGTGCTGCACGAGTCCGCAAGAGTCTCATTGAGCGCGACGCAGTTCTTCGTGGCGGGCCTGCGGTCGTTCCTGCGCTTCTGCTTCATCTCGGGCCTGGTCGGGGTTGACCTCTCCGTTGCGGCCCTGCCGGTGACCGGACGGCGGCGGTCACTGCTGCCTGCGGGGATCAGCAAAGCCGATTCCGGGATGCTGCTTGCATGCTGTGATCGCCGGTCGGTGATCGGGCGGCGGGACTACGCAATGATCATCACGATGTTGAGGTTGGGGCTGCGCGCCAGTGAGGTCGCGGGCCTGCGCCTTGAAGATATCCACTGGCGGGCCGGCGAACTCGTGGTGCACGGCAAGGGCGGGCGCGAAGACAGCCTGCCGTTTCCGCCGGACGTTGGCCAGGCAATCGCCGCTTACCTCAACCAGGGGCGCCCGGCCAGTGAGCGGCGGGAGGTCTTCTTCCGGGCCAGGGCGCCCATCATGCCGATCGCGGTCCGCACGGTCTCCTCGACGGTGCGCCGGGCGTGCAGGCGGGCCGGAGGTGGCTCACACCGGCTGCGCCACACCATGGCTTGCGAGATGGTCTCCGCGCAGGTTCCGCTGGTGCAGATCGGTCAGGTGCTGCGGCACCAGAGCCTGCAATCGACGTCCATCTACGCCCGCGTGAATCTGGATCGCTTGCGGCTGCTGGCTGCTCCGTGGCCGGGAGGTGAACCGCGATGAGCACGCTGAGCGGCCACGTGGAGGATTACCTGCGGTTGCGCAGGGCGCTGGGGTTCGGGCTCCAGCGCGAAGAACAGCTGCTGGCCCAGTTCGTGGCCTACCTGGAAACCGCGGGCCAGGCCACGGTGACCAGCGAGCTGGCGATCAGGTGGGCGCGCGAGCCCGCCCGCGCACAGCCAAAACCACTGGGCCAAGCGGCTGGGTATCGTGCGCAAGTTCGCCGCCTACCTCCAAACTGTCGATCCGGCGGCCCAGGTACCCTCGCTGGGAGTGTTCCCCGCCCACCGGCGCCGCCCGGCCCCTTACCTGTGGTCGGAGACCGATATTTGCAGGCTGCTTGAAGGGGCGCGGGGGCTTCGTTCGCCGCTGCGCGCGGCGAGTCTCGAGGCGCTGTTCGGGCTGCTCGCCGCATCCGGGATGCGCATCGGGGAAGCATGCGGCCTTCAGCGCGAGGACCTGGACCTGGACACCGGCGTGGTCACGATCCACCAGGGCAAGTTCGACCGGTCCCGGCTCGTGCCCTTGCATCCGAGCACCATTGAGGCGCTGCGCCGCTACGCGGCCGGGCGCGACTGCTTGTGCCCGCGACCGCGGGCAACCACGTTTTTCCTCTCCGGCACCGGCACCACACTGGACCGCAGCGGAGTGGGGAAAAACTTCCGGAAGGTCACGACCGCGCTCGGCATCCGCACCGAGACGGTGCACCCGAGAATACATGATCTCAGACATAGCTTTGCCGTGCGGACGCTGATCGAATGGCAGCGATCCGGGGTGAGCGTTGACAGCCGGATCGGTGACCTGTCGACCTACCTCGGGCATGTCAGCCCGGCGGGCACCTACTGGTATCTCTCTGCTTCTTCCGAGCTGATGGAGCTCGCCGCCGAACGGCTGCACACCCGGTTCGGGGCAGGACGATGAGCCCGCTCGCTCCGGCGCTGCAGACCTACTTCACCGAGCGTTTGATCAATCACTCGTTCATCTGCGAGGAATACAGCCCCTCACGGCGCAGGAACGCGCCGCCCTCACTGTTCTCGCACGCGTTCTCGTACGCGGTCAAGAACTCAAGCTTCTGGGCCGGGGCGAACGACTGGCGTGGCCGCGGCCCACCAGCCCGGAACTACTACTACTACTCACAGCACTATCTTCACGTACCGCAGTCAAAACCGGACTGGACATGATCATTGGATTCCTGGCTCTTGCCCCACGCGACTAAACGAACTTGCCATGAGCCCCTGGCACCGTTCCAGCCTGACACGTAGGGTGGTGAGACAAACGGGCGCTCTAAGGGACTCCGAGTTACTGTCGGGCTGTTAGGCGTGTTTTAATCATCAGAGGCGTCCCTTGCGCCTCTGAGAATTGATTTCCATGTAGCTGCTTCGGCGGCGGAAAAGTGCTGGGGAACTTATGGAGTTGAAAGACTACTTGCGTCTCATCCGGCAACGCTGGGTTTCCGTCGTTGCCGCCGCTTTAATTGGGCTCGCTCTGGCTGCCGGCTACACGTTCTTGCAGACGCCCCAGTATCAGGCGAAGAGCCAGCTTTTCGTGTCCGTCAAGGCCGGAGCGTCAGCAACAGACGTGTCGCAGGGTAATGCGTTCGCCGAGAGGCGCGTCACCTCGTATGTCAGCTTGGCAACGAGCCCCAGAGTCCTCCAAGCGGTTGCTCAAGAGCTCAATTTGACTGGAGGGGCTAAAGCCCTCAAGGGACAAGTAGTGGCAACAACTCCAGCGCAGACAGTCCTCATCGACATAACAGCCACTGATGCAAACGCGGAGCAGGCGGCGAAGATCGCAAACTCGTCGGCTAACCAGCTCATCGCTGCCGTCAACGAAGTCGAAGACGTGAGCATCGTTCATCTGAGCGTTTTCGAACAGGCGACGGCTTCGAGTGTCCCGTCTTCCCCTAGAGTGCCCTTGAATTTAGCCCTCGGAGTTCTATTCGGTCTTTTAGCCGGAGCGGCCTATGCGTTCTTTCGAGAAGCCCTGGATACTCGGATTAGAAGCCGGGTCGATGTTGAACGGACTGTCGATGCAGGCATACTCGGGACATTTTCCACGGACGCGAGCGTAGAAAAGGAACCCTTGGTTACCCAAGGCGATCTATTGAGCCACAGGGCTGAGAGCTTCCGTCAGCTCCGGACACACTTACATTTTACAAATATCACCGGAGGCGCGCAGACAGTCGTTGTCTCGTCATCGATCCCGGGTGAGGGAAAGACGTCCACGGCGGTGAACCTAGCGATCATGCTGGCCGAAAGCGGTGCCCGCGTGCTACTTATCGATGCCGACCTGCGACGTCCGCGAGTCGCCACATTCCTGGGTGTTGAAGGCTCCGTTGGGCTGACCGGCGTGCTCTCGCACTCCGTGGCTTTGGAAGACGCCATCCAGGAATGGGGCCGTGGTGGTGCCCTCCACGTACTTACCTCAGGACGGTCAGCCCCAAACCCGAGTGAACTTCTGGGGTCACCCACAATGGAGAAGCTCATTACTCGGTTGGAAACTGACTATGAGGTCGTGGTAATCGACGCGCCCCCTCTCCTGCCGGTAACGGATCCCGCCGTGCTGGGCTCGATGGCCAGTGGCGTGGTTCTTGTGGTCAGCGCGGATGGTCGGACCAATCGCGCCGACGTGACCCAAGCCGTTGCCAGTCTGGAAGCGGTCAATGCCAGATTGCTCGGAGTGGTAGTAAACAGGCTGGAAAAGACTGCCAGTAGTCACTACTACTACGACTATCGGCCCGAGATTGGGGAGTCCGGCAAGCGCGGCAAATCAAGGAAGCCTTCCACTCGCAAGTCTCAGGACTAGCCAGTGTTTAGGGCCTGTCAGTATTCACGCGGCTTTTGTGATTTGTTGGGTTTGAGGGTGTAGTTCCATTCGCCGTGCCATTGATGGCGGGTGATGGGAAGGGCCGCCATTTCGGTGTCG
>NZ_JBVAYW010000040.1:0-6562 GCF_055412845.1 Pseudarthrobacter adonitolis | reverse complement strand
GCGGCCCGGCCGCAGGATCTCAGCCCCTGGGCAACGCCCGGGGGCTGAGTGCGTCCAGCGGAAACTGAGAAAGGCCGTCACAAACGGGGAATCGTCCCGCCCCGCGTAACTCTTCGGTAAAGGCACGGCTGTTTTGTATGCCCGGCGGGATCCGCTGACTATTCTGAAGCAGATAGCTGCAGAATCCGCAGCATCACCCTGCGTTCGGGCGCTTCCGGGTCCAAAGAATGGAAAGTCGTCCTGCGCCAGCCCATCTACGAGGCCGCTCGCATCCTCCCCGTCGTCCCAGGAAGAATCCGGAGCTGGACCTGGAACTGCTCGCAGAGTTCCCGGCCGGATACAGGCACCTGGCCTACGCCCAGTCGCGCATTGGATACCCGGTCAAGCGCGACATGCCCGGCCTCACCGGACCCGCAGTCGAGAACCTGTATGAACGCGGAGCACGCTGGCTCTACGGAAAATAGCACCTCCGTTGTGCCGACCCACGGCGGGCAGGGCGTTGCGGCAAGGGGTTGCGATGATCCCTGGACACGCGACCCTCGGCCCGTCGGTCCTCCTGCTATCACTTACAGGCACGAGGAGGGCGCTCCCGGATTCGATCGGCATCGCCTCTGCTTCGACTGGCCCCCGGTTACCGGAGGTGTGAACGAGGCGATCCTGCAGCGAGAAATGACAGAAGTTTCGCAGAATCGACCAAGACGCCTATTGCCACAAGAACGCCTCCAAGCGCAGATAACTCCCCCAGGGGGACTCAACGGTGCAGGCGGTGACGCGCCAGGGCGTGTGCCTGGGTGTGACTGTTAGTTGGGAATGGCGGTTAATTCACCGCTGGAGATGGCGGTTCTAGCGTCGACAGTTCACCCCTCGTCGCAGCGATCGATAGAACCGGGCCGGTCGGCCGCCCGGGGCTTGCACCATCCATCCTGCGGTCGTTTGACACGGCGAGGGCCACATCGAACATTCTTGCCAAAGTGCTCGCCGGGATAAGCTGCGCTCCAACTAGTGCCCGTCGGAGGGAACAAAACCTTGATAGGGTTTCGATTCCCGGGGGAACAAGTCAAGACGAAGGAACCCCGGTATGCGGCTCAAAAGAATCAGATACGGGAGATGATGACACTTTCTGTTCCAACGTCAGGGGCTGCATACGCGCGATCACGCACGATTTTAGTTGGCTTCTTAGGGTCGGTCGTCCGAAAAATGGGCAATTGGATGCCGGTCGGAGGTGTCGTCGAGTTAATGGGACAGTGTGGTCTCGATGAGTCCAGCGTCCGAACGGCAATCTTTCGCCTGAAGAGACGCGGATGGCTCGTACCGGAAACCCGTGCTCGGGTAAAGGGATACGTCCTCAGTGAGGCAGCTTTGGAGTCACTCGCGGCCGGTGACGAGATCGTATGGCACGCGAGACAGCCCGCCAATCTCGATGACGGTTGGTGTTTTGTAAATTTCTCAGTCCCTGAAGCAGAGCGCTCACAGCGCTACAAGCTGAAGACTCATTTGGCGGGTCTTGGCTTCGGAAATATGGGTTCTGGCGTCTGGCTAGCCCCGGCCAGGATGGTAGAGGCAGCAAAACACGCGATTCACGAGCTTGGCCTCACCGATCAGTCGGCGGTTTTCGTTGGTAATTACGCTGGCGGACAAGACTTGTATAGCCTCGTGCAGAGAGGGTGGGATCTGGCAGAAATAGACGGACGTTACAGCGAATTTATCAAACTCCACAGATCCCAGGAAAGCCCGTTCGAGTCGAACGGTTTGATTGATGGACAGCAGGCCTTCGTTGACTACGTCACACTCATCGATCATTGGCGGAAGCTCCCCTTCCGGGATCCAGGGCTGCCGCGGGAGGTACTACCCGAAGAGTGGACGGCGCCGGCTGCGGGCGAGCTGTTTGAGAAGCTGGTAACTAAGCTCGAGGGTCGGGCCGTGGCTCATGTGGCTTTGTACTGGCCTTAGGCAGGAAGTGTGGTCAGCGAAACGCGGACAAGCAGTCAGCGCATAGACTGCGCCGAGCCGCCTGTCCGCGAGTCGCCTCATGGAACCTGAATTGATTGCCGGTGCTGGTCGATGGACCTTCCTTCGACCCAAGTCGTCATTGACCCTGAAGGATCAGGCGGCCCCTAAAACTACCCTTCATCCATCGAGACGATGAAGCACTGGTTGCCTCGGTTAGCTCCTCATGCGCTTTGTGCCGGCTCCCGTTTGGCGGCTTGGCAGACCAACTCTCGAAGGGAGGCGCCCACTCGTTCGAATTCCTCATCGGACACGCCTTCAAGCATGGGGGCGTCGCTCCAGTCATCTCGGTTGCCGAACAAGAAGGGCAAATCGAAGCAGTGCGCAGCGCCTACACCTTCCATCGGGCTGCTGGCCTCGAACACGACAACATCGCTGGGGATGCCACGTTCGCGCAGACTATTGGAGTAATCACGCACCGGCCTGCCGAAGTAGGCTTCCCCTGACGCGGTCCGAAGGAGGTCGTAGGCGGATGAAGCGTTGATTATCTCCGATTCTTCAAGAGCGAAAGCCTTCGCGACCGCCCGCGCCTGTTCCAGCGTGGCTTCTCGTTCTCTTGGCGATGCGAAGAAGAATGCGCCCATTTCATCGCGCGTGTAATGGAAAAGGACACTACTTACGTGTGTGTGTTCCGCCAATTGTTGGACGTCACTGATCCACGGTGGCACCATGCCCCCTGCAGAGGGTGTGAGACCCGAAAGTACCTCCCCCAGCTGCGTTTTAGTCGCAGCTGCCGCCTGGGCATGCGCCAGTAGAAGGCGGTGGACATCGACATCCTCCGGATCATCGCCCGCGAGGTTTTCGATTATTCGCTCATTGATAGCACCAATTCTGGTAGGTGACATGTCAAGTTTTACCACCGTACTCAGCATGATTGCGCGTTGCAGAAGGCCTTGTGCCTCAGGAATAACGCTCAGCAGCTGTGTGTACCATCCACCAGCGGACTGACCTGAAACGGTGACGTTCTCCGGGTTTCCGCCGACTCCGGCGATATTCAGCTTTACCCACGTAAGGGCCTCAATGAGGTCGCCAACCGGTCGATTTGGGTTGCCGCTGTCGTTTCCACCGACGAAGTGTCCAAGGGGACCGAGTCGGTAATTCACTGTGACTACAACAAGTCCCATAGAGGCGAGCTTCTGTCCGTCGTACCAAGATGCGGTCCCTCCCCCGGTGGAAAATGCTCCCCCGTGAAGGAATATGAGGACAGGAGCGTTCGTGGCATCTTCCTCCGCCCATATATTGAGCAGGAATGCATCCTCTTCTTGGGGATGACTTTCGATGCCGTGCCCCATAACGCCTGCAAGGCGTGAAGGAAGCTGTGGAAAGACGGCCGCTTTCGGACGACGATCCTGCCCGCGGCTAGATTGCGAAACAGGGGCCACTTCATCGAACCTCTGACCGTGCGCCAGTTCCCCGTACCGAACGCCAGAGAAATGCCAGATGTCTCCGGCTAGTTCACCGGTGATCATGCCGCCGGTAGTCTGGATCTCCTGTGTCACCTTTGAGTCCTTCATGCTTTGCCTACAAGGCTATTAATTGCCTCAGTGGGCTCATCAGATCCGGTTCCGGCCTTTGAAATGTTCCGGCCGAGTATGCCGATGATGACAAGACCAAGTGCTACGGGTGCAAGGGTAAAGAGCACGATCTGACTTGCCGGAACTGAAAGCGCGAGCAACAGTCCTCCAATGCTGGGGCCGAGAATTGAAGCCAGACGGCCCCAAGCTGAAGCCCAGCCGATCGCGGTGGCACGAAGTGAAATTGGGAAGAGCGCTACGGCGATACCAACCTGCCCGACCATACCGCCGACCAATCCACCAGCACCGACCGCCAGCAGCGCCAGTGTGAGTACCGGGTTCACGTTGATGAGGGCAAAGCTAAGTATCGCCGCAGCGGACACGAGCATGATGATGAAGATCGAGCGTGAAATCCCCAGTCGTGCGGCTACCAAGAGCATGATGATGCCGGACACTATTCCACCAAAGCCGATGGCCGCTGACGCCAATGGGGCTTCAGTCGCACTAAACCCGTACTGAAGAAGCAGCGTGGGACCCCATGACGCCAAGGTGTAATTAGCGAGGAAGATGGAGAAGGCGAAAACCCAAAGAAGAACAGTGTTCTTGGCTCGTCCCTCAGTGAAGAGCTCTTTAACCAAAGAGTTTTTGACGATTCGTTCTTTAGTCGACACTTGGGACCGGCTGATTACCAATGGCGTGACGATGGCAAAGACGATGGGAGCGATTCCGCCGATCAGGAAGAGTGAATCAACGCCCAATCCAGCGATGATGGGACCAGCAGAAAGGCCACCAACCAGCACTCCAGAAGAAAGCCCGAGATTCACTGCAACCGCGATGCTGCTGCGAGACCGGACACTCGCGTGTTCAGTGGCGATGCTGACCGCAACAGGGAAGATGAGCCCGAGCCCGACACCAGTCATAGTCCGAATGACTCCTAGGAGGGTCAAGTCCTGGCTATCCAGGCACACGGCCGTTGCAATGGATCCGACGCCAACAATCACTTGCGCCACAATCAGAACAACCCGGCGCTCAATTCGGGCGGCGAGAGGCCCAGCGGCCAGGTAACCAACAACGACTCCTAGGCTCGTGAGCACGATGAGAGAGGTCAGCCCTGCGGGCTTGATACCCCACTCCGTGGCGATCGACGGAACTGCGACTGAGACTGTAGCCGAGTCGTATCCGTCAATCAGAAGAATAAGGAAACAGACAACTAAGACGAGAGGTTGAGTGCGCGGAGGCACAGGTGGGGCGGAGGCCATAACGTTTTCCCTTCTAGAGACGGCAAACAAACCAAAGATCCCACAAAATTTGCGATCGCACGAGAGGTGTAATTTTGTTGCGCTCGTCACATGTGTCTGTCAGTTAGAAGTTGCACCGACCAGGACCCGCGCAGGCGGCGGAGAATGGCGCCTTTGGTCCCTCTGAACTTTCCATCGCGCCCTACGTCACAAAAATGTGACGTTCGTAATAAATGATCAACATTGCGCCCGAGGGGCACTGGTCGAGGCTTCTGGAACGTGCAACATTGACCGGGGACTGTCAGCTGTGAGTGTAGACAACGATCACGGGGTGGGGGAGCTGCTGGTTAGCGGGCGCAGCGCGCCCGCAGGGGTGTGGTGCCCGGCGGGGGTGGGGGAGCGGGCCAGGAGGGCACGCCGCCGCCCGTAGGGTCGGGCTGGGACCGGGTGTGTTTCGTCAACTTTAGTAGGCCATTTCAGCGCTAAGAATCAGGCCACCTCGGCACGTTTCCAGGCCATTTCAGCTGTTTGGTTATTTCATCAGGGCATTTTTGACTCTGTAGCACTCCCCGCGGAACTGCAGAAGCCGTCCGTGGTGCACCGGCCGGTCGATGACGGCCGCGGCCATGTTGTCGTCCCCGAACACGGTTCCCCACCGGGAGAACTCGAGGTTGGTGGTGATGATGAGGCTGCGTTTCTCGTAGCCGTCCGCGATGACTTGGAACAGGAGCCTGGCTCCTTCGGTGTCGATCGGCAAATAACCCAGTTCATCAATTGCGATCAGCTGGTTTTTGGCCAGGGATGCGAGCTCATTATCCAGCCGGTCCTCGTCCTTGGCTCTGCGCAGCATCATGACCAGGGCTGAGGTAGTGAAGAAGCGGGCCGGGATGCCTTGTCGGCAGGCGGCTGCCACCAGGGTGGTGGCCATGTGGGTCTTGCCGGTGAAGCCCTGGAAATCCCCAGCCAGCGGCACATTCACTGGATGGGAAACTGCGCGTCCTTCGCCTGAACAGGACGGTAGAGATCCTCTACCGTTGTTCTTTGGCGAAGAACGCGGAAACTTTTTTAGGAAGTCGTTCTCCCTTTCGACCTCACGCAGCCGGGCTTCCAATGCCTTGTACTTCGCGGCATCCACCGGGTCATCTGGCCTGCCGCCCGCCCCGGTTGCTGCATCACGGTGCAGCTGCACCCACCGCTTCAGCGCCGTGACGGAGACGCCGACTTCGGGGGCGACGGACGTAGGCGACCGGCCGGAAGAAATCACAAGTTCCACGGCATTGGCCTTAAATTCATCGGAGTACGTTGGTCGAGCCGACATGAGCACAATCCTTTCAAACTGTGTCTCACATNCCAATGGGAGCGAATTGAATCGTTGATGCCCAGTTCCAACGGGAGCCGCGGCCGGCCGTTTCAGGATCACAGGTTGATCGTGGAAGGCATTATCTACCGTTTCCGGGCCGGAATTCCTTGGCGCGACCTGCCGGAGACGTTCGGCCCGTGGCAGACCGTCTGGAAACGCCACCGCCGCTTCAGCGGCGACGGAACATGGGACAAGATCCACTCCCGGATCCTGGCGGAGGCCGACTCGGCCGGGATGGTCGACTGGGAGGTCTCTGTGGACTCCACGGTCAACCGGGCCCACCAGCACGCCACGAACCTTCCCCGCCACACAGGGGGACCTCTCGAACTACATGAATCTGCTGGAGGAACCGCCTGACCACGCGATCGGGCGGTCCCGCGGCGGGCTGACAACGAAGATCCATCATCTCTGTGACGGCAAGATGCGCCCGCTGGTCATGCTGC
>NZ_JBVAYW010000039.1:0-8947 GCF_055412845.1 Pseudarthrobacter adonitolis | reverse complement strand
AGTACTCACCGGAGCAGATCGCAGGACGGCTCCGGATTGAGTTCCCCGATGAGCCGGAGATGAGGGTGTCACCCGAGACGATCTACCAGTCCCTGTACGTGCAGTCCCGCGGGGCACTGAAGCGTGATCTGACCGCGTGCCTGCGCACCGGGCAGGCGGTCAGGCAGCCCTGCAGGAAAGCCGGTCAGCGGAAGAACCGGATCCCGGGCATGATCAACATTTCCGAACGTCCTCCCGAGGTTCAGGACCGTGCCATGCCGGGGCATTGGGAGGGGGACTTAATCATCGGCAAGGGGAACCAGTCCGCGATCGGGACACTGGTGGAACGGACCACTAACTACACGATGCTCGTGCACCTGCCGGACGGGTACAGGGCCGAGCAGATCCGTGATGCGCTGGTCGCGAAGATCAAGACCCTTCCCGAGGCGCTGCGGCATTCCCTGACCTGGGATCAGGGCATCGAGATGCAGGACTGGAAAACCGTGAAGATGGACACCGGCATCGACATCTACTTCTGCGACCCGCACTCGCCCTGGCAGCGCGGCATCAATGAAAACACGAATGGCCTGCTCCGCCAGTATTTCCCCAAGGGCACGGACCTGGGCATCCACAGCCAGGCAGACCTCGACTGGGTTGCCCAGGAACTCAACGACCGGCCACGCAAAAGACTAGAGTTCAAAAAACCGATCGAACTGATCGAAGGCCTCCTGTTGCAATGACCGCCTGAATCCGCCGTTCCCCAAACGGAACCCAGATTGCCGAGCCTGGACAGAGGGGCGGTGGCATATCGGGAGTCTGAGACCATTAGCGTCATGAGCATCAGCGGAGCACACGCATCGGCATTTTTCGACGAAATAGTCCGTGAGAGGCAGGTCTGGACAATCCGGGATTCTGAAGGCATCCCTGCCCCTTTGGGTAGCGATGGTAAGCGTGCGATGCCGTTCTGGTCCCTGGCCTCTCGTGCAGAAACAATCATCTCCTCAGTTGAGGCGTACGCCGGATTTGAGAAGGTAGCGATTCCTCTTAGCGAGTGGCGATCAAAGTGGGTCCGGGGCCTCGAAAAAGATGGGCTGATGCTTGGACTAAATTGGTCGGGCGATCGCGCAACTGGCTACGACGTCGAACCGGCTGCTGCGATGGCTTCCCTAGTCGCCCGGGAATCATCGTGACTCGATTCCGGCGCCAGCGAGCATGTGCCCAAGCCTGTTTCCGTGGCACCGAAATTCCCTAGCGGAAAAGTGCTTGCAGTGGAGACGACCCTTCGTGAATATCGAGCCGGCCGTATGAGGTTTGATTGATGACAGTGAGGCGATGTCCACGCTGAACCACTGATCCATTCGCTCATGGAACGTCCGTTGGAGGATCGTCTACCGGGCTGATCGAAGCACTCTTCGCCGAGAAGGCACCCCGGAGGTAGGGTGGTCGCATGCTTGAGATTCGCCCAAATTGCGAATGTTGCGACCGCGACATCGCTCCGTCTGATGAGGCTTACATCTGCACGTTCGAATGCACCTGGTGCCCAAACTGTGTGGACCGCTTCCAAGATCGGGCTTGTCCTAACTGCGGTGGCGATCTTCAGCGACGCCCTGTTCGGCCGGCTGCGGCGTTGGCGTTCAATCCGCCGAGCCCTATGAGGGTGGTATCCCCGAGTTGCCGGGAGCAGCTCACCGGCATCTAGCGGCACGGATTGAGCACGGTGAGGGTTCCCAATCGGACGCCTGCTGGCGCAGCCTGCTTAATCCATCGGCTGGCGGGCGAGATACTGGATAGATGAGTGCATCTTTCGACGAGCTAATTGCAGAGGCCAACGCGGTGAGCGTTGATGGCTGGGACTTCTCTTGGCTGCAAGGACGCGCCACCGAAGAACGACCACCCTGGGGGTACGCACGCCTGCTGGGTGAACGGCTGGCCGAAGCCGACGCTTCGCTCGACATTCAGACCGGAGGGGGCGAGGTCCTGGCGCAGTCGCCGGTCATCCCGCGGTTAGCGGTCGCCACGGAATCATTCCCACCCAACGTCGCGAAGGCAACTGCGCTCCTGCACCGCCGAGGCATCGCGGTGGTAGCAGATCCTGATGAACCGCCTCTGCCCTTCGGGGATCGCGCTTTCGACCTTGTGACAAGCCGCCATCCAGCCACCATTTGGTGGGACGAAATTGCTCGGGTACTCCAACCGGGAGGCACCTATTTCGCCCAGCACGTCGGACCGGCCAGCGTCTTCGAACTCATCGAGTACTTCCTGGGCCCTCAGCCACAGGCACGTCTTGGCCGACGCCCGGACGCCGAGACAGCGGCTGCGCGGACAGCCGGACTTGACATCGTAGACCTTCAGGAAGCGCGCCTACGCATCGAAATCCACGATGTCGGCGCGGTTGTCTATTTGTTGCGCAAGGTGGTCTGGTGGGTGCCCGGTTTCACGGTTGCGGCATACCGAGACCGCCTGCGAAACCTTCACGATCTCATCCAGAGCGAGGGCCCATTTGTCGCGCACTCGACCCGTCATCTCATCGAAGCGCGTCGGCCCGATTAGGGATCGGCTTACGCGACACCGAAACCGCCATTCCCAACCAACAGTCACAGTGGTCCTATGGAAATTAGGTACGCCCGCGTCTCGACCGCGAACCAGGACCTCGACCGGCAGATCGACGCACTGCGCGGCGAGGGTATCCCCGCCCGGCGAATATACGTGGATAAGAAATCCGGATCCACCACAAGCCGTCCGGGACTTAATGAAGCCCTCGACCAAGCCCGCGAGTGGGACGTGCTCGTGGTGCACACTCTGGACCGACTGGGCTGCACCGTCCGGGGCACCCTGAACCTCATCCACGACCTGGCAGGCCGCGGCGTTGGAGTCCGGGAACCTGGCCGACCCCATCCGCGTTGATTCCGCCAATCCAGAGGAGAGGCCGGAGCTCGTTCTTTGGTGGTCTTTGCAGGTTGGTGTCCGCTCTCGGCGGTCGGTCGGCACGCAATGAGAACGGCCCGGTGTGGCCGGATTAGGGAAGCAATGCGGTGCCGTTGCCGGCGGAGGTGCCCGGACGGAGCCTGTCCGGTTTCCAGTCTTTCTCCAGGCTTCCCGGGTGGTTGACGCGGCTGTAGAGCTCGGGTTTCCGGTCGGCGTGGACGTCGTTATGGGGGCCGATGTGTTTGTCGTTGGAGGTTGCCGGTGTGATCCGGGCGGTGATGATGGTCTCGCTCCCCAGGTCTGCCAACGCGAGGGGGAACCCGTCGGGGTCAACGATGGTGCTGCCGCCGAGCCATTTTTGGCCCCGTTCGGTTCCTGTCCTGTCGCAGGCGGCGATGTATACCCGGTTGGTGGCGGCGTTGGCCTGGACCTTGAAGATTTCTGAGGGCCGCTCCGCTTCGGGCCGGGGGTAGAGCGGCCAGTTCACAGGAGCGCACACTATCTCTGCTCCGTCCAGGGAAGCTGTCCGCACCCATTCCGGGAATTCAAGGTCGTAGCAGACCATGACGGCGATCATCCCTGCGCTGGTGGAGACCACGGGCGGCGTCTGGTTTCCGGGGGTGAAGAGTTTCTGCTCATCACCCCACAGGTGGACCTTCCGGTAGGTGGCTTTCAGCTCGCCGCGGTCCACCAGCACGGCCGTGTTATAAACGGTGCCGTCCCCGGCCACTTCGACCAGTCCCGCGACGAGGATGAGGCCGTGGTCCCGGCTGAGTTGCTGCCATTCCTGCACGGTGGGCCCGTCCAGTGGTTCGGCCACGGACCGGGCTTCTGCCGGGGAGTTGAAGCAGTAGCCGGTGTTGGCCAGCTCCGGGAGGACAACGATGCTTGCCCGGCGGGAGGCGGCGTCGGCCACGGCGCGCCTGAGCACGGTTTTGTTTGCGGTGACGTCCCCGACGGCCAGGGGCACCTGGCAGCAGGCGATGATGACATCTTCGGTTAGTGAGGGCATCTGATTACTCCGGCGTCCCTTCCAGGACCAGCTGACTGCGGCGGCGGGCGGCTGCTTCGGCGGCATGGTCGATGTTGCGAGAAAGCAGGTAGTACAGGCCGCCGCCGGCGAGCAGACCGAAGACGAAGGATATGTCCGCCCCGCCCAGGGCCTGGGCCGCCGGTCCGGTGTAGAAACCGGTTGAGAAGAACGGGATCATGACGACGAATCCCACCACGTAGGAGACGATGCCGCGCCAGGCCCAGCGGCCGTATATGCCTTCGGGGTTGAAGATGTCGGTGATCGCGTACTTTCCATGACGGACGAAGTAGAAGTCCACGAGGTTCACCGCTGTCCAGGGAATGAGGAAGTACAGCATGAGCAGCACGAAGCTGTTGAAGCTGGCCAGGTAGTCATCCGGGATGACAAGGGCAATTCCGACCGCGATCAGGCCGATCACCGACAGGCCCAGGACCCGCAGACGGACGGTCGGCCGGACCGGTTTGAACCCGTCGATGGCCGCGACTCCCGTCAGCATTGCGCCGTAGGCGTTGACGCCCATGATGGAGAGCAGGGCAATCACGGAGATGAGCACGGCGAACGTCCCGAACCCGGGGAAGAGATTGTCACCGACCTGTTTGATGGCGCCGATGGCGTCCGCGTCGGGGATGCTGCTGGCCAGGATCGACCCCAGAGACATCAGCCAGATGGCGGAGACGGCCGCTCCGGCGTAGGTCCAGGAGATCAGCTTTTTCGCCGAGGAGTTTTCCGGCAGGTACCTCGAATAGTCGGACACGTAGACGGCGTAGCTGATGTTGTAGCCGGCAGCGAGGGAAAACTGGACAAGGAACGCGGTGCCGTCCCATCCCGGCGCCGCGGCTGCCGAGGCCGCCGTCGCATCGGTGGTGCCTCCTAGCGTTGTCAGGGCCAGGACGGTCAGGACAGCGAAGGTGGCGATCAGGACGTAGGTGAGCCAGCGCTGAATGAAGTGCAGCAGGTCATGTCCGACGACGGCAATGACGATGGCGACCGCGATCACCAGCGGGTACCAGAACCACTTTTCCCCCGGGAGGACGAGAAGGATCCCCTCGGTGGCCAGAATGGTGTCGAAAACCAGGAAGCCGAGATAGACGAACACCGTGGCAATGAACGGGACGAGGGATCCTCTGCTGCCGAACTGCGCGCGGGACTGGATCATCTGCGGGAGCCCCATCCGCGGGCCCTGGTTGGCGTGGAAGGCCATAAAGAAGGTGCCGAAGCCGGCGCCGAGCACCACGGCCAGGATGCACCAGACCAGGCTAAGGCCCATCGCGGGGCCCGTGAATCCCACGACCAGCGTCGGAAGAACAAAATTCCCCGCGAACCAAAAGGGCCCCTGATGCCAGAGCTTGCCGCGGCGCTCTGCGCGGTGCACGTAGTCGATGGAATGTTGCTCGATGATGGCCCCGGAACGGTGTCCCGTGGGTAAATCGGCGGCCGGGGCCGGGTTCGTTTGATTCGACATCATTGTCCCTTCAAGGGTTTCAAACGCACGGCTGAGTGCCCTGCGGAAAAGTCGGTGCAGCGGGGCCGGTGACCCTGACGACCCACCAAGAGCTATCAGCTAACTCGCCTAGGATGCCAGGAAAGATACTTATAGGTAACATGTGATGCTCGGTAGACAACACAACTTCATAGTGAATGTAAGCTGCGTCACTGTCAAGTTATCGCTAAAAACGCTACTCCGTACGGCCTCCCGTCAGGGGCAGTAACGGGCACCGGCAAGAACGACGGCAAGCGACCTCCTTAGCGTGGACCGTGCGAACCATTTTCAAATCGTCCCGCAGAGGGTTCCTTCAGCGGGACGGCAAACCGCCATTCAAACTGTGATTTAACCGCCATTTCGGGTTAACAGTCACATCCCGGGGCGGCCACGCTTAGCACTCCATGATTCGATGGAGTCTAAGTGGGACCCTTCCGGGGACGATGCTGCAGTATGGCGTGCAACGAATTGTGCTTACCAGTCCCTACATTTGTTGCATGACTGATACTCAAGTTCTGGAGACCTACGCCGGGCTTGCTGTACAGCCGGTCGGGTACTGATATTACAAGGACACCGACCGGCTTGCCTCTCGTTCACCTGCGCCTCACAACTGGTGGGGCGCCGGGCAACTCGGGCTATTACTTCAGCTGCGTTTGTAAGATGCGATTCCGGGATTTGTAGTGGTCGCGATGCTCCCGGTATAAGTCGGCGGACCTTAGCCGCCTTCCTGCCGATTCGCTCGTCAGAACGTGTCGGCGGCGTAGATGTCGCGGTAGAGGCGCAGCGCACTCGTGCGCAGAGATGTCAGGTCCTTGCCGTCGAAGCGGTTGACCGCGAGCTCGGCCGGCAGGCCGGTGCCATCTGTCATGGCTGCCACCAGAGCGGCGGCAGACCCGGCGGCATGAGTGACCCAGATCGCCTGAGCTACCCATACGCCGTCCAGCTCGGGATGCGGGCCAAGGAACGGCAAATTATCGGGTGTCATCGCGAAGGCACCGTTGATCCGCCGCGTGGGCGTGAACCGAGCCTCCTGACGCAGGAGACGCTGCGCGGTGGTGACAACCGGGTCGAATACCTCCGGCCATGGCAGTCCCGCACCATCAGTGAGTCCGCCCTGGCCGACGGGCGCAGGGACGTGATCGTAGCTGCCGATGCCGAGCTGCTCGTGGTGAACGCGGGCGTATACGTGGTGCTCGGGCCACCGCACGAACGGCCCCGGACGCCATGCTGCGTTTTCGTGAGAGTAGACGTAGGGATGGGCGACGGGAAACAGTGGCAGTTCCCGACCTGTCAGGGCAGTCAGCGACGGGCCCCACACCCCGCCCGCGAGCACCACGTCATCTGCGGTGAACACGTCGCCGGACGCCGTGGTGACCGTGACGAGATTTGATGTCCTGTCGATGCCGGTGACGTGTTGGCCGGCCAGGAAACGCGCACCGGCCCCAATGGCCTCCTTGCGTAGGGCGCGGGCGAGAAGCTGGACATCCGCGACTCCGTCGTCGGGGAAGTATGCGGCGGCGAGAACCTGTGAGGTGTCCACGAAGTCAAGCACCGGTTTGGGTAGATCTGACGGACTCAGGAGGCGGGAAGCGAGGCCTACCGACCGCGCGGCATCGGCTCGGCGTGTAACCTCTGCTGCGCCCGAGTCCGAGGTGGCGAGCTCCAGCCCGCCGACCCGGCCGAATCCACGCTCCGCGGTCGCGTAGATCGCGGCCGATGCACGGGCGAGCTCGGTCAGGATCGGCACGTCATTGTAAAGGCCCACGAATCCGGGGGCGAAGGCTGTCGAGCCCTGCGGCTCACCCGCATCTCGGTCCAGCACTGTCACGCTCACGCCCTTGCGGGCCAGTTCTCGGGCCACCGAGACGCCCACGATTCCTGCACCAATGATGACAACCATTCGAACCACGGCCGACCTCCCTCATTCGTTTCAAAGGTTTTCTACCCTATCAACTCAGCCTCGTCAGCAAGTCCACAGGTTCACGGGTGATCCCCAACTGAAAGGAAGGTAGAAGCTGCCTTGCCGATGCGCTGGGTGCCTCGGGACCGGATTTAGGTCCGAAGCTCGTACATTAGGCACGACTGTTTCATTGTTGGTGACGCCCGCCGGTGGCCACCACGTTACATTTATTGAGTCCCCGAAGTCCGGGGATTGGTCGCTGGATCCGGTGTGACTTTCTCGCCCTGTCACTAATGATCCGGGGGGGTGATCGCCGGGTTCGGAGACACTTGCTGACCGCTGATAGGGACACGGCCGGACGCTAGCGTCCAGGTCTCTTTGTAACGGGGGTGCCGGCATCGGGTGTCGTGACTGCGGCCATATAGTGATCCCAGGGAGCGCCAATATGGATCAGGGATTCGACCTATTCTGCGGGCTCGATGTCAGCAAGACCGATCATCATGCGACGGCACTCACCGCCGCCGGGGAGCGGGTTCTCGATAAACCCCTGCCGCAGGACGAGGCACAGTTGCGGGAGCTGTTCACCCGCCTTCAGGACCACGGGAACGTCCTGGTGGTGGTTGATCAGCACTGAAGCTGATCTGGGTCCATTAAGTAGGCGAGGTTGAAAGTTCCCCGCCTTGGCCCATGCCGAGATCTGACACGTCCACAGGACAGACAGCAGCCAAAATAGCCGGTCCGGGATCGGATGCTAGTAATCTCGCTCAAATGGACTTCTTAGACAACGACCCATCACACTATCTGGGCGAAGACAGTGTCATCAACCTCTCGCATAGCCGCGTCCGGGACCTCTTTCGGGAACTCTCCGATGATAAGGACGACGACGTAGTTTTCGCCCGTAGGGCCTTTGAACATGTCCGTGATGTTGTGCGGCACTCGTTCGACGTCCACGACCCACGCCCCTCGATTACGGCCTCCGACGCCGCCATCAACGGCGTCGGGCTCTGCCACGCCAAATCCCATCTGCTCGTGGCGCTCCTTCGTTCCCGCAACATCCCTGCGGGACTGTGTTACCAACGGATCGGGAAACCGAAGGCAGGCCACGCAATCCATGGTCTGGTCGCACTTTGGCTTGAGGGCGCCTGGCACCGCGTAGATCCGCGAGGCAACAAAGATGGAATCGACGCGCAATTTTCCCTCACCGAAGAGCGTCTTGCCTGGACTGTCACACCCAGCCAAGGCGAGATCGACTACCCCGGCATCCACGTGCACCCGGATCCGGCCGTTATCGCCGCAATGCGCGCCACGAACAACGTCCTCACGATACGCCTGCCAGAGAGCCTCCCCGCATAGGACTACCCGGCCGGCCGCAGCCTGCCCCCTTACGACCGACGTAAACAGCCGCTTGCACCGCCCCGAGCCCCCACTATTAGGTGTCGGGCTGGCGAGGCGGCGCAACAGAGATACCGCATCCTCAACTGTTTTTGCTGTCCGGGAAGACCAGGAGGATCTACGTATGGAACTGTTCCACCTTGCAATATCCGATT
Source organism: Pseudarthrobacter adonitolis (assembly GCF_055412845.1). Taxonomy (NCBI): domain Bacteria; kingdom Bacillati; phylum Actinomycetota; class Actinomycetes; order Micrococcales; family Micrococcaceae; genus Pseudarthrobacter; species Pseudarthrobacter adonitolis. Next base: position 83 of record NZ_JBVAYW010000039.1, on the reverse strand, counting down.
CCGAGCTTGTCGACCTGCAGGATCGGCTCAGACGAACGCGTCTTGTTCCAGGGACGCCGGGAAGTGAGTGGGCAGCCGGTGTC
>NZ_JBVAYW010000038.1:0-10459 GCF_055412845.1 Pseudarthrobacter adonitolis | reverse complement strand
CGTAGTCTTCGCAGTACGCGGCGTCGTACTGGAAGTCCCCGATCCCTAGGAACGCGTCAATCTCGTTGTTCTGCACGAGCCGGGTGATCGCCGCACCGTTCCGACCGGACGGGCTATCAGGCGCATAGGTCTTGACGCCATTCATGTCACCGACAGCAGCGATCCGAACATCAGCCGCAGGGGACCGTGCCACGCTAGGGGACGGTGGCGAAGCCGCCGGAGCGCTGGCGCAACCCGCGACAGAAACCGCCAGAAGGGCGGCGGTTGTGGCCACACTCCAGAAGGATCTGAGACGAGGGAGTGCTGACTGCATCCGATATCCCTTCGAGAAGCCGGACCGCAGGACGGCTTCCGAGAGACAGCCAGGCGCACCGGCACACCTTGATATTCCAGAGTAGCGGTTCGCTCCGGAGCTGCTCAGGCCGAACATGTCGCAGATACGGCGGAGGTCGCCGCCACTGGCATGCAGTTCGTGCAGGATCCGGTCCTCGCGGGCTTGTTGAACGGTCATCCCCATCGAGGTGGTGATCCACTGGACGCCGACAGGTGCGCGGTCCAGGGCGGTGCGCCAGCTAATGAAGACGTGGGGGTTTCTCGTCGACGGCCAGCACTGTTAACGGTAGGCCAGCCAGACGGAAAGCCGGTCCCGGACCGGTTTGGCCACGCTTTTCCTCCCTCCACTGGTGATGAAATGGCTCCAGCAGAGCCGACAGGCCTGGGCGCCGTTTGATGGCGGCGTCTCTGGAGCAGGCTGTGCAGTTCCCTTGGGGGTAATTCTTCCGCTTGTGCCGGCACGCGTCACAGAGCCACTGATGGGTGGGCGTCACGCCCCCGGCATGGAAGCCTGAATATCAGCTGCTCAAATCCCGAAGGACGGGACCTCGAAAAGGTGCCGTCCTTTGCTGCGTCCGTGTGCTCATAAGTCACTGTCGTCACGGCTGAAAATACCCGGCCACCGCTCAGTGCGGTGGCCGGGTGCGTGCAGGCTTGAACCATGGGAGACCTTGCCGTTGGTAACCAACAGCGTGTCCAGGCTGTGCATGATCGCCGGTCACTGGTGGTGAGTTTTGGTCGCATGATGACCTGGCGATTGTGTTCAGCCGGTCAGGTGGGTCCCGTCGTCCACGTGTGTTCGGGAAAAGCCCGGAGGAATCTCAATGGGGATTGTCAAGAACGATCACTGCTTGCTGCGAGGCCTCCCGGCACTCAAGGGGACGTTGAGCTGTCCATAGCTGGGGGCAATTCGGGTTATCCACGGCTCGGAATTTGGGAGCCGTTGGGGTAGCTCCCCTCGGCAGCAGTAGCGGTGGATAACCCATTATGAATTGTCCCCAGCTGTGGTCAGCGGTGCGCTCCTGCCAAGTTCGCATCTGAACCCGCGCAAACAAGGCACTGTCGACCTTGCAGCAGTCAGTGTTGGCGTATTCTTTGGGCATGGTCACGGGGGCGGACAAGAGCGGCAACAAATATGAGTGGCAATCCTGGCCGCCTGATTCGCTGGAGGGCATGCCACCTAAGCGGAGGCGCTTGGCGGGCTGGGCAATTTTTTGGTTCCTTATCCTAGGTTCGCTGTTGGGATCCGTCCTTGAGGCATTCGGCGTTCCAGATCCGTGGCGCTCCCTGCTGGTTGCCGCCGGATTGGCTGCCGTGTTCGTTCCCTTGATCCGGGCAGCAGCTTTGGAAGCACGACAGCTCCGCGCCGAGGGGATCGAGCTACCTTCCTACCCGGTCACGCGTAAGTCGTTGATCGCCGTCGCCGTCATCACTGGCGTTCTCTGGATCGCCTTTGCCGTACTTGTTTTTAGCGGGAGGCCGGTCTTCCCGCTAGTGCCGATTGCCGGCACGGTGTGGTTAGTCTTTCAGAGCCGCCGGTGGAGAAACGGATCCAGCCGGTCAGATTCATCTGCGCGATCCAACCCACCTGAATTGCCGAGCTGATTACGCGAGCGGCTGATAGGCCGTGTTGTCGCGAAGCATGGCCCAGAGGACGTTGAGGCGGCGCCTTGCGAGGGAGAGGACTGCTTGTTTGTGGTTTTTGCCCTCAGTGCGTTTGCGTTGGTAGTAGGTGCGGCTTTGGGGGCAGTAGCGTGCAGCGGATTGGGCGGCGAGGTAGAAGGCGTTGAGGAGTCGTCGGTCGTAGCGTTTGGGCCGGTGGTAGTTGCCGCTGATGCGTCCTGAATCTCGGGGCACGGGCGCCAGACCGGCTACGCCGGCCAGCCGGGCGGCGCTGTCGTAAGCGGTTAAGTCGCCGCCTGTGGCGGCGAGCAGTTCAGCTGCTAGGAGGGTGCCGAAGCCCGGCATGCTGGAAGTATCTTGGCGTGTTGGTGCTCTTGGAAGCGAGCCTCGATCCGTTTGTCGATTGCGGCAACTTGTTCGTGGAGGTCCAGCACGTTGCTGGCCAGGGCGGAGACTATTTCGGCCCCCATTTCCTGGGTGTGGAGGATGGTTCTTTGTGCTTGGGCTGCTGCGACGGCCTTCGCCGCGATTGATTTTGCGTTATAGCAGCCTTGGCTCCGCAGCCAGCTGGCGATGCGGGCTTCCCCTGCTCGGCGGATGCCGGCCGGGGTGTTGTACTTCGTGAGGAGCACGACAGATGCTTTGACCATGGCATAGTCGAAGGCGGCCTCGAGTGCTGGGAAGTATTCGAGCAGAACTGCGCAGAGTCTGTTTATTGCGCGGGTCCGGTCACAGACGAGATCCGTCCGCCGGGAGATAAGTAGACGAAGGTCGGTGCTGATCTCATCACCGCTGCGGATGGGCTGTAGGTCCCGCCGCATTCGGGCTTGGTCAGCGATGATTGCGGCATCCTTGGCGTCTGTTTTTCCGTCGCCCCTGTAGGTGCGGGCCGCGTGGTAAACGGATCTTCCCGGGATGTATGTCAGCAACTGGTTCAGTTCCGCGAGCACTCCAATGAAGAGAGCGGCCCCACCGCGGTTTAAGTCGGTGGCCCAGAGAATTTCACGACCGGCCGCAAGTGCCAGGACCTCGGAGAACAGCTCCGTAAGTGCAGCTTCGTCGTTGGCTACTTTACGGGACAGTAGCCGGTTTCCTTCGTCGTCGATTAGCACGCAGTGGTGATGAGCCTTGCCGGCGTCGATGCCGACCCAGAGTTCGGGCATGTATCCCTCCATCGCTGTTTCCTGGTAAGAGCCCAAGCAGATGGCCGCGCCGACGTGTCCTTACATTGCGATCGGATCGCTTCTCTCAATTAGCGGTCGAGCCATCGCGGGATGCCGGGCGGCCATTCCTTCGCAGCCGTCACTAAAAGTCCGGCATATAGCTTTTAGCCATACCCGGCATCCCCGGGTTGGTTGAGAGCCTACAACGCCCCCAATCCAGCCTCAATCACCGTAAGGAGTTTGCTTTTGCCGTGCCCAGGTGGGCGAGGGGCAACGCTTACTGGACCCCGGTGGCTTCACCTTGGGGCGCCGGGGTTTCATCGCTGGTCGCGCGTGTTGGTGCCGGCTTGCGCCTGCGGGCCGCGGCCCCGGATTCGAGGCCGAGTTTCTTGAGTTCTTCGGGGTCCAGCCGTCCTTGGTGGCGCGGACGTAGGCGCGTTTGTCTTCGCGCTCGGCGTCGGCGACCTGTTCGCGCAGGTCGGCGATCCGCTGTCGGGTCTTAACGAGGTTCGTGACGGATTCGATGCGTGAGTCGAGGGGGGCGCGGGCTGGGTTGCGGTATGTCCTGGTGGCCAAGTTTCGTCAAGGAGAACGAACTATCCGTTCCCTGGGAAGAGAAGTCTGCGCCCCGCGGCGGTGAGTAAGAGGAGCGGTAAACAAAAAGAGTCTGTACCCGCACTTCACTGCGCGTACAGACCGTTTCCCCAACTCCATGCAAGCGTAACTGACGCAGGGCAGTGGCCAGCCCAAACATCACTCGTCACGTGGGGCGTCACGAGCTCAGAAAGGCCTGCCTCACCTGACACCCCGCAACTATCGGCGCGCCGGCACGGTTCACAGTGCCCATTGTCGGTGCCCAAACGTCGGATTAGACTCGAGCAGGGTTGCGCAGCAGCCTCTGAGTCTTCAGAGGGAGTTTTAATGACACACGTCTGGTGCCGCCAATCCAACACCATCATCCTCCGATGAACCACACACGCTTGTTCCGTGTCATCCACGACCCCCGGGGCCCGGAGGAGATCCTTTCTTCTCTGGCTGCGGAGGAATTGGCTGATCTGGTGGACGCCCTCTACCAAAACCTCGATACTCCCGCCCCGGCATTCGGTGCGGAGGCGTGGTACGAGCTGGCCGTCGAAGAAAGTGCCCGCCGGGCCGGGTTGCAAGGGATTGAACAAACGGCCTGACCGGGCTGCGGTGCGAACCCCGGGGGTGACACTGCAGGAGTGACGATGAACGTTGCCTTCGGGGTCCTTATTCTGAGGTTGGGATTATCGAAGGCCGGCACTGTCATTCCCATCCGCCTTGCGGTGTTCCTGGTCGTGCTTGTGAGGCTCATGATCGTAGTCATGGGGCACGTGCTCTTTGGCCTCCAATAGGTGCTGCTGCAGCTTCTCCCCGCGTCGCGGCGGCGCCGGGAGGTGTCCCGCAGTTCCCGCGTTGCCTCGGTGAGGCCGGCGTGGGGCACCGGCCGCGGCTTCGGGTCCGAACTCCGGGGCTTGTTGGCACTGCTCTCCGGATCCTGCATGTTGGGCTCTGCATCACGCCGACATTCTCCGCCGTCAAGTTTTAGGTCAGGAGCGCCCAGGTCCGCCGGTCAGTCCGGGAGGGGGTGGGATTCTGGTGCCGGTGCGGGATCTGAGCTGCAGGATTCGGGCGGCACCGGCAACGGCGACGAGTATGCCGCCTCCCACAGCCGCTGTGAACCGATTCCGGACGCGATCCTGCCTTTGAAGCCCGATGAACCGTACTGTCATATCGTCGGGCCCGGTGCCGTTTCTGGCGGGTCAGCTCTGACCTCAGGGAGCGATTTACAGCGTGGGCGGCATCCAGATCCGTCGACAGTGCCGCGGGCTGTTGCTGCAACTGATGGATTTGTTGGGTTGCTCGCCAGTCGGGACAGTGCAGCGTTTTGGTCTGTCAGTTCCTGGACGTGGACGCGCCCTGTGAATGTGCGTCGGTGCCTCACCGGGCTTGCTGACGCGCATGGGTCCCGGGGTGGAGTCCAGGACCGGCGGCGGGCTGGGGCGAGCCGTTGCTGGTTGTTGTGGGAACAACCAGGGCTCTGCCGCCGCCGGTCTGTCTTAATTGTAGGACGGGTCCACCCTTACGGCGGCTACCGGGGGCGGGCACTTTTCCGGCGCTCGGGTTCGTGAGACCATCCCGATATGAGTCAAAATTCCAACGAAAACGCAGACGCGGTTCTTCCCGGTACGGGGGTCAATGATCACGCCTGGGAGCGGGAGCACCGCCATCCCACGGCGGGCCAGCTGCGGGCGATCGGTTCCCGCCGGAGGGATGCGGAATTGAAGCTGGAGCACCATCAAAAGGAAGCTCGACTTCGAGATCGGGGAAATCACTCGGATCGTAACGACTGAGGTCGGTCCGCCTGGGTCGATGCTGGTGAGCTTGCAGACCTTCCGGTTGGGTCAGTCCATACCGCCGGGGCCGGCCGGCGGGCGGTACGGAGGGAGGGCTTGTGGTGTTGGAAGGCGAGACGTGGACGCCGGTGGATCCGTGGTGGGTCAGGGATAACCTGCGTGAGGCCATTGATCGTCTCGTGGAGTTAGGGTACACGGTGCGCGGCGGGCAGGGCGAGGACCCCGAGCTGATCGATCCTGGTGGTTCGGCCGTGGAGACCTGGCGCGAGGATTACCCCTATGAGGTGCGGATGTCCCGGGAGGAATACGAGCTGGAGAAATACCGGCTGCAGGTCGAATTGTTGAAGTTCCAGTACTGGGGCCAGGACCACGGCCTCAGACACGTGGTCGTCTTCGAGGGCCGCGACGCCGCCGGGAAGGGCGGGACCATCAAGCGCTTCACCGAGCATCTGGATCCCCGCTCGGCCCGCACCGTGGCGCTGAGCAAACCGTCAGACCGTGAACAGGGCCAGTGGTATTTCCAGCGCTACATTCAGCACCTGCCCACGGCAGGGGAGATCGTGCTGTTCGACCGCTCCTGGTACAACCGGGCGAACGTGGAACGGGTCATGGGGTTCTGCACCAACGAGGAGTACGCCACGTTCATGGACCAGGCCCCGGTGTTCGAAAGGATGCTGGTTGACTCCGGAATCCACTTGACCAAATTCTGGTTTTCCGTGACCCGACACGAGCAGCGGACCCGGTTCGCGATCCGCCAGATCGACCCAGTCAGGCGTTGGAAACTCTCACCCGTGGACCTGGCATCCCTGGACCGGTGGGAGGAATATACACAGGCCAAGGAAGAGACATTCCTGCGCACTGACACAGACCACGCACCCTGGATGAGGATCAAGTCCAATGACAAGAAGCGGGGCCGGATCAACGCCATGCGCTTCTTCCTCAACCAGTTCGAATACGACGACAAGGACCCTTCGGTGGTTCAAACCCCCGACCCCCTCATCGTGCGACGCGGCCGCGACGCCGTCGGGGACTGATACCGACCGGATCCGCCACGGTCGTCGCCCGGCCCCCCTTCCGAGGCACAAGGGATATGAGACACCAAAAGTAGACCTTGCAAAGGGAAGCTGTCTCCAGCTCCGCGGTTGGCGATTCTCGTAAGAGTGCGAAACCACGTTTAGGGTGAAGCTATGTTCTGCAGAGAGAACATAGCTGGGAAAGGGGAACCCTATGCGGTGGCTACGCCGGGCTGTATACGAGCATCGACGTCTCCCCGGGCGGATACGTAAGTTGCAAATTATCGAGCTCTGGAGCTTCGTGGCGATCGTCTGCTGCGTCCTTGTTTCCTTAGTCTTCGACCTTTCTGTGCCAGCTACAAACCTCCTGATAGTCCTTCCGCTGGTGGTGCTCTTGTCTGCCGTTTTCGGCATTGGCCTGCTGACCTGGAGGAATCATGAACACGCTGCAGAGATCTGGGCCGAAAACGTTCGAGGTCGAGGACTGGAGGAGGCAGGTTTTGGATGGTTTGCCGACACTGGGACGATGCGCGGCCTCGGCGCGGGAAAATCGATATTTACGGCAATTATGCTTGCGGGTTTAGTGGTTCAGGCTTTCTCTCATTGGACATAGGGCCAGCGCGAAGGAAATCCTGGTCCAATCCTTGCCGGTCATTCTGCGGCATCCTCACGCCAACTGGCAGCGAACAGGTTTAGCAGGTTCTCCGTGACGCGCATGAGTTCTTCCCCCGAGTCGATCGTCAGCTTGCCGCGTACTGACCAGGAGTCATGGAACGAGGGATCCTGAAGGGTGAAGGACAGCTCAATGTGGCTCCCGGTGTGGGCGGCCTCCAGCAGCAGGTCACCTTCAAGGGATTTGTAGGTCCTGGTCCCGCTCCAGCCTCGCCAATGCCCGGCAAGGTCGGTGAAGAAGCCGCAAAGGTCAGCGAATCCAAGCTCGTAGTGGGCGGTGACCTCCCGACGTGCTCGAAGGTTCTCTAATTCCACGGACACGGACATGCTGAGCAATTCGCCGTCGGGTCCGCGTTGCACATCTCCGAACGTGAGCCGCTCCCGGCGCCCTATCTCAACCATGCCTGTGCCTGTTTCCCTCACCCCAACGGACCGTTCGGCCGCGCACCCCGCTTCTCGGCAATCCGCAGCCGAAGGAAAACAATTGTCAGGACCAGAGCGTAAATTGCCAGGCCGGCTACCACGATCATGATGACTGCATAAATGGTGCTGAAAATGCCGAAAAACGATGCCGGATTCATGGCTACCCCCAATAGTCGTTGCCCCTACGCTACGCAAGCCAGGCTGGCGCCGAACCGAAAGACTCGGGTTGCGAGACGACGCCAGGAATGCCCCGGTCAGGCAGACCTCCATCGCGCACTACAGCGCCGCATGGAAGCCGGACACGAATAGTGGTTGCTGGGCATCTGCCGGTGGTCATGGTGCACCGCCAAAATGCCCGCTTCGGAGTGTCCCCTGGATGAGCGTCCCAGCGTCTGCTTGGCTGGAGATATGACCGAGCAGCCACCCGCAGCCGTGACGGAGGACCTGGACCGGTTGCAGAGCGCTTTGGGCTCCGCGGTCCCTGCCAGGACGGATTCCAATCTGATGGTTGGGACCTGGAACATCCGGGCGCTCGGGGACCTGACGCCCAAGTGGAGCGCCGGGCCCAAAGATTCACCCAAGAGGGACTGGCACGCTATCGCCTGCCTGGCCGCGGTGATCGCCCGGTTCGATGTCGTTGCTGTGCAGGAATCCCGCCGGAACCCTAAAGCCCTTAAACATTTACTGGCCACCTTGGGTCCGCAGTGGCAGGCTATCGTCTCGGACGTGACCGAGGGTTCTGCCGGCAACGGTGAACGGCTCGCCTTCCTGTACGACACGGAACGTGTCCAGCCCTCGGGCCTGGTAGGGGAGATCGTGTTGCCGCCGGTGGGGGAGGACCCGGCCCGGCAGTTCGCCCGCACCCCGTACACGGCCAGCTTCACCAGGGCAGGTGTCGAGTTCACCCTGGCATCCGTGCACGTCCTCTGGGGTAAGTCCCAGGCCGAGCGGCTGCCGGAGATCACGGCTTTCGCGGAGTGGATGCGGGCGTGGGCGGTCCGGCCCAACGACTGGAACACCAACCTGATGGTGCTGGGGGACTTCAACCTGGACCGGGTCGGAGACCGGCTCTACGAGGCGTTCGTCTCCACAGGCCTGTGGCCCCCGCCCCAGCTGAACAAGGTCCCACGGACCATTTTCGACGACGACGGGGCCAACAATTTTTACGACCAGGTGGCCTGGTTCTCCCAGCCGGACGGCACCTCGCTGCTGAAGGGCCTGACGTACGGGCAGCGGGCCGGGTCCTTTGACTTCATCCCGCATGTCCTCCGGGGGCTCACCCGGAACGAGGTGTCCTGGCGGATCTCGGACCACTACCCGCTCTGGTGCGAATTCCTGCTGACCTGACCGGCTATACAGGTACGGAGGTGTCAGCCTCCCGAAGGGTTCTCCACCGGGGTGCCGTCCGGGTCTTCCGTAATAGGGCGTTCTTCCTCGGGTTTGGTGTTCGGGTTGTCGGTTTGTGGGTCTTCGGGCTCGCCGAGGGGCTGTCCTTCAGTTCCGGGATCGCTCACGATGTTCCTCCTGTTGATTTCTGTGTCGCGTCCGATGACGTAATCCCATCACAAACGGGCGCATGATCACAGGGTCAATGAAGATGATGCTCCGACGTCGTCGTATCCCTTTCCATCGCCACACTGCTACGGCGAACCATGGCCGGGCGCACCCCTTACCTCCCGCCGTAGCCCCAGGCCTGTTCACGAGCGGCGTCGACCGGGCCGGACGAGGCCAAGACCCCGGTGACAGGCCCAATCAACCCGTACGAAAACCCGAGTACCGGGTTCTGACGATACGCAGTGCAGGCACCCTTCCGATTCCCGGTGCTCTGCCATTTGATTCTATTGTTGCTCTCGCCTGCGGCCGCCGCTGCGTGCCCTGCCTTCTTGCCAACCCGGCAGTGAATCATTCAGCCGTACTTCCCGGTCCAGGTGCAGCTTTCCCTCCCGACGACTGATCCGCTGGACGTGCAGCCAGATGCCGAGCACCCGTTCCTGCTCGCTGTCGGGGCCTTTATGCTGGGGCCAGTCGTTACCGCCGTCCCGGTACGCGCCCAGTTCGGCGAAGCGCTGTTCCCACCGGGCGTCATGCTTGGCCTGGAGCGTCAGTACCGAATCCCAGCCGGGGATGGCCTTAAGGCCTTCCCGGGGGATGGGGGAGAGGGTCCCGGCGGCCGAGAGCTGCCGCTGACGGTGCAGCCATGAACCAAGCGCCCGTTCCCGCGCGGTCTTCCCGCCGGTGGTGGGTAATCGCCCCTCGGCCTTGTAGAGGGCCAGGGCGTCGTTCAGGTTCCGGATCCCGGCGGACGTGTTCCGGGTGACCGCACCCAAGGTCGGGGCGCTTCAGAAAACGGAAAAAATACCACGCTAAGCCTCGGCCAGTGGTCGTAATGGCCTGAATTTGCCTGTGCCGATCCACTACGAATTAGACGGACTTGCTGAGCCACTGGCTTCACCCAACCCTGACGGAGGGACATGACGTCCCGGTCTTCCCCGTCCCGGGACACGCCTCTGGGGCGGCGAATATCCGCGAGAGCAGACAGTCGATGGAGCGGGTGGTGGCGTCGGTCATCACTGGCGGATGTTGCTGCGCTGATCCGGTCAGACACCAATCATGACAGGGTCCCCGCGAGGCTGAAGATCGGTCCCTGGCTACCAGTTGGGGCGGGCCGAGGATGTTCCGGTTGAGGGCTCCCTGGTGGGCACCGCTTTGTTCGGTGCGGGGCCGCCGACCATGTTCAGTAGCAGCATCGTGTCGTGGTCGGCTGTACCCGGCGGGGCTTGGTAGACCACCAGTCGATGCTCTGCATTGGAGACGTTGAGTACCTCGTAGTTAAGTTGCATCCGTCCCACCTTCG
>NZ_JBVAYW010000037.1:0-13466 GCF_055412845.1 Pseudarthrobacter adonitolis | reverse complement strand
CAACATCAATAACATCCTGGCGGAACTCCGCCCCATAAGCCGTGGGCATGGTCAACATCCTTCCACGAGCACTCGCTCGCTAGGTCAAGGAGTCAACAAAACCGGGGGCAGTCCCCTGCCTGCTATCGATGGTCAAGGCATAGCCCACCTCGCACACCCACCCCAAGGACTTCGTGGGGTACGCGTGCTGCTGCCTGCTGTGCGCCATAGCGATCGTCCATGCTCTCAATCATGCCTGGGAGTTCTGATCAACTCGTATGCAGTGATGCATGGCCATATACCAGGTAAGGACGTCTCCAACCCTAGATCCGCGGCAGAAAGATCGGTTTACCGATTGGTTTAATATTCAGCGGGGTGTGGTGAGTGACTAAACAAGTTCATCGTGGAGGATGCGCGCAGCGTGACCCATCGCCTGCTCCGCGGACGGCTGGATCACGGCCGCCACCCGACTGCGAGTGAGCGCAACAACGACTAAAGTCTGGCCGCCTATGTGTTCGACGACGCCTGCTTCGTGACGGAGATGGACGAAGGAACCCGTTTTCGAATACCAGATCGATGTATCAGCTGAAAAATCCGGTGCGAGGCGGTGTCGGAATACGTTTGCAGCGAGCATCCCACGCAGAGGTGCCGCCACCGCATCGCCGATGCTTCCGTCCCAGGTCTTTTGCAGGAGATCTGCGAGCCCCCGCGCGGTGCCGGCGTTAGCCCGCTCGATGTCCAGTTGGGGCAACGGAGAGGGGTGCCCTTGTTTGTCAGCCGCGACGACGAGGGAGTGCACCGTAGCAGCATCGCGGGCTACGGTTTGCGTTGCGAGCGAGGTGTAGAGTTCGCCTATTGGATGACGCAAGACGATGCCGCTCGTGCCGAGGCGCTGGAGCCATTCTGTAACGTCGTGCGGGGAGACGATTCGGAAAATTGCATCCGCGGCCGTGGTGTCGCTGATTTCTATCGCAAGCCGGATGAGATCCCCCAGGGCGATTGTGGCAGGGTGGGTAAACCGGGCAATGCCGGGACCGCCCTGAGACCGGCTCGCGTCATCGATGCGCACCGGTGTGCTGAGATCGAGCTCACCCTGCTGAGCGGCGTCGAGCGCGGCCGCTGCGAGTGGCAGCTTGGCAACAGACGCCAGGGGGAAGGGCCGATCGGCGTCAAGCGCGAGCTCCTGGCCTGTGTCGAGGTTACGCACGAGAAGGGACCCCGAAAGTCCCGCGGCTTCGAGCACGTGCTCTGCCCGGCGCAGGGCGCTCGTTACGGCGTCGTGCGCCGAGACAGTCAAGATTGCTCCCGCGTTACGGCTCCGAGCGCCGCGGCGATTTCCCGCTGAAGAGTCGCATCGAACAACTTCCTGCCATCTGGCGTGCGCGACTCAAGCCGATAGGCACGTGCGACTGTCGGTTCACCCACTTCGAACCATTGCAGGTGCCATGCGGCCGCCTGCTCTCGGGTGCAGAGGATCCAGTCGTCGCCTGCTAACGCTCCTGTCAGGGCGCTGATGACGCTTGGGGACTCGTGAACCTGATGTGCTGCCAGACCCGATTCCGCAGCGGACTCTCTTAACGCGGATAGAAGTTGTGGGTATGCATCCTCAGGCATTACTACCAGACGCGAAGCCGCGAGTGGCCCAAGAGCGCGGGTTGGACGCAAAGCCGCCAGTGTAAGCGGCCTGAGCCGATCAGTAGCCTGGGCGAAACCGAGCGGCACCACCCAGTCTGCACGTGCGGTTTCGACCGGGAGAAGAGCAGCATCCGCTTCCCCGAGTCGAAACCTCAAAGTACGCCGTTCCCGGTCGTTTTCCTCAATTTCGAGGTCCCTGCCCACTCCGAGCGCGCGCAATCGAAGGGCCGCCCACCGCGCGGGGTCAAGATCGCACGGTACGAGGAGCCGGACCGTGCCACGACGACGGGAGGTTGCAGCATCGAGAAGCGATCGTTCTGCGCTCAGCAGGGCCTGTGCATGTCCGAGAAGTGCCGCGCCGAGGGGCGTCAGACTCACCTGACGCGTACTCCGCTCGAGCAGCGCTCCGCCAAGGTGGGCCTCGAGGCCAGCTACTCGGCGACTCACAACGGGCTGGGTTGTCCGTTCGTCCTGCGCGGCGGCCGAGAAGCTTTGCCGGCGAGCGACGGCGACAAACGCGCGCGTACCGCTGAGCACATCCATCCCTCAACTATGCCGCTAATGCATCAATATTGTCATTTTAGGCTTTGAGCGAGTCAGACTTTCCATTCAGACTGGCTGCATGATGCAACTTCATACCTCCCAGACGCAAGATCGGCCTTTTGACTCGACCCGTCGTAAGTTCCTCTCGCTCGGTGCAGGCGGAGTGCTCGCAGCTGCAATGGCCGCTACGGGAGACACAGCTTTCGCACGGGAGAAGTCGCCCGGGACAGGGATGGGCGTACGTCGGCGTCTCGACCGGGCAATGGCCGACCTCGAATCGGCGCATGGTGTCACGATTGGAATTGCCGCGGGCCGACAGAGGCAACCCTCCTACGCATACCGAGGCAGTGACACGTTTCCGATGTGCTCTCTTTTCAAGACTCTTGCTGTTGCCCGACTGCTGCGCGACCACGCGTACGACAATGAGTTCTGGAAGCGCCGAATTCTGTTCCGTGAGGATCAGATTGTGGAGAACTCCATAATTTGCGCTGCCGACGAGGATCGGGACATGAGTGTGGAGGAGCTCACCGACGCTGCCCTGCGTTTCAGCGATAACACGGCTGGTAATCTCCTGCTCGAACTCATCGGAGGTCCTATGCAGATTGGCATATATGCGCGATCTCTCGGTGCCGACTCCACCCGTCTGGACCGCTGGGAACCGGAGCTCAATGAGGCCCTTCCTGGAGACCTTCGTGATACCAGCACGCCTTCAGATATCCACAAACTCTACGAAGGGCTTTTGCTGGGCGACGCGCTGAGTACGCTCGGGCAGGCCCGTCTTCGCGGTTGGATGCTCCGCAACACCACAGCTGGCCCGCGGCTGGGGGCGGTTGTGCCACCTGGAGCTGAACTCGCCGACAAGACAGGTGCTGGTGATTACGGAGTCGTGAATGACGCGGGTGTTGTGTGGTCGGATGAGCGTCCTCCCCTAACACTCGCCGTGATGACCAAGACAGACGATCCGGATGCGATGAACAACAACGCTGTCGTGGCGCGCGTTGGCCAACTCGTTTTCGGGGAGCTCCTTTGATCATCGGCTCTCCCGGAAGGTCCTGCCGGTCTCTCGTCATATCAAATTCAAAATTGGCAGGTGCACGGTGACTGACGGTCCCTTCCTGGAGACCCAGGAGTTCGTGGCCAGATCCTACATCGTTGACTGTGAGGACATGGAACGCGCGGTGGAAATCGCCGGCAGGCATCACTATGGCCGATCGAGATACGTCGGATCGACCCATAACCCCGCGGTTCGTTAATGGGATCCAGTAGGCATGTCTTCGTTCACTCTGCGGCGGGGCAACTTGGTCCTGTAATCGCCTTATGTGGCCTTTCCGCCATGGTGCTCATCGTACTGGGCTGGAGTGGACTGATATTTGTGTTCCGTGATGTGGTCGTCCCCGCATGGGGAATCAGCGTCGTTCTATGCGTCACGTCAATTGTGCTTACGCTCTTGGACCGGCGAATCCGCGCCAAGGTCAAAGGCGAGGGGGCGTTGCGCGGGAGCTCGCGGTCGCGAGTCTTCACTGTCCAAGCACTCACATCCTTGGGCGTTACGGGGTGTGTACTCGCAATGTTGGGGGATGCTGCGTATAGCGTTACATACACGGTGTTAACACCGGCTGGGTCGAACGGGTGTCAGGCGGTTGTTCGAGAGGCATCATTTTTCATGGCAGGTCAAGGCGAGCTCTACGCCGTGCACCATCTAGGCATTGGATGGCGCAATGGTTCCTGGACAGCTGACGACGGCGTTCGCCCTATCGAAAACGGACAATACGAGTTGTCCTGGGGCACAGGTGGAACCCTGGTCCTCCACGGCGATGGAAACAATCCTGTCTGGCCCGCCCTGCACGATGTTGAGTGCTTTTGAATCTGAACCTTAGGACCAAACGCGTCTATGAAGAGGACCTACCACTTGGTCTAACCGTTTCCATCACAGACTAGGAGTGCTCACTATGGCTGCACCTCTCATCTACATCAGCTTCCCAGGAACTGCCCGGGAGTCGCTAAGCTTCTACGCGGACATCTTCGGGGGCGAGTTGTCCCTGCATTCTTACGAGGATTTTGGCAAGACCGACGGCCCGCCAAATGCTATAGCTCACGGCGTCCTTGGTGGTGACGTGTCCCTGGCGGGATCCGACGCGCCGGCAGGAGAACAGATCGTGCGATTCGAAGGCCTCATGCTCTCACTGCTGGGAACAGCTGAACCGGCGATCCTCCACGAGTGGTTCGACAAGCTCTGCATCGGCGCATCGGCGATCGACCCGTTGGCTCCCGAGCCGTGGGGCGCCTCAGACGGTCAGGTCACTGACCGCCACGGCCTTCGTTGGCTCATCGGATACGAGCCTCAGGCATGAGCGACGAGCTGCTGCTTAAACAACTCGCAAGCGAACGCGATCATGTGTTGCACGCCGTGGACGGGGTGACCGAAGTCGAGATGAGTCGGCCGCTGGTCCCATCAGGGTGGACGATGACACGCCTTCTCAACCACCTCGCCTTCGACGATGAGATGTTTTGGATCTCGGCCGTTCTTGGCGGCGACCCCGAGGCGATCGCAGCCCTTCACAACGGTTGGGCATCCCGACCCATGACCGGCGCCGAAGCGGTCAAGATCTATAAGCACGAGATTCGGCGAAACAACAGAATCCTTGCGAAAGCCGACCTCAATGACCCACCTCGCTGGTGGCCCCCGGCCAGCGAGTTCGCCGCACCACCGATGCGTGAGGGGCGCGAGGTCGTCTTTCGCGTGCTTTCAGAGTCATCACTCACGCAGGTCACCTCGACATCGTGCGCGAACTGATCGACGGACACCAAAATCTCGTCGTCAACTGATCCACCGCCCAAAACGAACGAAGGGAACTTCTTCGCAACTTGGCACTCGGGCCACGTAAACCCGACCATCCGAAGTAGGAGTCCACCTGAAACCTCCTCTCCCACCCGCAGATGTCGCAAAGCCAGAGCATCTGCACTGGTGGACCTGCCGACGCCCCCTCGCCGTCTCCACTGCATTTTCTGCACCAGAGACGCTGCAGCCACCGGCCCGACTGGCCGATCAACCCTTCACGAAAGGACCCCCACAATGCCGCAATTTGCCATCCTTATCTATGCAGACGAGTCCCTCCATGCTGTCGACGCAGCAGAGGCCGAACTCGAAGAGAACGACCAACACGCAAAGGACCTTTCAGCCTCAGGCAGCATGTCGCTCGCTTATGCCCTGACCCCTCGAGCTAATGCGGTATCCATCCGCCGACACAGCACAGCAGCAGGACCGTTCGTCCAAGCCGACCAGTTAGTAGCAGGCTTTTACGTCATAGAGGCTCCTGATCTCGATGCAGCAGTGTCGATCGCCCGTTTGAACCCAGCGGTCCGCACTCGAACTGGCGGCGTCGAAGTCCGTCCCGTACATAGCGGAGGCATCACGGCCCAAAACAAATAGACGATGTTCCGTTGCATGCTGCCTCGAAAAGCAACAGTTTTTCGAGACACGGCCGTCGTGTCGATGAGGATCGAAGGATGTGAATCGCAACGCTAAATGGCGTTCTTTTTGCAGCGCTATCTGGCGTTCCAAGCAATCGGCGCCGCGTCGGTCTTCAGATGATGCGCCTTTGGAGCTCGCGGTACACCGTCGTCCGTGACACCCGGAACAGCTCGGCCAGTTCGGCCTGCGTATGCTCGCCGGCGTCGTGCAGGGTCAGAAGGTGCTTCCGCTGCGTCTTTGACAATTTGGGCTGCTTGCCCTTAAGCCGCCCCTTCGCTTTTGCGACCGCCATGCCCTCGCGAGTCCGCATCCGGATCAGATCCGCCTCAAACTCGGCAACCATCCCCAGGACGTGGAACAGCAGTCGGCCTACCGGGTCAGTCGGGTCGTGGCTGTCGCCGCCGAGACTAAGCACTACCCCTTTGGCCGTCAGCTCGTCAGCAATGTCCCTGGCATCAGAAAGGGAGCGCGCCAGCCGGTCGAGCTTGGTCACCACGAGCGTATCGCCGGCTCGGCACGCTGCCATCGCTTCACGGAGCCCAGGGCGCACCCGATTCGCTCCCGTCAGTCCGTGATCGACGAAGATCTGGGCCTCCTCTACCCCCAGAGCAAAGAGGGCATTGCGTTGGGAGGTGAGGTCCTGGTCGTTCGTTGAAACCCGGGCATAACCGATCTTCATTCCAGGCATAGGGAACATGGTTGCAGTAATCCCCCCATCACCGTGCATTTGATCGTGCGGGTCTTACGTACATAGCCTCGGCCAGCAACTGTGCGGAACGTGGCGGCGGCCTTCCGCGGCACGGTGATCGACCGGCTTACGGGCACGGTTCGTGAGCGTCGCTATGCGGAGGCTCTTAGGGGCTCGAGGGCGGCTAGGACGAGGTCGAGGCCGAAGATGAACTCCTCTGCCGGGTCGTAGCCGGCAGCGACGAGCGCCGCGGCGGACTCGTTGAGGTAGGGGAACTCGTCAGGAGGAAGCTGGGGCAGGAAGACGTCCTCGGCCATGTCCGCGAACTCATTGGCTGTGTCGAACGGCAGGCTGGCTTCCTGCAGGGCAAAACCGTAGACATAGCTGTCGAGCAACCAGTTGGCGTGCGTCGCCATCAAGACCGGGAAGCCAGCCCTCCGCAGGCAGGCGGTGACCGCTTCGTGGTGGCGGAGGTTCGCGGGCCCGGGCGATGTCCGCGACTCCAGCAGGCCGATCGCCCACCGGTGGCGTGCGAGAACCTGTCGGGCGGATACCGCCCGCCGTCGCATCGCCGACTGCCAGTCGGTCTCTTCGGGCGGGAACTCGATCTCCTCGAACACGATGTCGATCATGGCGTCCAGCAACTCCTCCTTGCTCGCCACGTAGTGGTAGAGCGACATCGCGCCCGCGCCGAGCGCGGCAGCCAGCCGGCGCATGCTCAGCCCGTCGACCCCCTCGCGGTCGGCGAGCCGGACCGCCTCGACCACCACCCGCTGCTTGCTCAGCCGCGCGTCTGACGCGACCTGGCGTTGTTCCCTCGCAGACATGGAATCTCCTCTCGCTCTCTCGAACGCTTGACATTCGTACATCGTACGATCACGATCATAGTACAGCGTACGACGTACGGTGTACGAGCCAGCGAGAGTCGCAGCTCGGACGTGAGGAGACCTCTGTGGGAAGCGAACAGCGATCGAATGCCGGAGCACGCCTGGTGCTGGGGGCGAGTCCGGCCGGGGCCGCGACGATGCAGGCCGCCGTCCAGCACCGCTACGGCCCGCCCTCGGTGCTCGAGTCGTCCGAGCTAGGGCTACCGCTGCCCGGTCGAGGCGATGTGCTCGTCCAGGTGGGCGCGGCCTCGGTACATCCCGGCGACTACTTCGTCATGACCGGTGAACCGTACGTGGTGCGCCTGGCGTTCGGGTTCCGCCGGCCGCGCCACGGCATCCCTGGCAGGGACCTCGCCGGCGTGGTGGCAGCGGTCGGGAAGGATGTCACCGCTCTCCGCCCCGGCGACGAGGTGTTCGGTTGGAGCACCGCTGGAACGCTCGCGGAGTACGCCTGCGTCCCGGCGGACAACCTCGTGTCCGTGGTCACGGGCGCGTCGGGCGGCGTGGGCTCCTTCGCCGTACAGATCGCCAAGGCGTTTGGCGCCGAGGTGACGGGTGTGTGCAGCACCCGCAACGTCGACTTGGTCCGGTCGCTCGGTGCCGACCACGTCGTTGACTACACGAGGACCGACTTCACCCGCAACGAGAAGCGCTACGACGTCATCCTCGACAACGTGGAAGCCCAGCCCCTGGCGGCTGTCCGCCGAGCGCTGACGCCCACCGGCACCCTCATCCCCAACAGCGGACGCGGCGGCCGCTGGCTCGGCCCCATCAGTCGGATCGTCAAAGCGCGCGTGCTGTCCGGGTTCACCCGCCAGCAGCTGAAGCCCTTCCTGTCGGTCGGGAAGCGCCAGGACCTGCTCACCCTGGCCGACCTGCTCACGACCGGGCAGGTCACGCCCGTCATCGACCGCACCTACCCCCTCGACGAAGCAGCCGACGCCCTCCGCTACGTCGCGGCCGGCCACACCCGAGGGAAGGTCGTGATCACCGTCTGACGACCGGACCGACGAGAACGACCCAACCCGTACGTATGCACGCCCAGACCTGCCGCCACTCCGGCGGACGGACCACTCCTCCCGAAAGAAGAAAACGATGACCATCCGAACGAACACCCCAAACCTGCTCGACAACCCGCCGATCCCCGTGCAGGCCAAGCTCGCCGCCGCCTGGACCAGCTTCATGTTCCTCGTCATCTACATCGACTACTTCCACCTCTACCAGCCCGGCGAAATCGACGAAATTCGGGGTGGCGACATCTTTGTGTTCGACATCAGCGGGACATTGTTGACCATTTTCTTCGCGCTCATAGCGATCCCGACCCTGATGGTGATGCTCTCCATGACGCTGCCCGCCCGTGTGAACCGCGCCACGAACCTCGTCGTGGCATCGCTGTACATCCCCGTCTGCGTGTTCAACGCGGCAGAGGCGTCCTGGGAATGGGCCTTCTACTACGGCCTCACCATCGGAGTCGAGGTGCTGATCCTGGCCTTCATCCTGCGCTCCGCCTGGACCTGGCCCCGCACCCCCGCCGTCCCAGCCGGTCCCGCGACGACCGACCTTCGACAGGACCTTCGACAGTAGGTATCCGTGTAAAGTCCTACGGCGTGAAGCCCGCCGCCGCGGACACCGGGCCGACCGTGACCAGCTCAGTCGCGGTATGCGCGGAGAACCTGCTCACGAACGGTCCGGTGTCCGCCGCTGAACGGGGTCCGGTTAATCGACATGCGTCCCAGTTGGGGATCCTTCACCGGACGCCGGCAACCTCAAACCATCCCCACAGGTCAACTACTGCGGCTGAAAGCGAGCAACAGCCTGCATTACCAGTAGCGTCCGAAGATGGTCTGGATGTAGATCAGCATCAGGACGTAGCCGGCGCTGCATAGCCAAACGTACGGCCACGGGGTGCGGGCTTGTTCCGCCTTTGGCTTGCCCCGCTTTCCCTGCGGGCGAAACACGATCACGTAGAGGCTAAGGGGACGCCAGCGGTAGATAGCGAGTGATAACGCCACGAAAAGCGCCGAAAGGTACGACAAGATTGCTGTGCCCTGGAAGTCCGTTAGAGACGGAAGGGTGAGTGCGATCGCTATGGCGCAGCCGTGGAGGACAAGATTCACCTTTCCCAGGAATCTGTGGATGGGGGAACCCGGACGAACGATCATAGGAAGTCTGAATCGCCCGGAATAGCCAACGGCGTAAGTCACGATGACGATGTAAGAAACGATCAGGATTCTGGTCAACGACAACACTCTTCACGGATGACAGAAATCGAGTCCGGTAGGACGTTGGCGTTTGCGATTACGCCGAGAACTCGACATCGCTTCACATCTGCCCCCACCCAAAATCCGACGGTTTTGCCAGCATAGGCCACGAATGGCGGAGGAACCCTTTACTGGTCTTTAACAACGAGTTCGAGTACGTGCACGTAGTTCCGTTCGAGGCCCATTCGAAGCCTGCCACTCTCCCAAACAGATCACCGGAAAGGTGCCCCAAACCTCCGCGTCCTTTGCGTCCTAGAACTCTTGCGTTCCGACTGACCTGTCAGATGGGAGAAGGGTTGCACTGTCCGTAAGCCGATCCTTCAGCGGACAGTCTTCAACAATCACGGATGATGGTGGCATGCCTATCAAGATCGCCGATATATACGAGGAATGCGAGTACCGTCCCTTCCCTGAGTGGACCACTGAGGAAGAGGATAAACGGGTCTTCTCAGGAACGTCTTTTGGTCTAAGAGTGATGCCTGGGCCACGGTTTTTACGACGCATCTAGCTCTGGAATACCGGCTCCTCGCGGGACTGTCTCGGCGACTCGGCCGCTTCGGCTACCTTCTGTCCTCCGCTACAGACCCCATTGCAGATGAACTCTGGCTTAGGGTCTGTTCCCCGACTTTTGAGGAGCCGGACCAACGATTCAGGCGCGGGAACCAACGCCTAGCCCTCATCCAAGATCGCTTTCACCGTGCCGACGTCGAGGACTATGTCCGCAGCAGAGTCGCCGAGGTCGCAGACCGCCAACTACCGAGGGCTTTTGACACGCTTCATCGTTACTTCCACGTGGTTGACGCCACGGAATGACTCGAGTGCGTTGAGGGATCCTCCACCGAACACATACTGCGTACTACGAGAGCCGGTCGCTTCGCTTTACTCATCTTGGTGTCGCTGGGTGCACACGACGCAGTACCGATGTCTTAGGAATGGTGGAAGAGCTATTGGACAACGAGGATGGAGGGATGTCCAACATGGGGGAAAGAATGGATGATCCTGGTACTACCGGGCAGTTCAGCGCGGTGACGGTCGAATCTAAGGACGGAACACTCACCGCACTTGCCCGTCCTGGACAAGGAGTCCCGATCGTAATCGTGCACGGGGTCATCGCGGATGCCTTTGCCTGGAAGCAGGTCGCCAGAAAAATAGCGCCGGAGCGTCCAGTCTTCGTGCTCAATCGCCGAGGACGCGTCCCGAGCGCTCCCCTGAGTGAAGGGTATGGAGTCGAGACGGAGGTGCAGGACCTCTTGCGCTGGCTATCGACTCTTGAGGGTCCGGTTGACCTAGTTGGGCACAGCTACGGCGGCCTCATAGCGGTTCAGGCTATTCGACAAGGTGCCAATATTCGCTCGCTCGTCCTGTACGAGCCGGTCGCACACCCGTTCGGCCTCGAGGCGCTGCCGCTCGTGGCGGCAGCCATTAGCGCCGGCGACCTTGACGCTGCGGTCGAAATCATCAATGTTGATCTCTCCGGCTATACCCAAGCACACGTTCAGACACTCCGGGCTGGCCCAGCGTGGCCTAAGCTCATGCAGCTAACAGAACCGGCCGGTGCCGAGCTACAGGCAATCAACCAATTCGTTCTCACCGCCCCACAATCATGGACTACTCCTACAACGCTGATCGCAGGCGAGCTGAGCAGGAACCGCCCACCCTACGGGCCGAGCGTTGACATGTTCAAGGAAACCTTGGACGTCGAGAGTGTCACAATCTTGGCAGGCCAGGACCATCTGGCGCACGTGACCGCTCCGCAGGAACTGGCGCACGCAATCAACGAGGGCATTTGCGACTGGACGATGACAGGTACCTCATACCAACCCATCACGCTGACGGGCCATTAGGTCGCGTGAGGTACAACCCGCACGACAGTAGTGGTTAGCGTCTGTAAGAGCATCCTCTGACGGGGGCTCCGCGCAGGCCTCACTTGTCCGTCTGGATGGGTCAGCTTTGCGTTGAGGAGTCGATAGTCCTTGGAACGCCACTACACATAAGCCAGCCTTGTCAGGATGTCCCTGATGTCCTAATAGTTGGGCTTTTCCCGGAGGGAATTTCCTGATGCGTCCATGATGGGGGCGCCGTTATCGTCGACCGGGAAACTCTCAATCACTTCCCCGGAGGCGGTATCGATAATGACGACCGATTTTGCGGGCCATTCGATGTCCGGAGTAACGGTGAAGTCGACATCAGAGACGTTAGTGGCTTTTCCTGCCTCGTTCAACGAACGGCTAAAAGCATCTACGATCTTGCCTGTACGCGTGTTCACGGACACTGTCTCCCGAGGGAGTCCCTCGGCGGTTCCCGATACCGGGGTCGAGTTCCACCAGCCCTCGTAGCCACCGATTGGTCGATTCTCCATTGGTGCCTTGACCAAGGGTGCCTGCTCCTGCTGCGCATTCGCTTGAATACCAACGAAGGCGCCTCCAGCAAGGACCACGGCGGCACCCATCACGCCAAATACCAGTTTCATGTTTTCCCCCTTTGTGAAACGCGACAGCACCATGCTGCCGCGCTGTATCAACTCATAGAATCTGGCAGTCACTGACGAACAAACCGCTCCGAACAGCAGAGCAGAGGATGAAATCCCCATCCCTGGGCCGTCCCGAAGGTCCGCTCTCCACTGCTCCTCTCGAACAGCCCGAAGCGGTTGCGGCGTCAATGCCACACAAACAGCAAGGACAACCGCCTCGCCTTTCACGCCGCGCACCATTTGCCCGCAATCATCGCCGGCGACGGCCGCGAAGCAGAAGGGGTCTTTGCCTGCTGGACCCTGACGTACCCCTGCGCCAATGGACGAGCCTCAGCCACCAGTCGGTAGTAGCGCCGCCGGGGTCCTTTGCGATTCGCCGTGGAATCCCATTCACCCCGCACCCAGCCGGCCGATTCGAGGCGATCCAGAATCGGATAAATGGTCCCCGGCTTTTTTCCGGTCTCCTTTACGATCTGGAGCCCCCATACGCTTTCTGCCGACAGCAAGGATTCAAGGACCAGTGCAGTAGAGGGAGTGACTCGGGCCAGACGTTCCATGAGCTAAACCTATCTATATAGATTTAGAAGTCAAGTCCGCATAGAACATGCCACAACGCCACCAAGAAGCGCGCCTGGTGCAGCACAAGTCGTCCTGTTGAGGATCCTGCATGGATTGGCTTACGGAAGGGGACCTGTCACCCCCGAATGCTGACAGGACCAACTCTGTGCTGTGCTCGAGTAGCTACTTCGCAGGTCGGCTGCGATCATTGGACGCTTCTGGGTCGCCGCTCTCCGTGGGGTAAGGTTCCGGGAGAACAAACCTTGGGGGAATGTTGAAAACAAGTCGAATGGCGCTGACCGGTGGTGTTATTGCTGTAGCCGTTGCCGGTCGTACCTACTCTGATGTTCCCGCGGAACCCGGACAGACCACCGGCGGGCCGGCTCCTGCCGCTGCAACAGCTTCTCCTGCCACCGTCGGTAGTCCTCGAAGGTACATTCCAATCGCAAGGCTTCGCAACTACGGGCACCGCCACGATACGTGTGACTGAGTCAGCGGCGACGCTGGAACTGAAAGATTTCTCAACGGAGGATGCCGGAGAACTGACCGTGGTTTTCAGCCCCGGAACGCTGAGCCCGAATGCGGAGGGAGAGTTCGGGCTGACGTCCAGCCAGTTGCACGTCATCGCCGACCTGAAGCTGGCGTCGGGCACTCAAGAATACGAGTTGAACACCAGGATGTGGGACGCACTTCCGTCGAAAATTAGAAGCGTCGTCATCTACAACTTCCCGGACAGAGTCGCCTACGGGACGGCCAACCTTGCAGAAACGCCGCCCTCGTAAAGCTGTACAGAACTGCAGTGGCCGTGGTGCCGGCGGCATTTAAACGGATCCCATTCCGTATAAGACATGTCTCGTAGAGGGTTCGGCGGATTCAGGCGGTCATTGCAACAGGAGTCCTTCGATCAGTTCGATCGGTTTTTTGAACTCTAGTCTTTTGCGTGGCCGGTCGTTGAGTTCCTGGGCAACCCAGT
>NZ_JBVAYW010000036.1:0-15381 GCF_055412845.1 Pseudarthrobacter adonitolis | reverse complement strand
GCGGAACTCGGGCCAGTTCGCCCAGTCACCCACGAGGTTGGAGTTGGCAAGGAGCACGCGGGGCGCCCATTCGTTGGTGCGGAAGACGCCGACCGGTTTGCCGGACTGGACCAGGCGGGTCTCGTCCTTTTCCATCGTTTCCAGGGTGCGGGTGATCGCGTCGAACGCGGCCCAGGACCGGACCGCGCGGCCGGTGCCGCCATAGACCACCAGGTCATCGGGACGTTCGGCCACCTCGGGGTCCAGGTTGTTCATCAGCATGCGCAGCGGCGCTTCGGTCTGCCAGCTCTTGGCGGTGAGCTCGGTGCCGCGGGCAGCTTTGACCGGGCGGGCACCGGTGGTGAAATCGGCGGGTGCCATGAGGGCTCCTTCGTGGGTAATGAAGTGATAGGGCTTCGTGTTTACTTTGCGGCTGCGGCGGGGCGGTGGCCTGCCTTCGCTAGCTGGATTTGCTCGTAAACGTGGTGGCGCAGCTCTGTGAAGCGCGGCAGGGATCGGGTGTTGAACTGGTCGCGTTCGGCGGGGAGGTCGATGACCAGGTCCTCTTGGATGACCGTTGGTGAGGACGAGAGGATGAAGCCAACGGGTTCGCCACAAGGACTGAGGACGGCCTCTACCGCCCCGGGTTCCGGATGGTCCAGCTCGGCGTTCAGGCGCTTAGCCATGAATCGCTCGTAGCGACGAGCCGGACCGCGCTGCAGGCCCTCGTCGAGCAGACAGGCGAGTCTGCCTACCTGAGCGTTCTGGTGGGTAACACACATGGCCTGTATCTGGCGATCGAGGAGGGCACGCACACCGTGCGCCATATCAACTGGGTTGGCCGGACTTTTCCGCTTCGAGGAAGCGCAGCCGGCGCAGCCTTACTGGGGCAAGTGGACCCCGGGTCATACACCGTTGTAGCTAACGGCGTGGAGGCGGACGTGACTGCCGTGGCAGCACCCGTTATGGTGGGCTCAAAGATTGCTGCAGCCCTCAGCATCGTGGCCCCCAGCTACCGCACCACCACGGAGGCTGCCCAGGACCTGGGCGCCCGGGTTGCCGGGGAGGCCAAGAGGCTCTTTGCCACACCCGAGGCCGGGGCAGCCACCCTCGCACCGCAAGCTTCGTAGAAGCTACTCGCAGTCTTTACTAGCGCTGCCTCCCCGTTTTCATTACATCTCGTCTTCGCATAGTGGCTAGCGATCCGCTCCGCAGCGATGCAGGCCGGCGATCGAGGTGAAGGCTAACCTCGTCGCGTTAGGACTTTCCGCGCCTTCTGGCCCGTTCCACGAGGTCAGCCGCCCACGGGCGCGTTCCGTGATGGAGCACCATGCCTTCGGGCAGACCCCGGACGGACGCGGTGGAACCGGAGATATCGATAGTGATCCGGCCCTCGGCCATGGGGGCGTTAGTGATATGCAGATCGCCATACGATTCCGGGAGCACGGGATCCATCCAGAGGCCACCGCGGGCAACGTCGGCGTAGTAGCCCATCAGGCTCTTTACGAGCTGGATTGGCGTGGTGGCCGCCCAAGCCTGGGGCGAGCAGGCGGTGGGGTAGGGTACGGGTTCGTCGTAGTGCTCGCGGCTGAAGCCGCAGAAGAGTTCGGGCAGGCGTCCCTCTGAGTACTCGGCCGCCTCAAACAGGGCCGTGGAAATCCGCTGCGCCTGCTCGATGAAGCCGTAGCGAAGGAGGCCGGCTGCGATGATCGCATTGTCATGGGGCCAGACGGACCCGTTGTGGTAGCTCGCGGGGTTGTAGGCGCCCATGTTGCTGGCCAGGGTCCGCACGCCCCAGCCGCTGAACATCTCCGGGGACATCAGCCGTTCAACTACCAGCGGGGCCTTGTCCTTATCGATGAGGCCGAACAGCAGGCAGTGACCCATGTTGGAAGCGCACGCATCAACCGGCCGCTTGTCGCGGTCCAGCGCGATGGCGTAGTAGCCGTGCTCGGGCAGCCAGAACTGTTCGTTGAACTGCCTCTTCAACCGTTCAGCGCGGTCCCAGTACTTGGCGGCCAAGTCCACGTCACCGGCGTCGTAAGCCAGCCAGGAGCGACCTAGGTACGCGCTGTAGACATAGGCCTGCACCTCGCAGAGCGCGATCGGCGCCTCGGCCATCCTGCCGTCCGCGAAGTTGATCCCGTCCCACGAATCCTTCCAGCCCTGGTTGATCAGCCCGCTGTCATTGAGCCGTTCATACTCGACGAACCCGTCCCCGTCCTTGTCACCGTAGTCCCGGATCCAGTCCAGCGCCCGGTCCACATGGGGCATCAGGGCGGCGATGGTATCTGCAGCGAAACCCCAGCGGCTTACTTCCCCAAACAGAGCCACAAACAGCGGCGTAGCATCCACGCTCCCGTAGTAGGCGGACTTGCCGCCCAACGCCAGCCCGCTGGAGACGTCGAGCCTGACTTCGTGCAGAATCTTGCCCGGTTCCTCCTCGCTCATCGGATTCACTACGCTGCCCTGGCGGTCGGCCAGCGTCTGGATGGTACCAAGGGCGAGGGACGGATCTACGGTCAGCGCCATGAGAGACGCCCACAGTGAGTCGCGGCCGAACAGTGCCATGAACCATGGCGCGCCGGCGGCCACCACGATCCGGTCCGGGTGGTCAGGATCCTCAATGCGAAGTGCGCCCAGATCGTCATAGCTGCGCCGAAGGGTCCGTTCGATGGAGCGGTTGCCCATTCGCAGGACCGGAATTTTGGACACCCACTCCTGCCGGCGCCGGTCGCGCGGAGACATTTCGACCTCGTCGGAACGAAAAACTGCTGCCACGGGGCCGGTTCCGTCGACGGTAGGCGCCACGCTCATGGTGCCGCTCCATTGTCCGTGCGGCGGCACAACGGCACGGTACGTCAGGGCCTCCGGCGCAACCTCGGCCCCGCTGGCCGAGACGACGACGCCCTTCCGAACATCCCTCCAGGCGGCCCGGATGACCAAACTATCTCCGTCGGCTGCGCGGGACTCCTTCCAGCGCCGCTGAAGGCGTGCCTCCTTGACTTCGAAGAGGTCCGCGAAGTCAGCCTCGACGCTGAGGGAAACAATGCATTCGGCAGGGGCCGGTGAGTAGTTCCAGACGGTGATCTGCTCCAGGATTCCGGCACCTACCTCGCGGAGGCGTTCCACGATCAGCGGGCTGTCCGCATACCCGCCCGAGCGGGGAACGCGGCCGACAAAGAGACCGCGATACGGCTCCTTCGTCTTGGCGGCCAGCGGTTCCAGGGGCTCGCCATTCACGGTCAGATTCCAACGGGACAGGATGCGGGTGTCCTCGAAGAAAACCCCGTGCGGAAATTCCGGATGGATATCACCGTTCGCCGAGGAGATGCAAAAGGATGAGCCCTCCACCAAGGTGACCGTCCCGGGCCCAAGCGGCCCGGCAGCAGTGTCGGCATTCCATCCAGCCATCCCGACCCCTTCAATGGGTTGACTTCACGGCTTCAGCGTTCTGGTGGCACCGCGCGGTTCGTTATCGACGAATCGATCGCTGCCTATATCTGTCCAACCGACGCTACGCCCGTGCACCAGATCATGCCAGCCCCCGCATTGACTCATAGAAGATGCGCGTAACGGGGTGTCTGCGGCCGCCGTTCGCCGGCGGGGGGGGGTAGGGCTGCTGCTATGGAGCTGACGATGAGCGAACGCAGGGCTGTCACGAAGGTTCTGGCCACGGAATACCGCCGTGCTTCCAAAGCCAGGAAAGGCGAGATCCTGGATCAGATCTGCGCGGTAACGGGCTGGCACCGCAATCATGCCCGCTAGGCGCTGGGTCTGGTCCTGACGATCAGGGTCGTCCTCGCTGGATCCGCGAGGCCGGTCCCATACCAAGCCGCGCTCGACGATGACTTCGCGTTCGTACTCGGCCAAGGTGGCGAGCATGTTGCGTCAGCCGTCCGGTGGTTGTTGCAGGGTCAATGCCGTCCGCGATCGAGCGGACCATGATCCCCTTGTCCCGAAGCCCGTTGACGCGTCTTGTTCCTTCTCCCCCGGCAAAGTCGAGAGCCGATATTGGACGCTACATCAACCTAAATCGGGAGTATCCCGACCAATGTTGAGTCAGCGGAAATTGCCCCCACCCCCGTTGGTGGCCCCTCGACGGCGCCGGCTGGGGAGAAGCGTCGCCGCCCGCTGTTCCTTTGCGGCGAGGCGCCGACGGTTCGAACCCCGGGTGGGTTGGTCGCCCGGCGGCGAGCTGCTTCGGGTGCAAGTCCCTTCTGCCACGAGGTGTCGAGGCGTCTCCATAGCGACGGTGGGTCTACCAGCACTCCCACTACCGCCGCCCGACTAAGCCCGGCGAGTTTGGCGGCCAGCGAGCTGCTCGAACAGAGCTCACCCCGCCCGCTCCACCGCCGCCAGTATCGCCTGGCCCAACTCAACAGGCTTGGTGAACTGGGGCCAGTGGCCGGTGGGGAGGTCCACGTAGTCGACGTCGCGGATGCGGGCCAGTTCGGCGACGAAGGGGTGGCCGGCGTCGATCCATTCCGTAAGGAGCGATGACGGGAATTCGCACGCGATCACGGTGGCGGGAACCTCGTAGCGGCGGACGTCATGCAGGTGCTGCCGGCCGTACGCCACGCCCTTGGGCTGCGGAATGGCGCGCGCCCGGAACGAGGCGCGAAGCTCGTCGGTGAGGTCCACCAGGTCGGCGTCCTCGAAGCCCTCCCACGGCGGCAGCGGCACGTCGTCGCCGTCGGCGGGCAGCTCGTCGTTGATGGCCCCGCCCTCGCCCAGGGGTCCGCTGTCCACGTAGATGTTCCGCGCCACCCGGTCAGGCCGCGCGTCCGCCACACCGTGGATGATCGCGCCCCCGCCGGAGTGCCCCACGAGGACCACTTTTCCATCGAGGTCATCAACAAAATTTACGACGGCGGCAATATGGTCCTGCAGGCTGATGCCGGCCCGCGGTGTATCGACAGATTCAAGGCCGGGAAGCGTCAGCGGATGGGTTGTGTGCCCCGCCGCCTCCAAGGCAGGCGTCACCTCCTCCCACGACGACGCGTCCAACCAGAAACCGGGTACCAGGATGATGTCCATGACGGAACCCTACTCCGCGTCGGCTGCTCTAAGTAAGGCGCCGGGTAAGACCGGGGCGGTCAGGCCGCCGTCGCGCATCACGGCGACGGCGTCGGTCAGCGGGACGAATTCGGTGTCGTGCGTGACCATCACGGTGGCCACCTGAAACTCGTCGGTGACCCGGCGCAGCAGCCCGACGATCGACGCGCTGCGCGCGTGGTCCAGCGCCGCCGTCGGCTCGTCCACCAGCAGCACCCTCGGGCTGCCCATCAGGGCGCGGGCAATGTTCACCCGCTGCCGCTGCCCGCCCGAGAGCTCATGCGGACGCTTGTCCGCGGACGCGGCCAAGCCCACCAGATCCAGGAGTCCCGCGGCGAGCGAACGCGCGCCCTTAAGCGGCTTGCCGCGCAGGTGGTGGCCAATCATCAACTGCTCGGCGGCGGTCAGGGACGCCAAGAGGTTGGGCTGCTGGAAGATGATGCCCACCTTCTCCCGGCGCAGCGCGGTCAGTTCCCTGTTCTTCAGCCCCGCGGTGTTGGTCCCGTCAATTATCACGTCCCCGCTGGTGGGGCGGACCAAGGTTGCGGCGACTGCCAGGAGGCTGGATTTGCCCGAGCCGGACGGACCCACCAGCGAGACCATTCGGCCGGCTGCGACCTTGAGGCTGACGTTGTCCAGGGCCTTGATGGTTCCGTCGCCGTCCGGGTATTCGAGGGTGACGTTGCTGAGGGTCAGAGGGTGGGTGAGAGCGGAGCCGGCGGTTGTCGTGGCGAGGAGTGCAGGTGTGACAGACATGGGGAATACCTTTCGGGAGGGTGAAGAAGGTGCTAGTTGCCGCCGAGGGCGATCAGCGGATCGACCGTGGTCACCCGGCGGACTGCCAGCGCGGCACCCGCCATGCCCAAGGCCACAATTCCCAGCACCGGTAGCAGCGTGGTGGCCGGCGTGACCAGGAAGGGCGCGGCCTGGGCCGCGGCGAACCCGCCCAGAATGCCGACCGCCCCGCCAAGGCCCGCGCCGGCCAAGAGCACGATGGCGGCCTGGGTCACGGCATCGCGCAATACGTAGCCGCCGGACGCGCCCATGGCCTTGAGGACAGCGATATCGCGGGTGCGCTGCACCGTCCAGACCGTCAGGAACGCCACGATCACCAGCGCCGAAATTCCGTAGAGGAACGCCTGCATCAGCATCAGCGACCCGTTTTCGCTCTTGAAGGAGCCCAGCGCCTGGAACGATCCGGTGCGGGTGGTGCTGACCGTGCGGGCCATCGCGTTCGCCGCCGTCTCGTCCACCACGGCCCCGTCCTGATAGGTGACCGCGACCACGGTCGCCACCGGCATGCTCCCCGGCGCTCTGCCGGCCGCCGGCGCCAAGTGCGCCACCTCTGCCCAGGTCGGCAGCGCCGTCCACACCACACCGGTGTGCGAGTACCACTGGTCATTCACGACGGTGGCGACGGTCAATTCAGTGCCACCCACCGTGGCCGTGTCTCCGACGTCGAGCGACAGGTCTGCGGCGACGGTCGCGCCGATCACCACCGACCCGGCCCGGACCGGCGACGGCGCGAGCAGCCCGTCCTCGGCAACGCCGAACACCGCCACATTGGTGGTGCCGCCGTCGCCGCCCTGGAGGCGGGACTGGCTGATGCCCAGGGCCTCGGCCCGGGCCACCCCTGCAACGCGCCTCCAGCTGTCCACCTGCGCGGCCGTCACTTCGCTTTCGGTAAAGGACGCCGCGGGCTGGTTGGTGCCGGGTGCGCCAAAAACGATGCTGTCCACCGGTCTGGCCTCAGCACCAGACCCGGCACCCAGCTTCCCGATGGCGGACGTGGACTGGTCGCCCAAGCCTGCGGTGAGCCCGGAGAGCAGCACCAGAAGCAGCGTCACCAGTGCCACCACGCCGCCCATCAAGGCGAACCGGCCCTTGGCGAACCGGATATCGCGAATAGCGAGAAACACGTTGTACTTCCTTTAGTCGGGGTGGAATTCCTTCTGAATCCACTCTCCGGCGCATCGAAGCGGCCCACATCGGGGACTTGGTTGAGCCGGGCGGGACAAAGGGCCGACGGGGCGATCAACCTTACGGTTGATCCGCACGCCCCCGCCGGCGCATATGCTGATGAAATGCCTGCCGCGGACCCACAGACCACCCCGTCGGGGGCTGCCATCCTGCGGTTCCTGCGGGTGACACTTCATGTCGGTTTTGCCGTGCTGCTGCTGGTCGCCATCCTGCGGCTCCACTTCGCGGACGGAGCGGCCGGCGCCACCGGCGCGACCGGCCCCGCCATGCCGGAAGGCACGGCAATCGGCCAGCGCCTCGTCTGGTCCGCCCTCGCCCTTGCTCTCGCCACGGCCTACCTCGCCGGCACGGTCCTGGAGAAGCGCTTCGCCGCAGGCCGCTCCAGCTTCAACCCGCACCCCTACGCCGCCCCCTGGCTGGGCCTTGTCACGGCACTGTGGGGCGTCCTCCTGGCCGGCAGCGCCGAGTTCTCCTGGGTCGCCTTCCCGCTTTTCTTCCTCCACCTGCATGTCCTGCCGCGCCGGATTGCGCTGCTCACCATCGCCGGGATGACGGCCGCCGTCGTTGCCTCGCAGTGGGTAGCCAGCGGCCTGCCGTCACCCACCCTCCCCATGGTCCTGGGACCGGTGCTGGGTGCCGGGTTCGCCGGGGTCACCGGCCTGGCGTACCGGGCGCTCTACCAGGAGAGTGAGGCGCAGCGGCTGGCCGCGGCGGAACTCCGCCGGACCCGCGCAGAGTTGGCCAAGACCCAGCGCGAGGCCGGCGTCGCAGCTGAACGTGAGCGCCTGGCCCGCGAAATCCACGACACCCTCGCCCAGGGCCTGTCCAGCATCGTCCTGGTGGCGCGGGCGGCAGAGAAGTCCCTGGCCAGCGGCGATCTTGCTACCGCCGCCGAGCGGTTCGCGCTGGTGCAGCAGACGGCGTCGGAAAATCTCGCGGAGGCCCGCAGCTTTGTCCGCGGCCTCACCTCGCCCCAGCTTCAGGAGTCGTCGCTCCCGGAAAGCCTGCAGCGGCTCTGCGGCGAGACCGAAACCCTGGCCGCCGCGCGCGGCGACGGGCTCCGCTGCCGCTTCGAGCTGGTGGGAGACCCGGCGGAGCTGCCGCCGCAGTACAGCGTCACCTTGCTCCGGGCCGCCCAGGCCAGCCTGGCCAACGTCAGGATCCACGCCAAGGCGAGCACCGCCGTCGTCACCCTCGCGTTCCTCGGGGACGAGGTCACTCTGGACGTGTACGACGACGGCACGGGCTTTGTGCCGGAAGCGACGGGTCCCGGGGTGGCCGGCCGGGCGGACGGCAGCGGGTTTGGGCTGCGCTCGCTGGCTGCCCGGGTGGCCGAACTGAACGGCTCCCTGGACGTGGAGACGGCACCCGGCGAGGGGACCGTCGTCGCCCTCCGGCTGCCGCTCACCGCAGCGGAGCTACGAGGGCAGGCGCCGCCTGGGCCGCCGCTGGTAAGCCCGGAACTGCCCGGCCCGGAAGGGCAGTGGGACTGATGGGGGAGCTCCGCATTGTCTTGGTGGATGACCACCCCGTGGTCCGCGCAGGCCTGCGCGCCATGCTCACCGAGTTCGAGAACTTCAGCGTGGCTGCCGAGGCCGCCGACGGGGACGCGGCGCTGCGCGAACTCGCGCGGCTGCGGACCCTGGGGGAGCGCGTGGACGTGGTCCTGATGGACCTGCAGATGGGCGCCGGGATGGATGGTGTTACCGCCACCGCCGCGATCCGGCAGCTGGACTCCCCACCGCCGGTCCTGATCCTGACCACCTACGACACCGAGGCGGACATCCTGGCCGCCGTGGAGGCAGGCGCCAGCGGCTACATGCTCAAGGACGCCCCGCCGGAACAGATCCGCCAGGCGGTACTGTCGGCGGCGGCCGGCCAGACGGCGCTGGCGCCCAAGGTCGCGGCACTGCTGATGTCGCGGATCAGCAGCCCGGAAACCGCCCTCACAACCCGCGAGGTCCAGCTGCTTGAACTGCTGGCCACCGGCCTGACCAACCGCGCCATCGCCAGGCGGCTCTTCATTTCCGAGGCCACCGTCAAGACCCACCTGGTGCACATCTACGGCAAGCTCGGTGTGGACAACCGGACCTCCGCCATCGCCATGGCCACGCAACGCCGTATCATCCGCACGCCGGGCCAGTAACTTCTCTGAGTTTTTGGGCAGATATCCGCCCTTGGCCTTCAGGGTGGAATATGTGGACTAAAACTCCAGGGGTGAGACCGTCCCGGATGCCGGGCGAAAATGTCAGGCAGCGGTGCAATACTGAGGTTTGCATCACTCGGCGGCCGGGGGGAAACTTCTGAAATGGTCCTGGATACAACGACGCTGCGGGTCGCCTTCGCCCTGATGGCTCTCCTGCTTGGCCTGCTGTTCTACTTCTTCGCCTACCGCACCACGCGCGCACCGTACAGCGGCTGGTGGTGCCTGGCCTTGGCGCTGTTTCTCACCGGAGCCCTTGCATTCCTGCTCGACGGCACGCCCCATCAGCGGTGGGCTAATCCAATGGGCCATGTCCTGTTGGTCTCGGGGGCGGTGAGTGTCTGGGCGAGTGCATGTTCACTGCGGCGGCCCCCTCCGCGTCCGTGGATGTTGGCGGCCGCGCCCGCTGTGACCCTGCTGGCCTCCGTTCTTGACAGCCCGGCCACGAACACGTGGGCAGGCGGACCGGTCTTTCTGGCCTCGATGAGTCTGATGTTTGGGCTGGCGACCCGGGAGATGTGGCCGCCTGAACCCGCTTACACCCAGGTCCGGATCCCCATGACGGCATCTGTCGGGCTGGTGTCCGTCTTCTACACGGGCCGCCTTATTGCGTTTCTCACCGATGGGCCGGGAGGACCCATCTTCGAGTCGGTCTTTGGCTCCTCAATCACCACCATGCTCACCATGGTGCTGCTGGTAGTGGTGTCCTTCAGCATGGCCGCGCTCAGCAGCGAACAGCAGACCCGGGCCCTGCACATGGTAGCCACCCGGGACGATCTGACTGGGCTGCTCAACCGCAAAGCCTTCCTGGACCTGGCCGCGGCGCTGTTGAAGGACCCGGCCGTGACTCAGGGGACGGGTGCCGTGATCCTCGCAGACCTGGATCATTTCAAGTCAGTCAACGATACCCACGGGCATGCCGCCGGCGACCTTGCGCTCCAGGCCTTCGCCGGCGCGTGCCGGGATACAGTGCGTTCCACGGATCTCGTGGGCCGGTACGGTGGGGAAGAGTTTGTCCTCCTTATCCCGGGCGCCTCCGCCGGGCGGGCGGAGAAAATCGCCGGGGAGGTCAGCCGGCGCCTCGCCCATGTGCCCACTGCCGACGGGCTTGAGATGCCCACCGTCAGTTACGGCGTGGCACTGTACGACGCCGGGACCTCCGATGTGGAGGACCTCATCGCCTCCGCGGACGGGGCTCTCTATGTGGCCAAGTCGCTGGGCAGGAACCGCACCGTCCACAGCAACCGGATGGGCTAGCTGTCCAGGTTGAGCTTCCCCGCCGGCCACGATCACCGCTGCCATCAGGTGATCCAGGCCGTGGCTGCGCATCAGCGGCTCAATAACCAGGGCCACGGCGCCGGTGGCGGCGGAAATCCTGGCGGGCCGGCCGCCCACAAAGGAGATGGTGACAGCCATGGTGAACGCCGCGATCAGGCCGATCCGCGGATCCACGCCCGCAATCACCGAGAAGGCGATGGCCTCCGGGATCAGCGCCAGCGCCACCACCAGGCCCGCCAGTGCCTCGGTGTTCAGCCGCCGCGACGCCTCATTGCGAAATAGGGGGCACGTCCGCCCCTGCCAGTCTGGGGCACGCCGCGGGCCAACTGCTAAAATGACTTGGTTGTAGACCGGCCTATAGCTAGTCCAGCCAGCGCCGTAACGTAAGTAGGGGACCACACAAGACATGACGGCAGGCGGTTCACACATCAGCACTTCGGAGAGCTTCCCCGGTCCGTCGAAAAAGACAGCGGCCGGCGCGGAGCTCCCGACGTCTGCCGCGCCCGCCGTAGCTCCCCCCACGAAGCGCCGGGTGTACATCGCCACCTGGCAGGGGTTCCTCGGCGCCCTCATGATGTTTGTAGGCTCGATCGGAACCGGCTGGATCGCCAACGGCTCACCCATGATCCGCCAGCCGGTGGTCATCGCCCTGCGGACCGAGGGCTGGGGCGTGACCCTGTCCACCGTGCTCCTGACGGTGGGGGCGATGCTCCTGATGCGGTCCTGGCTCCGGCTGGGCCAGCGGCTGGACGACTGGGGCGAACACTCGCTGCGGTCGGTGGTCATAGCCATCTCCGCCTGGTCCCTGCCGCTCCTGCTGGCGGTCCCCATCTTCTCCCGCGATGTCTACGCCTACACCGGCCAGGGCCGCCTGGTCATGGAAGGCCAGAACCCCTACACCGTGGGCATCTCCACCCTCAA
The DNA here is from genome assembly GCF_055412845.1 of Pseudarthrobacter adonitolis. Lineage (NCBI taxonomy): Bacteria > Bacillati > Actinomycetota > Actinomycetes > Micrococcales > Micrococcaceae > Pseudarthrobacter > Pseudarthrobacter adonitolis. Next base: position 3,962 of record NZ_JBVAYW010000036.1, on the reverse strand, counting down.
CAACTGGTTTGCCCTCGGCGCGGACCCGGCCTGGGCCGAGAACAGGACCCCCTACGGGCCCTACTTCCTGTGGCTCGCGCGCGGCGTTGTGGAGCTGACAGGGGCACAGCCCGACGTGTCCGTCCTGCTGTTCCGCCTGATCGCCGGCGTCGGGGTTCTGCTCTGCGTCATTTACGTGCCCAAGCTGGCCGAACTGCACGGCATCAACGGCGCGCGGGCACTCTGGATCGCGGTGGCCAACCCGCTGTTCCTCATCAGTTTCGTGGCCAGCGCCCACAACGACGCGCTCATGGTGGGCCTCGCCGTCGCCGGTGTCTACTTCGCGGCGACGAAGCGCTACCTGGCCGGAATCCTGCTGGTCACCGCCTCCATCGGGATCAAGCCGATCACCGTGCTGCTCCTGCCGTTCATCGGGGTTATGTGGGCCGGGCCCGCCGCCTCGTGGACGCGGAAGTTCCTCATTTGGGGCGCGACGGCGGGAATCAGTTTCGCGGTGCTGGCCGTCAGCGGGATCCCGTACAACCTCGGGTTGGGCTGGGTCTGGGCCATCATGGACCCGACTCCCGGGTACACCGGCTATTCGCCGTCAGGGTTCCTGGGGCAGCAGGTTGAGTTCCTCGGCAACGTGCTGGGACTGCCGGGCGGCACCATTGCGGACCTGCTGCGGACGGGCATGAAGTGGGCGGCCATCGGGCTGGTGCTGCTGCTGATGTTCCGTGGCGATTACTCGCGGGCGGTGCGCCGGCTGGCCCTGGCGTTCGCCGCCGTCGTCATGCTTTCGCCGATCATCCAGCCCTGGTACATCCTGTGGTTTGTGCCGTTCCTTGCCGCCACGGGCATCCGGAACGACTGGCAGATCCGGTGCCTCTACGTGGGCGTGACGTTCTTTGTGGTGTTCGGCGCGCAGGACCAGCTCTCGGTCTGGTCCTTTGTGGAGCTGACCGTGGACGCGTCGTCGCTCGCGTTCGTGACGGCGCTGCTGTTCACGTTCTACCTGCTGGTCCTCGACATCCACACGCGGAAGCTGCTGATCGAGGGAAAACCCTCGGACTGGGCCCGGCGTGGCTGGCGCTGGGTCCTGGACCAGCGCCGCAGCGCCCGCTGAGGGCGAGATCCCGCCCCATCATTAAGGCCTGCCCGTCAGCAAGCGCGCCCTCTGTCTGGGCTCGCCAGAGGTGCAGGAATGGTATGTCGCGACTGCCGTCGGCATTGCTGCTCGCGCAAACGTGTTGATGTTCGCAGTCGACGGGCAGATAACTGCATCCAGCGCGGGAACAGGGGCAAGAACATTTGCCCCTGTTCCATTGAACACAGGTCAGGCGGTGGCTTCCGGGCCGAAATGGCCGTGTATGACGTGAAGCCGCCCCGTACATATGTCCCCGCCGTACGCGGTTACGGGACCTTCGTTTGCTGCGTGGGCGGCTGCGGTGATTTCACTGTGGCCCCTGCATAGTTGTCCGATGCGAAGCCTCGATAGTCCGGGTCATGCAGGCGGCCCGCTCCCACTTGCGGACCGCCCGTGGCAGAGTCAATCCGGACGCTCATACCGGCGAACCCACACGCCTGCCGGATGTGAGCGGCAACCGCTGCCCGTTGATTTGTTTGGCCTCCCTGCCGAAGATCTTTTCGACGGCCTCGGCAAGAACGGCTACATCCGTGAATCCTGGGAACTTGCGTTCCGGCTGGGCCGCGCGCATTCGATCATCAACCAAGGCCTTGACGACGAAGATTACGGCCGCTGAATGCTGCGTGGTAGCCGGCGCTGCGTCCCCCGCCTGCAGTTGACTGAATCCGTCCGCGACGGCAAGCGTCCAAGCTTCGGCGGCGGCCTTGACGGCTGCATAGGCGGCCCCGTCTGCCGTTGGCGAAGAGGCGGCCTCCGCGGAAACGATGGCCAAGCGGCCGGCAGGGGAGACTGCCAGGTCATCGTAAAACGCGCGGCTGGTGTTCCTGAGCGTCGTGAGGACGCTGGTATTAAGGAAGTCCCAGTCTTCGTCCCTCTGGCCTTGGATGCCGACGCCTCCTCGCCACCCCCCCACTAGGTGGATGAGACCGTCAGCGGCTCCGAGGTCGAACCGAACCGATTTTGCCAGGTGCTCAACTGATTGCTGGTCGGCAAGATTGCACACATAGCCTGTGACATTGTCATATGCGCCGGCGAGCTCCTGGACGCGGTCCTCGAGGATGTCCACGGCGGCTACGCGTGCCCCTGCATCGGAGAGGGCGCGGACCACCGCCACGCCCGCCGCGCTGGTCGAGCCAGCGACTACGATGGTCCGTCCTTCGAGATGCCGGCTCATGCGCAGGCCTTCTCTCCAGCGTTGACTGGGCTCTTGCCGGTGATGCCGGCGGTGGATTCGATAACGGAGCGCATCTTCTTCTCCAGTGCCTCGTAGAACATGGACAGGGGGAACTCGTCATCGAGGACTTGGTCGGTTAGGCCGCGGGGCGGGCCATTCAAAGGAAGGGCTTCCGGTCCCTTTGCCCATACCGAGGAGGGGTTCGGGGTGAGGGTTTCCGAGATGAGGTCATAGGCGGCCAGCCAGTGTGCCGTCTTGGGACGGTCAATGGAGCGCCAGTAGAGTTCCTCGATCCGGATGCCCAGCTCGACGACAACGCCGGCGACGCCCTTCCAATCGATGCTGAGCTTGCCATCGGTCCAGTGCAGGACCCGGTGCTGGTGCATCCAGGCAAACAGCAGCTGACCACCGAGACCGTCGTAGTTGCGGACGCGGCTGCCGGTAATGGCGAAGCGGAAGATGCGGTCAAAGATCACTGCGTACTGGACCAGCTTGGCGTGTTTCCGCGCATCCTCGGAGGCGTTCTCGTCCCGTTCGATGAGGACCGATTCGCGGAAAGCGGTCAGGTCACAGCGCAGCTCCTCAAGGGAGTAGAGGAAGAAGGGCATCCGCTGCTTGATCATGAAGGGGTCGAACGGCAGATCGCCACGCATGTGGGTTCGGTCGTGGATGAGATCCCACATGACGAAGGTCTTTTCCGTCAGGTGCTGGTCCTCGAGCAGTTCTGCGGCGTCAGCCGGCAGATCCAGGGAGGTGATTTCAGAGGCGGCCCGGAGCACTCGACGGAACCGTGCAGCTTCGCGGTCTGCGAAGATGCCGCCCCAGGTGAACGACGGGGTGGTCCTAACCGCGACGCTCTCCGGAAAGAGCACGGCAGAGTTCGTGTCGTAGCCGGGGGTGAAGTCCGCGAAGCTGATGGGTACGAAGAGCTTGTTGGAGTAGCTACCCGCCTCGAGATCGGAAATGAAATCGGGCCAGATGACCTCGATGAGAACAGCTTCCACGAAGCGGTTCGTGCTGCCGTTCTGCGTGTACATGGGGAAAACGACCAGATGAGGCAGCCCGTTGATACGCCAATGTTCAGGGTGAAAGGCCACCAATGAGTCCAGGAAATCCGGGACGCCTAATCCCTCGGACTCCCACCCGCGGAAGTCCTTCACCAGGAGCTCAAGGTATTCGGCGTCGTGGGGCAGAAACGTCCTCAGCTCGTCGATTGAAGCAACGATACTGCTGATGTTCGCCCGGGCCTGCTCATGGTTCGCGGAATCGGGAACAGACCCGTCTTGTGCCTGAACTTGCTGCAACTCAACGACGGACGCCTTGAGAGCCTTCCAAGCGGGGAGAAGGGCGAGGTCCTCCGCCCGGGTGGTCAACTCGACATTTGCTGTAGCTGCCATGCTCGTTTCCTTTCGGTAAGGGGATTTCCTCAAGATAGCAACGGATAAGAGCCTCTAACATCAAAGACGCCAATACGTAAACAACTCTTATGCTTATTGATCAATGCAGGCCTCAATGCCTTGCGTTGCGAATGAATGAAGAGCCCCAGACCTAGGGCGTGTCTCCCAATTGGTTCGTGACGGCTTTGGCAGGCTGGAACTATGTCGCGCACTGCAGTCCTGACCGATGCCCAATGGGAGCGAATTGAATCGTTGATGCCCAGTT
>NZ_JBVAYW010000035.1:0-15832 GCF_055412845.1 Pseudarthrobacter adonitolis | reverse complement strand
CGCCCTTGTCCTTGGCGGTCAGCGTGTGCGGGGCGCTGTCCGCGTTCGTCACCGTCACCATCGCCCCCGGCTTCACCGACGCCGGAACCTCATACTTGAAATCCCGAATCGTGATAACCCCTTCAGCTGCCTGCGCTGATCCATCAGCTGACGGGGCAGAGGAGCTGGTCGCCGGCGGCGGGGCGGAATAGCCCCCGCCCTGTCCGGCGCACCCGGTGATGGCCGCCAGCGAAACGGCCGCCGCTATGGCCAGACCACGGTTGATCGTTTTCATGACAATCCCCTTCGAACGGGATGGTGTCCCCTCCACGCGCCGGATGGCGCGCCCATCAGGAAACTACCCCACACCTTATTCGTCACCCCCGCTACCGCGGACTGCCGGATGCGGTAGAAGCCTGTCCAATAGACCGGACGGCCCACGAAAAGGGGACGCGCCCGACCCATCCGCGAGCAGTTGTGGTGCGAATCACATAAGACCATCGAATTCCTCGGTGGCCCTTTAAATAGGGAGCGAAAACATGAAAAGAAATTCCAAGCTGGCTATTGGTGGAGCGGCAGCAGCGGTTCTGACTGCGGTTTCGATGGGTGCAGGCCCTGTCCTGGCCCAGAACGGCAAAGCGGCGGACAAGTCGGTGACGCTCACAGCTGTGCTCACTGAACTGAACGGCTCCGGTGCTTCCGGCACCGCAACCGCCGTCGTGAAAAACCAGAAAATTGAACACATCGAAGTCCACGCTGAGGGCCTGACTCCGGACGCACCCCACGCCCAGCACATCCACTACGGCAACGACGCACTGAACGAGTGCCCGACCCTTGCCCTGGACGCCAACTGGGACGGGCGCATCAACACCGTTGAAGGCATACCGGCGTACGGTCCAGTTGTCGTTTCACTGAACACAACCGGAGACACCACCCCGGCCAGCTTCCTCGATGTCGCCAGGTTCCCGGTATCCCATGACGGAATCTTCAACTACAGCCGGGACAACATTGAATTCACCGACGTCGCCGGGACAGGCTACCCCGGGCCCGGCGGCCTTGGCACAGCCAAGCAGATCGCTGATTCCATCCGGGACGGCGAAGGCGTCCTGGTCATCCACGGGCTGGACTACGACGGCAACGGGACCTACAACTTCAGTGACCCTGAAGGCGGCAGCGAACTGACCCCGAACCTTCCCGCCGAAGCCACAGACCCGGCCGTATGCGGCGTCCTCCGCTGACACCCTGACCGGACTGCCCGCCGCTGGGGGCGGCCAGCCCTATCTGGACTCCATCGCCGACGAACTCAACGACCGCCCACGAAAAGTTCTAGGCTCTACACGCCACGGCAAGTATTCAACAGGCTACTCCTAACGGAGGAGCAGCCCGGATGACAGTGACCGACAGGATAGACATCAGTAATAGCCTCAACTATCTGGTTGACGACAACACTCCTGCGATTGCCTCCCCGCAGCAGTTGAAGGACTTGCGAGGGCAACCTGTGGTTCTACATCCCCGCCGCCAGTGCATCGACGTCTGCAGGGCAGCAGCAGGGTCTTCCGGGGGAAAGGGCTCCACGACGAAGTCCACGACATGGCCAGACGAAAGCGGCCGATTCGATCACAGGCCCTGCTTTTCAAGCGATGTGGACAGGGAAGGCGTCTGCCTCGATGATGCGCAATACGCTGCGATCTTATCGACGCGATCGTCGTCAAGATCCGTGACTGGCAGGTCGCCAACCGGGCCGTCTACACCGCCATCAAAGCGCGCGTGGATAGTATCGAAAAGCTGCTTGCCGGTGATCCGCCGCCAGCGCCACGCAGGCCCGGTAATGGATCCTTGCGAACTGACGGATTTTCGTGGTGGAGCGAAGGTATGACGCTGGCCTATAGGAAGCGCTTGAGTTGGTGCAGGCGACTTCTGACATTCAGTGCAGACGACTCCTGAAAATGACAGCGGCCGCAATGAAGCCGGTGCAGCTGTTCGCGGAACGCGGCAACTGCACCGGCCAGTAGGACGAATAATCAGAACTTATAGATCATTTCTCATTCGCGGCTCCTGTATTCCGGCTTGTAATTTCCGGGCTATCTCCTGTCGCTGGCCCTGTTCCGGGACAGCAGCCAGCCACCAGCAACCATCACTGCGCCCAGCACCAGGTGGGTCCAGTTGTCAGCCATGTTGAACGACAGGAAGTTGGCCGCCGAGTCAACGCCGACACTGAGCCCGAAAATGCTGAGGATGATGTACAGCGCGCCTGCTCCGATGAGGAAGTTCCGTGCGCCATGTTCGGTCCGGGACATCGCCCAGCCCGTTGCGCCGATGGCCAGCTGCACGATATTGAGCAGCATGGACACCTGGAACACGCCAAGGAACATGGCATGGGAAACAGGTCCCAGGAACATCAATTCGCTGTACTGAGTGGTGACGCCGGGGATAAAGCCCAGGACACCCACCAACAACAAGACAATACCTACTCCCATGCCAGCGTTCTGGACGTCTGCGCGCCCAAAATGAACGCCATGTGCATGTGGGGATGCGGTAGTCATTTTTTCTGCCTCCAACCATGATTGCGGACATTCCAATTTTACGGCGGACCTCTAGAAAAAGCGCTGGATCAAGCCCGGATGGGGACTTCTGCCCAGCGACAGGATGGGGGTCTTCTGGTGGACTGGGACCCTTATGCGATCCTTGCCAATCCTCGCCCGTTCCGTGCTCGCGGCTGCCCTTCTGCTCCTCGCCACCGCCTGCAGCGTCACGGTCCCGGAGGCAGGGCACCGGCCGTCGGCGCGCTGCTGGTGAGCGACCCGGAGGAGGTGCCCGGACAGCCTGAACGCCCGACGACGGCGCCATCACCTACGGCGGCGGTCCCGCCGTCGTCGTCCGCTGCTTCGCCTGGCACGTCGCCTGCACCTTCAGCGGGCGCGATGTGGCACCGCGGCCCGCCGACATCAAGGGCCAATGCGCGGGGCTGAGCCAGTACTTCGGCGGCTATGTGGTGGTCACGGTGGACGGCGGCGCGCAGTACGGCCTGTGCGGGGATGGCGTCTCGCCGATGGAAGCGGAGAGCGTGGCCGGGCCCACGTTCCCCGGACAGTGGATCGAGGACGGGCAGGCGGTGCGGATCGGCAACATGGTGTGCTCGCGGGAGCCGGGCCAGACGGTCTGCGCCCACCTTCGCACCGGTCACGGTTTCATGATCAGCGCGGCGGACTAGGAACTCTGGTGAGGCACGTCTCGCAGGGAGAATGAGCCTGTCGAAGCCCGGTCCGACGGTCCGGCCGTGACACCATGGGACACGATGAAACTGCGCGCTGATCAGACCGGAGACCGTGGCCTTCCCATGCCCTTGTGGCTGCAGGGAGGCCTCGAAACGGCGCAGGCTGCCATCATCTCCGCGCTCCTGGCGGTGCTTCCCATTGTGGCCGTGTGGGCCACAGCGGGTTTCCAGAACACCGCCTTTGATGCCTTGGCCCGCCTCGCCGGCCAGGGCTGGCTGCTGATTCACGGGGTGCCGCTGGAGCTCGCCGTCGTGTCCGGTGAGGCTGGCGCTGCCGGCAGTTCAGGCTCCGGCCTGCTGACCCTGGTGCCCCTCGGCCTGACCTTAATCCCGTTCCTGCTCGCCTGGCGGGCGGGGCGGCGCCTCGCCCGGGCCTCCTATACGGACCAGCTGTGGCAGGCGCTGCTCGGGTCCTGGGTGGTCTACTCGGCGTTCGGCGCGGCCACCGGCTTTGTGTGCCGCACGGCCGACGTCGTCATTAACATCTGGTTCGCGATGCTGATCCCGCTAATCCCGTTCGCCCTCGGCATGGTGATCGGAGCCCGCCGGGAGGCAGGCTCGTGGAGCCGGCTGATCGGCGTCGACGCGGTCGACTGGATCTCGCGTACCAGCCAGCATTCCCGCTGGGCCGGCTCCTATTTGGGCTCCGCGGCGAAGGCGGGCTGTGTGGCACTTCTGGCGGCGTTTGCGCTCGCCGGTGTGCTCCTGGCGGTGGACCTCGTTATCCACTGGAACCTGGTGATTGCTGTTTATGAAGCGCTCGACGCCGGCGCGGTAGGGGGTGCGGCGCTCACCATCGCGCAACTTGGGTACCTCCCCAACCTCGTTGTTTTTGCGCTTGCTTGGGTCTCGGGGTCTGGCTTCGCCCTGGGCGTGGGCTCGCAGGTGGGTCCGCTGGGCACCGCCACCGGGCCGCTGCCGTCCATCCCAGTCTTCGCCGCGATCCCGTCAGGTCCGCTGGACTACGGGTTCGTGTCCCTGGCCGTACCCGTCCTGGCGGGAGTCCTGGCCGGCTGGTGGTTCCTGCGCGAAGGCGAAAACCACTTCGACGAATGGCTCTCCATCAAGCTGCACGCGCGCTGGTTCACAGCCACGGTGTCCACGCTTGCCCTCGGCGCGCTGGTCGGGGTTGTGTCCGGTCTGCTGGCCGCCGGCCTGGCCTGGCTGGCCCGCGGCTCCGGCGGACTCGGACGCCTCACCTCCATCGGACCCGACCCCTTGTGGATGGGACTCTGGATTGCCGCGGAGGTGGGTATCGGCGTCGTGATCGGTTACGCAGCCGGACCGTGGCTGGAACGCCAGCAACACGTGGACGAGGAAGCGGAACTGACTCGCTAGTCTTTCGTGGCTGCTGCTGGTGTGGTTGCTTCGGGTGTGGCGGCTCCTGGTGGGGCTGTTACGGGAGCCCCGGCAGCGAGCGTTCCAGCTGGACCCGGCAATTGGAGAGTGCCTGGTCCGTGATGGCCTGCCGTGAGCAGGTCTGGAAGTCCTGGACCTGGCGGAAAAACAGTGCCGTGGCCAGGATGACCAGCAGCATGATCAGCGATACCACCAGTCCCGAGATGGTGCCGAACAGGACAAGCCTGGACTCCTTGAGCCTGGCCGACCGGACCAGCAGGAGGATACCCAGCACGAAGCTCGCGGCGGTCAGGATACCGGTGAGCCAGAGGTAGCTGACGTCGAGCTGGTAGACGAAGAAGGCGCCCAGCACGGTGACAATGAAGATCCGGAACAGGTTGCGGGTTTTGTTGAGCGAGCCTTTGGCGGCCTCGCTGAGCGGCTGTTTGGTCCGTTGTTGGCCAGCCGGTTCCGGGGTGTTGTTCATGTTTTCCAGCCTACGCGAGCGTGCCCATAAGCTAGACCCATGCGCATCGTAGTCCTCGTTTCCGGTACCGGGTCCAATCTCCAGGCAGTCATCGACGCCGTTACGTCAGGGGAGCTGGACGTCGAAATTGCCGCGGTGGGTGCCGACCGGGAAGGGACCTACGGCGTCGAACGCTCCTCAGAAGCCGGGCTGGAGACCTTTGTGGTCAACTTCAACTCCTTCCCCACACGCGACGAATGGGATGCCGCGCTGACCGCCCGGGTCGCTTCCTACTCCCCGGACGTGGTGGTCTCCTCAGGCTTTATGCGCATCGTCAGCGCCGACTTCATCGCTGCTTTCAAGGGCAAATACCTTAACACCCACCCGGCGCTACTGCCTGCTTTCCCAGGCGCCCACGGCGTTCGTGATGCCATGGCCTACGGCGTGAAGGTCACCGGCTGCACGGTGCATTGGGCCGACGCCGGGGTGGACACCGGGCCCATCATCGCCCAGGAAGCCGTCGCGATTGAATCGGGCGACACCGAGGAGTCCCTGCACGAACGCATCAAGGTGGTGGAGCGCCGCCTCCTGGTCAACACCCTGGCAGCCCTCGCCGCCGCCTGATTTCCTCGACTGCTCTATCACGTACGGTCGTTCTGCCGGCTGGGAACGACCGTAAGTGATAGAGCATTCGGAGGGGGATGAGGGGCGACGGCGGGCGCTACTCGAGGCGGCGCTGCTTGGTCTCGGGGGCGAAGAACGCCATCCACAGGACAGCCACCAGCACCAGCCCACCAGCCAGGGCGAACGATGTGGCCAGGCCCAGCTCTGGCCAGAAGTAGTTCGCGAAAATGAGCGGGCCAAAACCAGCCCCCAGCCGCGAAAACGTTGACGCCCAGCCGAAGCCGGTGCCGCGGAGCTCGGTCGGATACAGCTCAGACACATACGCGTAGAGCACGGGAATCGCTATCTGCACCACAAATCCGAACACCAGCAGCCAGAACACCGCGGCCGTGGGGATGTCCACCACAATCGCGACGATCACCAGGGTCAGCGCGGACAGCGGGCCGGTGATGGCCAGGATCCATTTGCGGCCCACACGCTCCACCAGCAGTGCTGCCACAACGACACCCAAGAGCCCAACAGCTGCCATGGACGCCGTGGTCACAAACGCCTTGTATTCGGCGAAGCCCGCGCCGATCAGGATCCGCGGCATCCACGTCAGGGACAGGTAGTAGACCAGCAGGATGCTGAAGAAGAGGGCCCAGGCCGCGGTGGTGATCTTCCAGTTGAATTGCCACACGAGCCTCAGCTGCTGCCAGGCGCTGCCGGCGGAGAGCCGCGGAACTTCCTGCGAGTCGGGCAGGCTGTAGGCGCGGGGTTCGGCGCCGGTTGCTGCCACAAGGGCGTCGATGACCTTGGCCGCTTCCTCGTGGCGGCCCTTGCGGATGAGGAACAGCGGAGACTCCGGAACACTGCGCCGGACCCAGAACACGAGGAGCGCAGGCAGCACCATCACCAGCATGGTCAGCCGCCAGTCGCCGAATACGGCCACGAGACCGGCTGACACAAAGCCGGCAAGGGCAGCGCCCACCGGCCACCAGCCGTCCATTGCGGTGAGGACTCTGCCGCGCTGTTTACGTGGTGTGAACTCACCCACCAGCGCGTAGTCCACCGGAATGCAGCCGCCCAGACCGAAGCCGGCCATAAAGCGGAACACACAGAACCAGATGAAGTCGGGGGAGAAGGCGCCCAGAACGGTGAACAGGGAGAAGATCAGCAGCGTGGCCGTAAACGCCTTCTTCCGCCCGATCGTGTCCGCGATGGTGCCCCACACAAACGCGCCTAGGGCCATGCCGATCAGGTTGGACGTACCTACCCAGGCCACCTCGCCGGGAGCCAGGGCCCAGTGTGTCGAGAGCAGCGGGATGAGGATGCCGTTAAGCGTCACGTCCCAGGCATCGAACATAAAGCCGAGGCCGCCGATCACGAAGATCCTGCCCTGGACTTTCCAACGCCAGGGCAGTTCCTGGACCACCTGTTCGCCGCTGGGCACAGTGGTGTAAGTATTCATCGCAGCCTCCTGAGAAAACTCTAACCGTGCCCACTGACGTTCACACTGCTGCCGCAAGCGGGGCAACCTGCACAACACGATAAACTGGGCCTATCCCCACCAACTGCGGCACTGTTCCGCGAGATCAGACGGAGACTTTTTGTGACCTTCACGCAGCCTGACCGTGTATCCATCGACCGTGTTCCCATCCGCCGGGCGCTGATCTCGGTTTACGACAAGACCGGTCTGGAGGATCTCGCCAAGGGCCTGCATGCAGCCGGCGTGAAGATTGTCTCCACCGGTTCCACGGCCAAGAAGATCGCCGCGGCCGGCATCCCGGTCCAGGAAGTCGAAGAAGTCACCGGTTCCCCGGAGATGCTGGACGGCCGCGTCAAGACGCTGCACCCGCGCGTCCACGGCGGCATCCTGGCGGACCGCCGAGTCCCCGCGCACATGGAAACCCTCGCCGGCATGGAGATCGAAACCTTCGACCTGGTGGTAGTGAACCTCTACCCGTTCGTTGAAACCGTGAAGTCCGGCGCCCCGCAGGACGATGTCGTTGAGCAGATCGACATCGGCGGCCCCGCCATGGTGCGCTCGGCAGCGAAGAACCACGCCGCCGTCGCCATTGTTGTTGACCCCACGTTCTACGGCTCCGTGGTCACCGCCGCCGCTGAGGGCGGCTTTGACCTGAAGACCCGACGCCGGCTGGCCGCCAGGGCGTTCGCGCACACAGCGTCCTACGACAACGCCGTGGCCACCTGGACTGCCAGCCAGTTCCTGGATGAAGACGGCGACGGCGTCATCGACTGGCCTGCCTATGCCGGCCTGTCGCTGGAGCGCTCCGAGGTCCTCCGCTACGGCGAAAACCCGCACCAGCAGGCCGCGCTCTACGTGGACAAGGCTGCCCCGGCTGGGATCGCGCAGGCGGACCAGCTGCACGGCAAGGCCATGAGCTACAACAACTTCGTCGACGCCGACGCCGCCCTCCGCGCCGCGTTCGACTTCGCCGGGCCCGCCGTCGCCATCATCAAGCACGCCAATCCGTGCGGTGTCGCCGTTGGTTCGGCTGATGCTGCAGACCCGATCGCCGACGCCCACGCCAAGGCCCACGCCTGCGACCCCGTCTCCGCCTTCGGCGGCGTGATCGCTGCCAACCGCACGGTCACCGCCGCCATGGCCGAGACCGTTGCCGGCATCTTCACCGAAGTTGTCATCGCCCCGGACTTCGAGCCGGAAGCCGTGGAGATCCTCTCCAAGAAGAAAAACATCCGCCTGCTCGCCCTGCCCGAAGGCTACGACCGCTACCCCGCAGAAATGCGCCAGGTTTCCGGCGGCGTGCTGGTCCAGATGAGCGACAAGGTGGACGCCGACGGCGACAACCCCGCCAACTGGACCCTCGCCGCCGGCGAAGCAGCTGACGAGAAGACCCTCGCGGACCTGGCCTTCGCCTGGACCGCGTGCCGTGCGGCCAAGTCCAACGCCATCCTGCTGGCCGACAACGGCGCTGCCGTGGGCATCGGCATGGGCCAGGTCAACCGCCTGGACTCCTGCAGGCTGGCCGTGGAGCGTGCCAACACGCTCGGTGTTTCGGTGGAGTCCGACGTCGACGGCGCCGGCGGTGCGTCCAATACCAGCGCGAGCGGCGCACCGCAGCGCGCCCGCGGCGCCGTCGCAGCCTCCGACGCGTTCTTCCCGTTCGCTGACGGCCTGCAGATCCTGATCGACGCCGGCGTCCGCGCCGTGGTCCAGCCAGGCGGTTCCGTCCGGGATGAGGAAGTCGTCGCCGCAGCCAACGCGGCCGGCATCACCATGTACTTCACGGGTGCCCGCCACTTCTTCCACTAGTCCCCACCGGCTCCCTAACCTCGCAAGCTCGGTCAGGGAACCCTGCCGGCGTGGGCCCAGGGTTTAGAACGAAAGACGGCGCCTGTCTCCGCTGAGGGGACAGGCGCCGTCGGGCCTTAATGGGCACCTAGGAAGGACGTGGTGCCGGGTCCGCGCCCCGCTGCATGAGGCGCGGACCCCCCTCCGGAAGCCGAAGCTCCCGGGGCTTGGCGTCGGCCATTCGCTGTTTGGTCCAGTACGCGAGGATCTCGTCGTGGGTCTGCTCCGATTTGCTGTGGCTGACGGATCCGTTCCCGGATGCCTCGTCAGACGAGGTTTTCCTAGGCTGCTGCGGCACTGTAGTAGGTCTCTTCGATGACGCTGCCCCAGTACGGGCCGTACATTACGGGTTTCGGACTGTAGCCGTAGCTGTTGACGGAGTTCTGGAAGCCGTCGGAGCCGCTGCCGATGAACCATGGGCCGCCTGAAGAGCCTCCGGTCATGTCGCACGGGATTCCCTGGGTAGCGAACTGCGGGTTGTTCTTGTCATTGGTGGCCGTGCCGGTGCAGCTCCAAAGCCGCTCGCCGTTGAAAGGCGTGGCGGCCGGGTAGCCATAGGACGTGTACTGCAGGCCACGGGCTTTATTGAATGCCACGCCGGAGCCGCCGACGACGTCCTCCAGCAGCGCGCCGTCTTGCCGCGGATCCATCACGGCGAAGCCGGTGTCGTAGCTGATGTCCCCACCGGCACTCCACTGGGTGGGCGTGAAGTACTCGTTGGCGGACCACGCGCCGTAGGGGGCCACCCCGTCCTGGTACTGGGGGACAAAAATGAAGTTGGTGGCGAACGCGCCGGGACCCTCGTTGAGGCAGTGTCCGGCCGTGGCAACGGTGCTCTTGTTCGACGCCGACACGGCATTCCCGGAGCAGACGTAATTTGCGCCGCCGAGGGTGAAGAACACCTTACCGATGTGGGCTACCGGGTCCGCAGGCTGCGCGAGCGAGCGCTTGCCCTTGGTGCCCGTCACCTTGGTTTCAGGTCCCTTCAGCACGCTCGCCGCGCTGGATGATTTACCGCGTTCCAGCGCCTTGCTGGCCAGGACATCACCGGGAATCGCGGCGCGCATGCGGTCTGATGTCCAGTAGTCTGCCGCGCCGGTGCTGTCCGCCGTTGCGCTGGCAACCGAAGGCACTGCTTTATCGTCCGACGCCGATGGGGCAGCGTGAGCGCCTCCGGCGCTAACCAGCGCAATTATGGCGGCTGCCGAAAGGCTCAGGAGGCTGGCAGCCAGGGAGCTGGTTCGCGTCATTATGGTCCTGTCTAAAACGGGTGGAGGGGGCCCGGGACGGCCCGCCGGGTGACCCCTCGAACCTATCGACGTATGACAAATTTGTAAATAGTAGTGACGTCCCGGGTATGGTCCCGGGCAGACGGTCACGATCGAGCTCTGGTGCGCCGCTCTGGCGAAAACGGCTGCCGAAAGGTATTTTTCTCCTATATTGGTACGTCCGATCTGGGCTCCGGACTCTCAGCGAATTGGGCTCCCTCGTGATTGCATTCTGGAAGTCCGCCAAAAGGACCGCCGTTAATGGCAGGCACGTAACAGCCGACGGCGGGGGCCAAGTGCTTCCCCGGATGTTGAGGCTTACGCCGCAGCCCTGCAATTGCGCGACGTCGACCCTGTCCATACCTTCACGGCGACGGACGAGCTGCGCCGTCAGGACCCCAAATACGTGCGGCTCTGGCCCAGTGACATACCCCACAAGAGTCGCTGACCGGATCCTCACCTGCGCCGGTGGCTCCCGGAGGTCAAGCACGACGGCGGCCGGCCGCCCGGGGCGCGCAGCGCCGTCGGGCGTTCTCCCATGCCACAATCCGCTGTAATGCAGGGCCGCCCGGCCGCCCCGGTACGGTCCAAAGCCGTGTCCTCAGGTAAGTTAGGGGGTGGCGAAATAGAACAAAATTTCCAAAAAATCAGCCGACCTCCAGGGAGACGCCCGCGCATGTCCAAGATTATCTATACCCACACCGACGAAGCGCCGATGCTGGCTACGTATTCGTTCTTGCCGATCATCGAGGCGTTTGCTTCGACCGCAGGTGTGGAGGTGGAGACCCGTGACATTTCGCTCGCAGGCCGCATCATCTCCGTGTTCAGTGACTACCTCAGCCCGGAACAGCAGATTGGTGACGCCCTTGCTGAACTGGGTGAACTGGCAAAGACGCCGGACGCGAACATCATCAAACTGCCCAACATCAGCGCTTCCATCCCGCAGCTGAAGGCCGCCGTCGCCGAGCTTCAGGGCCAGGGCTACACCCTGCCGGATTACCCGGACAACCCCTCCTCGGACGAGGAAACGGCCATCCGCTCCCGCTACGACAAGATCAAGGGCTCCGCTGTGAACCCGGTCCTGCGCGAGGGAAACTCGGACCGCCGTGCACCGCTGTCCGTCAAGAACTACGCCCGCCAGAACCCGCACTCCATGGGTGCCTGGTCCGCGGATTCCAAAACCAACGTTGCCCACATGACGGCTGACGACTTCCGCGCGAACGAGAAGTCCGTGGTTATCGAGTCCGACGGCACCATCGCCATCCAGCTCGTCCGCGAAGACGGCTCAGTCAAGGTCCTGAAGAAGGCCTTCCCCGTGCTGGCCGGTGAAGTCATCGACGGCACTGTAATGCGCGCCGCAGCGCTGGACGAGTTCCTGGCAGCCCAGGTAGTCCGCGCCAAGGAAGAGGGCGTCCTGTTCTCCGCCCACCTGAAGGCCACCATGATGAAGGTCTCGGACCCCATCATCTTCGGGCACGTGGTGAAGGCCTACTTCTCCGAACTGTTCGAGACCTACGGAAAGCAGCTCACCGCCGCCGGCCTGAGCCCCAACAACGGCTTGGCCGCCATCCTGAGCGGCCTTGAGGAGCTGCCGGAGGACGTCCGTGAAGGCGTGAAGGCGCTCATCCAGAAGGGTCTCGACGACGGTCCCGCCCTGGCCATGGTGGACTCGGACAAGGGCATCACCAGCCTTAACGTGCCCTCCGACATCATCGTGGACGCTTCGATGCCCGCCATGATCCGCTCCTCCGGCCACATGTGGGGCCCGGACGGCACGGAAGCCGACACCCTGGCGGTCCTTCCGGACAGCTCCTACGCCGGCATCTACCAGGTTGTTGTGGACGACTGCCGCGCCCACGGCGCCTTCGACCCCACCACCATGGGAACCGTCCCGAACGTCGGCCTGATGGCCCAGGCCGCCGAGGAATACGGCAGCCACGACAAGACGTTCGAGATCCAGGAAGCCGGCACGGTGCAGATCGTTGACGGTTCCGGCGCCGTACTGATCGAACATGAGGTTGCTCCCGGCGACATCTGGCGCGCCTGCCAGGCCAAGGATGCCCCCATCCGCGACTGGGTCAAGCTGGCCGTCACCCGCGCCCGCGCCTCCAAGACGCCCGCAGTGTTCTGGCTGGAAGAGACCCGCGCGCACGACCGCAACCTCATCGCCAAGGTCAACGAATACCTCAAGGACCACGACACCGAGGGCCTCCAGATCGAAATCATGTCCCCGGTGAAGGCAACGGCCTTCACCCTGGCGCGCATCCGCAAGGGCGAGGACACCATCTCCGTCTCCGGCAACGTGCTGCGCGACTACCTCACGGACCTGTTCCCCATCCTGGAACTGGGCACCAGCGCCAAGATGCTTTCGGTTGTTCCGCTGATGAACGGTGGCGGACTCTTCGAGACCGGCGCCGGCGGATCGGCCCCCAAGCACGTCCAGCAGCTGCTCAAGGAAAACCACCTGCGCTGGGACAGCCTGGGTGAATTCCTGGCTCTGGCCGTCAGCTTCGAACACCTGGCCACCACTACGGACAACGCCCGCGCGCAGGTCCTGGCAGACACCCTGGACAAGGCGACGGGGACCTTCCTTCTGGAAAACAAGTCCCCGAGCCGCCGCGCCGGCGAGCTGGACAACCGTGGCAGCCACTACTTCCTTGCCCGCTACTGGGCCGAGGAACTGGCCAAGCAGACCGAGGACGCGGAGCTGGCGGCATCGTTCGCGGCTGTGGCCAAGGAGCTTTCCTCCAACGAGGAGACCATCGTGGGCGAACTGGCCGCGGTGCAGGGCTCAGCGGTGGACGTCGGCGGTTACTACCGTCCGGATGAGGCCAAGGCCTCGGCCGTGATGCGTCCGTCCGCCACGCTGAACAAGGTCATTGCGACCCTAAACTAAGCGGAACAGGACCTTAAGAGGCGGCGCCCCGGGAACCCGGGGCGCCGCCTTTTCGTCTAGTCGACGGGACCGGATGAAGCACGGGTGAGTTAAGAACATGACCGGCCGTCCGTCTGCCCGTCAGCCGTCCTTGCCTTTGCCTCTATTTCCCTTGTCTTCATCAGGCGCAGGAGCTGCCGGCGCGGGGGCCACCTTGGCGGCCTCAGCCGCAGCGGCATCCGCCTCTGCCTGCTTTTGTGCCGCGGCCGCGTCCTCTGCAGCCTTCGCTGCTGCGGCGTCGGCTACGGCCTTGGCCGCCGTCAGGTGTGCGCGGACAGCAGCGGCGGCCTTGGTGATGCTGCGCCGGCGTTCCTCCGAAACCTGTCCGCTCCCCACAGTGGACGCAAGATCGGCCTCGAGGCTATCCAAGGCTGCCAGTCCGCCGGACAGGTCATTGACGGCCGCAGCCTGGCTGACGCCGAGGACCCTTTCCTGGAGCTGGCGTGCGGTATCACGTTGCAGGCCGGTCTCGGCGGGACCACACCCGGACACAGAACCGGCGAGCAGAAGGGTTGCTGCAGCCGTCAGGCCTTTGGCTGCCGCAGCACGCCAGCGGTCATTTTGTGCAAGGCTCATGGTTCCACGCTCTCCTGAAGTTCCTTGAGGTGGTCACCCAAGGTGCCGGTGACGGCGGGGTAAGGAACGACGTCGGGCGGTGACTGAGGTGCCAGGCTGAAGGTCAGCGCCGTGGCGGCTGCTCCAGCGGCTAGCACGCCCAACGCGGTGACCGTCCAGAACCGCCTTCCGGTGCGGCGGAGACGAGACAAGTCCGGGACCCAGCCGCGTGCTTCGGAACCACGGGTGACGTCCGGTTGGCTGTTGCTGGCCTGGTCTCCAGGCAGATCTGATTCAGCGGTGATGGCGATGGACGGCGGCCTGAACGGCATGGCCGGGAGCACCCGGGTGGTCTCCGGCGCGAGCTCGCCCGGTGCGGACAGCGGTGACACCAGGGCCTGACGCAGAACGGATTCAACGTCGGCCGCGGCAGGACGTTCCAGTGGTTCGATGGCAGTCATGGAGCGGATCAAATCAGCCCATTCCGCAGGCAGGTCAGCCGGGAACTCCGGTGCGCGGTGCAACCTCGCCACTGCGGATTCAACCGCGCTGCCCGGGAACTCAACGGTCTGCTTGACACATTCCAGGAGTACCAGACCCAGCGAGTAGATATCAGTGGCGGGAGACAAAGGCGACCCCATAGCCTGCTCCGGACTGAGATACGCGGCCGTGCCCACCATGGTTCCCGTGGCGGTCAGCCGGGCTGAATCCGCGATCCTTGCGATGCCAAAATCCGTGAGTTTGGGTCGTAACGGTTCGCCCGGACGGACCTGCACCAGCAGGATGTTCCCGGGCTTGATGTCACGGTGGATGATGCCCAAGCTGTGCACGTAGGCCAGTGCGTCAGCAACGCCTGCCCCTATGACTGCAAGCTCGCCCAAGGGAACTGCACTATGCCTGATCCGGCTGCGGAGATCCTGCCCCTCCACGAGTTCCATGGTCAGGAACGGGCGAGGTTCATCCGGGACACGCGTATCGATGCCTGCGTCGAACAGCGTGACCAGGCTGGGATGGTTGAGCGTTGCCAGCAGCTGGATTTCGGCTTCCTGGCGCTTGAGCTCATTGGCATCTGGTGCCTGTGGAGCAAAGAGCTTCAGGGCGACGTCCCTGCCCAGGTTTTCGTCCACTGCGCGGTACACGGATGACATGCCGCCGCGGCCGATAACCTCGCCCAGTCGATACCGTCCGCCGAGCACGTCATTCTTGATGGAGCTAGGCGAATCCGCCACCATGACCAGTTCCTCCCGGTGCGCTGCGGCACTTTTCTTCCTCAATAATACCGGCCGGTATGGCATCCATGAAGCCGTCTGCCGGCGCGCGGACGGCCCGGCTGAGAAGTCATCAGGACCTTCGCAGCCGGACCTCCGGTCACAAGGACAAGTGCTGGTAATTGAGCTCTCCGGTGACCACCTCCTATTTGGAAAGCTGGCTAGGCCGCGAACGGCACAGCCGGTGCGGTGACGGCTTTACGTGCCGCAGTCCGCTGACTGCGGAGTCCGCTTATGCTTTCCGGCGCCGCTTGAGCATCAGAAGCCCGGCAAGCAGCAGGATGAGGGCGACGGGGATCAGTGACGCATCCATGCCCGTCTTGGCCAGCGTGGCGGTGCCGCCCTGGCCTGTGGTGTTGCCCGTGGTGCTGCCCCTGTTGTTTAGCGCGGCAGATACCGAACCCGTGGTGGTGCCGGCGGGAAGAACGGTGATGCCGGTCGTGTTAGATCCCGTGGCGCCTGTAGTTCCGGTTCCCGGGTCCGTGGTGTCGGTACCACCCGTCGTGCCTGTTCCCGGGTCCGTTGTGTCGGTGCCGGGCTCTTCCGTACCGGGAGTTTCGGTACCTGGGGTTCCACTACCATCGGTGCCGCCGCCGATGATGACGGATCCATCAACATCAACATTCACGTCATCAAGGATGCCAGAGGTGTCCAGGCCCAGGTCGACGTCAACTTCGATGTCTGCGGTGGTGCCGTTGCCGTTGGTGTTGTCGAGGATGCCATCACCTAGGCCGAGGCCCAGGTCGATGTCGGCTTCGATGTCGGCGGTGGTGCTGTTGCCGTTGGTGTTGTCGAGGATGCCATCACCT
>NZ_JBVAYW010000034.1:0-16665 GCF_055412845.1 Pseudarthrobacter adonitolis | reverse complement strand
CTACAGAGGCCGAGACCGCTTTCATCAGATGGCTGGATAAGGAGTGGGAGGGAGAGGTCGGCTACCAGGGCATCCAATCGACCCGCCCGGATACTCTCGCCGCTGCACTCAACGACTCGCCAGCAGGATTGGCAGCGTGGATCGTGGAAAAGTTTCGAGCGTGGAGCGACCGTAGCAGCGGGGCAGATGTTCAGACGTTGGAGGAGAAGTTCGCGCGCGACGACCTGCTAACCACTGTCTCCCTGTACTGGTTCACTCAGAGCATTGGCTCGTCGTTCCTCTCGTATTACGACTTCCGGCACCGTGCAGAACGGCCGATCGTCCGTGTGCCGGCGGGGATCGGTGTCGCTCAAGGGGACCTGGGATACCCGCGGTCGTTGGCCGAGCGGTGTTACACCGACATCCGTTCATTTGAGGTGCTGCCGCACGGTGGACACTTCATGGCAAAAGAAGAACCCGGCGCTGTTGCTGCCTGCATCAGCGCCTTCTTCGGAGCACTGCAAACGACGGCCGGCAATCGTCCCCGCCACCAACTCCCTAGCTAGCAGGACAAGTGCATGACGCGATGGCTCGGTAGAGGTTCCCCAAGAGACACCGCCGTGTGGTCATAGAGGTTCCGGTGGAATCGGCGCTCTCACACTTCCGTATGCAGTGACGCTAACCAGGTGCTGATATCGGGTCCTAATGCCGTGGCGTGGGCGGGAGCAAGCAGTACGCCCTCGGAGAGCGCATCCAAGGCGGGAGCCACTGCCCGGACGTTCCGGGGGTCCCCACTCCGGGCTAGCATGCGGGAGGTGAGTTCAGGAAGTCGGATCTTTTCGGGCCCTGTGATGGTTTTGACTACGGAGCCGGGGGCATTGAGGGCCGTTTCCACGAGAACGCCTGCGACGGTGTCCGCGGCCACTGGCTGAATGAGCCAGTCCTCGACGAGGACTTCGTCGTCCAGGAAGGTGACTGCTGCCGGGTTTGCCGCGAATTCGTGCCACTGCGTGGACTTCACGATGGTTGAGCGAATAGGGCTCTCGTCAACGATTCCCTCTTGCGCACGCTTTGCCGCATAGTAGGGGAATTCGTCAAAGACCGTGTCTTCTATTCCGGCGATGGATAGGAATACCAGGTGGCCCACCCCTTGGTCGGCGCAATTTTTCACAACGTTCCGGGTCGCTGATGTGAGCGCCTCATGCAGTCCCATCCTGTCGTCCTGAGGGAAGGCATTGGAGGCGTCAATCACCACATCGACCCCGCGCAGAGCTTCGCTCAGTCCCTCACCGGTGATGAGATCTATGCCGTTCGAACGCGATACTGCCACCGCGGAAATCCCCTCCTTCGCAAGCAGGCTCACCGTGCGCGTGCCGGCGGTTCCGGTAGCTCCCAATACTGCGATCCTCATATGTCACGACCAACTTTCCAGTTCTTATCTTCTACGAATTCGTTTAGTTTCTGGCCGCTGAGCGCGTCAACGCCACCGGCGAGATCACTGATCGACACGGTAGCCAAGCTCGATCGCCAGGACCGCTCGGCCTGCCACATGGCCGCAGCGATGCCACACGATCCACTCGCCCGAATCTCGGCCGAGCGTGCGTGGAACAATCCATCACACCGGATCTCCGTGCAGCGGAATATTGGTTCATCTCCATCGAGCGCCTCCACAACATCAGCGAGGGTGATTTTAGCTGCGGGCCGTGATAGGGAGAATCCTCCGGCGGAACCGGGGGTCGATATCAGCAAGCCGTGCCGTGATAGGGCCTGAAGGTGCTTATTCAAGTACGTCGGAGAGAGGCCGTACACCTCAGCCAAGGTCGAATTTGGGACGGGGTGACCTTCACCCAGTCGCTCCAACACAACAAGGCCAGCTTGAGCTGGAACGAGCTGTGAGGTTTGGATATTGCTCTTGGTCAGACGGAGTCGACGAGTATTTCCTTTGCAGCGGTCACCTCTGCCGCTGCACTTCGGGTCCTGCTGGGCTAGGCCAATTCCAGTGCTGGCCTGTTTGTCTGGATGGAGGTGCCTCTTCCCGGGTGGAGCATCCGGCGGCCCAGGCCACCGTCTGCCCAGATCCATAAGACGGAATTGTCCGGCATCAAGGCGTCTATTGTCCCGGTTCCTTTGATTCCTTCGGCGATAAAGCTGACGTGCTCACCTACTTTGAAGCATTCCTTCCACCGTTTCGAGATTCGGGGTGCCTTGACCGCAGTAGTAGCATCCGCCTCGACTGAGCCGTCACCGGAAACAGGTTGGCCGGGTTCCTCGTTGGTTGTTTCGAAGCTGCCGGGGATGATGTGGGCTTCACGGTGTGCGGCGTCCATTGGGGCTTCGGTGTCATTCACCGTTCCCGGGAGGTTTTGGTCCATACTCATTCCTTTCGGTACCGGGACCCTCCGCTCAGGCGAAGGGGACCCGGTAGCTGCTGGCTGTAGCCGGCGTTTTTAGCAGAACCCGGCGATGCCGGACCAGGCGATGTCCGCCGGCGTGGCGTCGTCGCGCTGGACCGTGGCCTCGATCAGGCCGTATGGCCGGTCGGCTGCGAAGAAGACCTCGTTGGGGTTGTCGAGCCCGAACGGCGAGAGGTCCACCAGGAAGTGGTGCTTGTTGGGCATGGAAAACTTGATCTCGTCGATCTCGCTGTGGGCTTCCAGGACCTTGGTGCCCATGTCGAACAGCGTCTGCTGCAGGGCGTGGGAATATTTCTCGGTGAACCCCTCGAGCAGGAGGCCCTTGACGTCCTCGTAGCTCTTCTTGAAGTCCAGGGTGCTCAAGTCCGTCCCGGTCTTGTATCGCCAGCGGGCGGAAACGTCGGTGGCCAGGATGCGGTCTGTGGTTTCCGGGAGGGTGGTGTATCTGTCCTTGGGGTAGCCCACAAAGCCGGACTGCGTGGTCTTCAGGACGGTCAGGTCCTTGAGTCCGGAGATCAGGTGCGTTGCGGCGCCGTCGCGGACCAGGACGGCGGTGCGGACTTCCTGGCCGTTGCGCACGAAGGAATGGTCGTGTTCGGAGCCGTGCGCCTGGATCCGGTCCCAGCTGTAGGACTCGGCTTCCCAGCGGCCGCCGGTGACCCAGTCGAAGCTGGAGGTGAAGTGCTCGCCGAGGCGCAGGAGGAAAGCTTCGGGGGAGCCGACGCCTTCACGGGCAAAGGCGTAGATGGTGTTCTTCTGGGTGTCCGTTGCCACCACGTGGGCGTTGTCGCCCTCGCGGTGGGCGGCCTCGAAGTCGCCGCGCAGCTGCGAGGTGACGTTCAGGTCCTCTATCTCGTGGCGGTCTGTGTCGCGGGTGATTTTGACGACCCGGACTTCGGCCTTTCCGTACTGGTTGTGGCCGAGGGTGATGTTGCTGCTCATAGCCGTTTCTCAACTTCCGTATTGCGGAAAAAAGATCCGAAAGACAGATGGATGTGCGTTACACATGGCTGATGATCTAGTCCGACCACAAAAAAGCCGACATCGATCGATGCCAGCTCATTACGACCCTGCCTGCTGCTCTCAGGTCTCGTGACTTGCGTCACGTTATACAGGAATGCTACACGGCCCCGGCCCTGATGAACGCAGCCGGAGGTCTGTCCGCGAATTGTGACTGATCAAGGGCGGCTTGCGCCCGCAAAGGCGCCTAACCTGGCGTCGCGGTTTAGCCGGAACCGGAGGGGGCCTTTCTTCCTAGTGCTTAGCCCTTGTCAAGATGCTCAGGGCGTGGTGGATCGTGGTGTGGATGGGCGCAGGGACCATGTGCTGGTTCGCGATCCTCACGACGGTGCCGTTTTGTCCTCGTTCGGGACAACATGCTGCGGCGAATCTGTCCCGTTGGACCTTCCTGAGGGGCATCCCGCCCGTATAGCGTTCCTCTAACGAGAAGTTCCCCTCCATAAGGACATGGGACACCTCGTTGTCGAGACCAGGTTCGCGAGTACCTGCCTCGCAGCGTTGAATACGTCAGGAGTCGGGGAGAGCAGCTACCAGCAGGTCCCTTTGTGGCTTCAACTTCGTTGGTGTCGGGCGACACGGGCCCTGTTGCCGCATTTCGTGCTGCACCACCGCCGCCGCTCTGTGGTGGGGACGAAGTACATGATGCATCCTGGGGCCTGGCACGCATGGACTCCCGCGGCCCTCCCTGCAAGCAGGGAGACAGCGTCCTCCGCGATCAGCGTGATCACTCGTGTCCCGAAGTCGAATTCCGACCAGTCATAACGCATCTCGAGGTTAGGGGAGAGCGCCACGATCCGGTGGGCCCGCGCTGCATTGTCTGACACAGTCTGGGCGTCGTCTGGGTCAATCTGATGGTCGTACAGCAGGGCATCCAAGGCGCGTCTGATCGCTGCCCGCAGTCCGCGGACGTGGTCCAGGTCCTCGTCATCGAGCTTCCCCAACTGACCGGCGGGTGCTAGCTCATCTGCTCGTTGTGCGCACCAGTCCTGCAACAGCTCCGAGGAATTAATCGAGTCAACCAGCCGCCCGCGGGTTCCTCCTTCGATGTAGGTGCTGTTCACCAGATCCAGGGCCAGCCGTTGTCCGGTGACGAGCTGCTGTTGGGTCATACCTTCATTCTTCCACCTTCAGAGGCCTTCTGCTAACGTTCTAAGCGATCTATAGCATTAGCAACGTCAGGAGAAATTATGCCCGCTACGAGTCCTGCCCTATCAACTGCCGCAACCGTCGATCCCCCCAAACCCCGTTCACGCTGGTCCTCCCAAGCTCCTGGCCGGCTTCCGGCGGCAACCCTCGTTGTAGCGACCCTTACCAGCGTGGCCGCCCTGGTCTGCCTCGTACTGCTGGGTAAGCTGTCGGGCCACCTCCTGCTCATCCCTCCGATGGCCGCGTCCATGGCACTCGTGGCCGGGGCCCCCCAATTGCCCCTCTCCCAGCCCCGGAACGTGATCGGCGGCCAGGTCGTTTCCGCCTTGGTCGGTGTCGGCACGGGGCTGGTCAGCCATTCGATCTGGGCTGCCGCGATTGCCGGCGGTCTAGCCATAGGGGCGATGCTGCTGTTGAGGATGCCTCATTCACCGGCGGCCGCCACCGCAGTCATCGGTACCATGGCCACGACGGGACAGGTTTCCTTCGTGGTGTGCGCCGGCATCGCCGCGTGCATCCTCGTCGGTTTTGGAATCCTCAGATCTGAGCTACGCGGAGCCAACTACCCGACCTATTGGATCTGACGAGGACACCGCAGCTGACCACTGCAGAGACACCGACATGGGGCCAACGGACTTTCGGGTCCCCCGTGTCGCGAGTGTGGATACACCCGGGACTAAGCTGTGAAAAACCGCCGTTCGCAACTAATAGTCACACCCCTTGTCGGACGCTTCCGCCACGGTCCTCGGTGTCGATGCTGGACCAAGTCCGCCACGACGCAGCCGCAATCGGAGCGTTTACCGGGAAATGAGCTTTTCACCGTTGGGCCGCAGCTTCCCGGTGGGCGAGACTTGCTGGTACCGTTCCAGCTGACGGCAATGATTCGGCGGAGACGAAACCGAGTTGGAGCGCAGAAGGCGTGTGCCGTTTTTCCTTTTGCTGTCCGCCCGTTCAGGGTTCGGCGGATTCAGGCGGTCATTGCAACAGGAGGCCTTCGATCAGTTCGATCGGTTTTTTGAACTCTAGTCTTTTGCGTGGCCGGTCGTTGAGTTCCTGGGCAACCCAGTCGAGGTCTGCCTGGCTGTGGATGCCCAGGTCCGTGCCCTTGGGGAAATACTGGCGGAGCAGGCCATTCGTGTTTTCATTGATGCCGCGCTGCCAGGGCGAGTGCGGGTCGCAGAAGTAGATGTCGATGCCGGTGTCCATCTTCACGGTTTTCCAGTCCTGCATCTCGATGCCCTGATCCCAGGTCAGGGAATGCCGCAGCGCCTCGGGAAGCGTCTTGATCTTCGCGACCAGCGCATCACGGATCTGCTCGGCCCTGTACCCGTCCGGCAGGTGCACGAGCATCGTGTAGTTAGTGGTCCGTTCCACCAGGGTCCCGATCGCGGACTGGTTCCCCTTGCCGATGATTAAGTCCCCCTCCCAATGCCCTGGCATGGCACGGTCCTGAACCTCGGGAGGACGTTCGGAAATGTTGATCATGCCCGGGATCCGGTTCTTCCGCTGACCGGCTTTCCTGCAGGGCTGCCTGACCGCCCGCCCGGTGCGCAGGCACGCGGTCAGATCACGGTTGAGTGCCCCGCGGGACTGCACGTACAGGGACTGGTAGATCGTCTCGGGTGACACCCTCATCTCCGGCTCATCGGGGAACTCAACCTGCAGGCGTCCTGCGANCGATCTGTCGATCAGGGCCCCGATCGCCCTTAGGGAGCTTCCCTGGGCGCGCAGCACCGCGATCTCTTCACGCTGGGCGAAGGTCAGGCACCGGCCCTTCAGATCCCGGCCGCGACGAGGCCTGACACCCCCGGCCTCCGCCAGGACACGGCGCCCAGTCCGCCTGCTCGTATTGATCGGCACCACAGCATCCGTGATGAAATCACCGGCCTGCATCCCGGCCCAAAACACCTGCAGCAAATCCGGTCTTACGTAAATCGAATACCTCGCCACAACAACACCCATCCGCTAAGTGTTGCAATCACCGCAAGAACCCAAGGTTCCCCATACGGACATGTGGTGGGCCGTGCAGACGACTTTGGACATTTCGTGTAGACGACTTCGGAAAATGACAGCTGCGTCGGCGGGCTTCCGCGGCACGGTGATCGACCGGCTTATGGGCAGCCGACTTTCGCAAGCTAGTCTTTCGCTGTGGAAGACGAGCAATTACTCAACTGAGACAATGCCAGCGGCGTTGTCGTCCGTGTTAGGTCGATCGTCCGCACCTTGGACCGATGCCACCCCCCGTGTCCTCGCCCTCCTGACAGCAGTTCGGGAGGCGGGTGTCGATGTTTCCTCTGCCCACGGCCAAGACGCGCAGGGTGGGCAAGTCACCGAGTTCATTCCCGAGCGACTTGCGCTCGATTCGGATCCGCTCACGCGTTCGGAACTCGGCCGGGTCGGAGCGATGGTGCGAGCTATCCACGACGCGAGCGCCTGCTGCGTTAACTGGGTATGAAAATTTGCCGGCGGTAGACCTCGTCAATATCGATGAAGTCCAGCAAGGGGGGGAAAAAGCTTGATGCGGTCGGTTCGACAGTGCGGGGTGCCACCAGGACGATGAGCGGAGTCCGGCGGCAGCGGGTAGGGTCCGGAAGCGGCTCGGTCTTCCAACGCCGTACTGACCGGTCTGTCTGGTTTGAGTGTAGTGTCTGCTGGTGATGGAACACGCTCAGAGCTCTTTAACTGACTCGATTGGCACCTCTGCCACTTCACGGCCGTCTTCCGTTGGCGCGCGGGAGCGCATATTGGCTGCCGGCTACGAGTTGTTCGCGCAGCGTGGCATCCGCGATGTCGGCGTAGCTGAGCTAATTTTGCGCGCAGGGGTCGCCAAGGCCACGTTCTATGGACACTTCACCTCCAAGGATGAGTTGGTCCTAGCCTTTCTGGAACGTTGCCATCAGGACCTTACTGTCGAGCAGATCATCGCTGAATGCAGAAGGAGGTCTGAGGACCCAACGGCCCAGCTACTGGCCATTTTCGATGTTCTGGACGGGTGGTTTCGCCGGGATGACTTCCAGGCCTGCGCCTTCGTGAGCACCATGCTGGAAATGGGCCCCACCCATCCCCTAGGAGAGGCATCCATCAGCTATCTGGCCGAAGTAAGGGCCTTCATGCGAACTCTCGCCGCAGAGGCGGGTCTCGACCATCCGGACGTTTTTGCCCGCTCCTGCCACATCCTGACGAAGGGATCCATTATCTCAGCGGTCGAAGGAGACCGAGAGGCAGCCGTGTTTGCCAAACGTATGGCCTTTTCCCTCATCTCCGACCACGGGGGCGTCGCCGCTCTGGCCGGTAGCGGCCTGGCGAAGGCCAGCAACCGAAGCCACAACCACGCCTGACACGCGCTCTTCCGGCCCCCGCGCCGGGAAGTAGCTGATTCTGCCTCACCTTCTGTTTCTCCGCCGGACAATGATCTGGCGGTTCCGCTTAGCGTCCTTGTGCAGGGCGCCGAGTTTTGAGCCCGCTGTAGCCAAACGGCGGACACCGCACCTTGTTGAAAAGAGCCATCATGGCATATTCGCAGTTCGACCAGTTCCTCCAGGAAGCCACTTACCGCGACCCGGAATCCGACGCGACTCTTGACGGGGACTCCTTTTATGGGCTGTACACCAGCTGGTGCTTCGTATCCCAAAACACGCCACAGGCAGAACACGTCTTCTGGGAAGCAATGAGCCAGCGGACCGGTCCCGGACAAGGCCTGCGCATGAAGGGACCGGCGGCCGCGGACTACATCCTGACCAGCTACCGGGCCCGGGTCTGAACCCCGCCATGGCAACAGCGTCAAGCAGTTACGTTCCCCTGGACGCGCATAGCCACGGGGAAAACGTCCCTGGTGCCCAACGTGTGACACCGACCTGCACCTCGAGGTTGAAACGCCGACTGTTCCGGGACGGTAGGCAGGCACTCTCGCGGTGGCCGTCCTCTGTTCCCTTGGTTGTCGGTCTCATATCTGAAGGGCTCCATGAACCGTTTGGCTGAGCAGAATGTTCCACCTCCGACCGACCAGGCACGGGACTTTCTTGCCGGTCTGCTGCTGCGCACAGCACAGGGCGATCATCAGGCATTCAGTGAGTTCTACCGCCGGACATCCCGACGGGTCACAGGATTGGTCCAGCGCGTCATCATTGACCGGGAGCTCAGCGAGGAAGTGGTCCAGGAAATATTCATCGTCGTCTGGCAGGACGCAGCGAAATACCTGCCGGCCACTGGCACTCCGACGGCCTGGCTGATGACCATCGCCCACCGAAGGGCAGTCGACAAAGTACGGGCAAACCAAAGTAGCCGCGACCGTGACCATCGATGGGCAGTGACCGAGCCGAGCGTTTACGACGGCGTACACGATTCCGTGGCAGACAAGATGGACGCCCGGATCCTCGTCGCTTCGTTGGCATGCCTATCGAATCTGCAGCGCGAATCCATTGTCCTTGCCTATTTCGGTTCGTTGACCTACCGGGAGATCTCCGTGAAGCTCTGTGTACCGCTGCCCACGATCAAATCCAGAATCAGGGATGGCCTCCAAAGGCTCAGGACGCAACTCGAAGCTGTATAGCCAGGGGACACCTGGCGCGGCTAAGCCCATGGATAATCTGGCCCCTCAGCAGTGCAGGACCTTTTCGTCTTCGGCCTCGACCAGCTCGTTTACCAGCCTGGTGCCAGGGTGTATCTGACCCTGAATCCTTTTTCCGCGGCGGCCGTGCCGAGACCGATGAGAAGGTGGGATTTGCCGGTTCCTGAGTCCCCGATGTAGCACCTGGACGGGGGGTGGTGGCTCCGGACTTCCTATCGACATGGATGTGTGCGGGATCAACGCCGGCGGCCGCCAGGGCATCCAGCTGCCGGGTCAGTTCCTGCTTCGCCGTCGATACACGCGCATACCCAATGTCCATCCGGGCACCGTACCGAATGTTTCAGCGGTGACGGGTGATTATGGCGGGACTTGTGGGCCAACAAACGGGACAGCCAGGTTACGCGATATTCCGCGGATCCCGAGCAGCGGGGGCGCGTTCCACCGGGGTGTCCCGGTTCCAAGGAATTGGAACAGTCGACCCCCGCGCTCACTCGGTCGCGATACGAAGTGCAATGCCCACCACCAGGCCGCAATGGAATTGGAAAGCACGTCCGCCACCGGGATGAGGGCTGCACGAACGGGCGGCCGCATCAACAACACATCCGTCTCGTCAGGCTCCTGCCAGTAGCGGGCGCTATCCACTGCTTCCGCGAATCCGGCCAGCAAATCACGATCCCCGGAAGCCGCCGCAACAGCCAGCGAGTCAGGGCTACCCAATGCTTCGGTCAGCTCATCCAGAAGAGCGTTATCCCCGGGCGACATGGCAGAGCGAACGGCCAATGTCCACATTTCGGTTCGCGCGGACGTGAGAATGCTCAAGCAGAAGCGCCGCCCTCTGGGACCACTCAACAGATCGTCAGCAACAGCCCCTGCACTCATGGGCTGAGCATACAAGGTGGCCAGACCACGTGACTGCGCCGTGGCGGCTTCTTGATGATGTTGCTATACGTTTCCCCAAGCCAAAACCAATGCAGGTCACCCAGATGGGAGCACTTCGCGACGTTTGTTCCTATCGAAGGATCCTGCCGGGAACTGGACGCCTGCGGACCGGAAGGCATCTCGAGTGCATCACGATTCTTCCCACCGGTGAAGCATCCCCGCGCCAACTCTCCACGTGCTGGACACTGTCCGGAACGTCCACGCCCCGCCATCACGGCTGTGATCGAGCAGGACTAAAGATATGGGTCGTTTTCGCGTTCAGGCCTGCGACCGTCCCACCGCCTTTGGTTCGGGGAGCGTGCATCTGGTGCATGGTAATGTTCGAACACAGGCAGGGCGTTGGAGGGATAGATTGGGTTCGGAGAAGCGTCCCACGATTACTGACGTCGCCCGTGCGGCCGCCGTCTCCCGGACAACTGTGTCGCACGCGCTGAATAACAGGGGCTACGTCGACCCCGGTACCAAGGCGAGAGTTCACCTGGCGGCGAAGGAACTGGGATACCGGCCGAGTGTCAGAGCACAGCGGCTTCGAGCAGGTAGTGCCCAGACGCTTGGCCTTGTGGCGTCGATGCCCGCCTCCGTGGCGGCCGGTCCCTCGAAGCTGGGATTCTTTATGGAAGTCGCGGCATCTGCGGCGGAAACGGCCTTGATGAGCGGTTTCGCCATGATTCTGGTGCCCCCCGTGCAAAAGCAACTGGAACTGGAACAGTTTGATATCGACGGTGCTGTTGTTGTGGAGCCGAAGGAGAACGATCCGGCCACCGGCCGCTTGAGGGCTCTCGGAGTTCCTGTGGTGTGTCTGGGCCGTCAGCCTGGTGCGGAGGCAGAGATCCCCTATATCGATATGCAGTCCTATAAGACGGGAAAACTCCTGCTGGAGCATCTCTACCAGCAGGGAGCACGGCATATAGCCTTGTTCGTCGGTTCCGAGCACCGGCATTCATACATTGACGTGGCCAGAGCTTATGCGGATTTCATTTCGGAGTACCGCCTTGAATCGCTGATCGTTCGTTTAAACGAAGAGGAGGGCGAGGCCGGCGGATATCGTGCCAGCCTTGCCCTCCTGAAATCGCACCCTAGCGTTGACGGTATCTGCGCTTTGGTGGATGCCTTCGCCGTTGGGGTGGTCCGCGGTCTTCATGAACTGGGCCGGAAAGTTCCTGAGGATGTAAGGGTAGTCACCCGCTACAACGGGTTAAGAGCGCAGACATGCTCGCCTCCTTTGACAGCCGTCAATCTCAATCTGGCCGTTGCCGCTGATCTTGCTGTGAATCTTCTTCTGGAACACCGCAGAGGTGATCGGTCCCGGCATGTCTTGCTCTGTCCGGACCCGGAGCTGATACCTCGGGCTTCCTCCGTTCTGCCTGACCCTTCATCCTTGGAACAGGACAGCCACTCCTGACACCAGGGCGAAACTAAGCACGATCGTCCTCATGCGCTTGCCTCCGAGCCGCTGATGGATCGCTGCACTCGCCAAAGCGCCGATAATGAGTGCGGGCAGGAGGTACAGCGCCATCTGGAACTGTTCTATGCGGACGTTACCGGTTCCTGCGAGCAACCCCAGTGACATGATCTCCCCGACCAAGAAGCAGAATGCAACAGTTGAGCGGAGCACGGACGCATGGTGGTGCTGGTATGCCAGGACCAGGGGAGGTCCTCCGATACCGGTGGCGGTCTCGGTAATCCCGGTTACGGTACCCACGGCAAGCAGCGCGCCCCGGCCTGCTTTGAAGGAAGGCATAACCAGAGAAACAAGTGCGGCAACGATAGTTGAAATGCCGATAAGCAGGCTCAACCCCGAAGGGGGAATTGCCACCAACACCCAGAAACCACCCACGGTTCCGGCCACCCGTCCGATCGTGATCCAGCCCGCTCCATGCAGGTCGAGCGCATGGCGTTCCCGCCAGACAACATAGGCGTTGAGTGGGAGCATGAGAACGAGCAGCAGCACCGGCAGCAGCTGGGGTTCAAAGAATCCCACAACTGGAGCCACGATTAGCGCGAATCCCATTCCCGTGCTTCCCTGGACCAGGGATGCGATGGCTACGGTGACCGCTACTAGGATGAATATCTCTGTGCTCAATTGGTTCCTTCAGTTGATTGTCTTGCAGCAACGTCGCAGTGGCAGCTCCACGGAGTCGCCCTGCGACGCGCGGAGGTTTAGCCAACAGGAGTTGGCGTGTCCAGCCTGCGCCGCTGTCGCAGCACTTGGTGCTCGGTGGCGGTCGGATGCAGGCGTTGAACGGGCGCCTTTGCCATGACGCGGTGTGCGACTTCCTGAGCTTCCTGGATGAACGCACGGGCGTCCCAGTCCACGGGCCATCCTTCCCAGAGCCGCAGTTTGCCCGCGACGACGACTGCCATGATCTGGTCACGGTTGGCATATCGGACAAGCTCCCAGGTGGGGTCCCAGGACGGCTGCATCTCAGGGACTGACCAGTCCAGGACGAGGAAGTCGGCTGATTTGCCGACAGCTATCTCTCCGGTGACGGTACCGAGGCCTGCGGCTTCAGCGCCGCCCTGTGTGGCGTGGTGAAGCCAGGTCCAGCCCCCGCCGCAGGAGGAATCGCCGGTTTGAAGGCCAAAGGCCAGCCGCTGGGCCAGTTCGGCAATGTCGAGCAGCCTGAAGGCATCGCTTCTGGTGCCGTCGGTGCCGATTCCAAATCTGATCATTCTGTCTGCAAAATGCAGGGCTGGAGCGACGGCGTTTCCCTTCCACGCACTGGCGACGGGGTTGTAGCTGACTGCGCTATCCGTTTCTTCCAAGCGTCTGAGTTCGTACGGCGTGAGCAGCGTCGCATGGGCAGCCAGAGTCTGGGGACCTAGCGCCCCGACTGAGTCCATGTATTCCAGGGGCCGGAGTCCGCAGCGTTCAATGGAGCGTTCAACTGACGCCAGGTGTTCGTTGAGATGCACCTGGTACACGGCACCGGCCTCGTAGGCGAGTCGAGACGTGTCCCGCAGCACAACGTCGCTGGCCGATTCGGGAATTGATACTGCCAGCGAGGGGTGCACGAGGGATCCCGCGCTCCAGCGCCCAAGGTGGCGCTCGGCGGCGCGCATGACTGTTCCGTACTCGATGAGGGAACCGTCCGGGGCCACGTCGTTGCATATGTAGCCGAGTACACAGCGTAGCCCGACGTCCTGGGTTGCAGCGGCGACTGTGGCAACATCAACGCTCGCCCGGGTTCCCGCATCGCATACCGTGGTGAAGCCGCCGCGCAAGGATTCCAGTGCGGCGAGCTTTGACGCGATGTAGATTGACTCCTCGTCGAGGTGTTGCTCGAGCGGCACCCAGAGCCGCCGGAAAATTTCAGATGGTTCGCCGCAGACCATGGATTTGCCGAAGCTTTGAGTCAGATGATGATGGGTGTCCACGAATCCGGGCATCAGGAGATGATGCTCCAGGTGGACCGGCGAGAGCGTGGGGTTATCCGCGATGAGCCTTGAGGCGGGACCGACTTCGCGGAAGATCCCATCAGCAACGACCACGCCATGGTCGCGGACAGGTCCGGAGGGAAGTAGAAGCAGTTCCGGCAGGAGCAGCATCGCGTCGCTGTTTAGGTGCTTTATGGTTATCGGGGTGTTCATAGGGAATCTTTCACTTGATTATTGGGGAGTGGGGATATTTCGTTTTCATGGGGTTCCTCCGAAGCGGCGGGACTTTTTCCCAGATGCAGGAAGAGAATGTTCATGATGACGCCCACGAACGCGGTCATGGCGACACCACTGCCCAGCAGAATGCGCGCGTTCGCTGGCAGCTGGTCGTACATGCCCGGCACGAGGATGGGCATGAGGCCTGCGCACAGTGCCACGGCCGCGATCATCGTGTTGCGGTGGTCTTGGAAATCCACCCGGCGCAGCATCTGGATGCCCATGGCCAGGATGATCGAGAAGACGATGACGGCTGTGCCGCCAACGACTGCCGTAGGGATGGCAGCCATCAGCTGCCCAACGGGAGCAAGTATTCCTATAAGGATGAGAATGAAACCGGCGGCGACGGTGACGAAACGAGAACGGACCCCCGTTGCCTTTACGATGCCAATGTTCTCGCCGCTCGTGACAATGAGCGAGGTTCCGAACAATCCACCCAGGAGTGACATGAGCGCGTCGCCCCGGATTGTTTTCGGCGCATCTCGTTTGGCGATGACTTCCTTACCCACCACTTCACCGTTGAGTACGGTTTGCCCGGTGGCCTCTGCCATCGAGGCGATGCTGAAGATCAGCAAGGGCAGCGAGGCCAGCAGATCGAACTCAGGAGGCCCGAAAGGCAGGAACTGGGGAAGAGCAACAATGCTGCCATGTCCGATACCAGTGAAATTTGCAAGCCCCATCGGCGCTGCCATAGCAGTCGCGCCCACCATGCCCAGCAGGACGGAGACCGGCCGCCAGGACTTGGGCAAGAACCGGTAAAAAAGCACTATGAGGACAATGGTGGCGACTCCGAGAGCGAGATAGTCAAGACGCCCAAAGTCGTCGGCTTTGGGCTGACCCGTGATGAGAAAGGCCGAGTGTTTCACCAGATTGATTCCGATGACGACGATCATCGTTCCGATGACGACGGTTGGAAAGAATCTGAGCATCCTCGCGAACAACGGAAGTACCAGGAAATAGAAAACACCAGTCAAGATCACCGCACCAGTGGCCATCTGAAGGCCGTGCTCCTGGGCAATCATGAGGAACATGATGATCGGCGCGCCGCCCGGGAGCATAACGAACGGAAGCTTGGCGCCCATCTTCCATGGCCCGAAGGACTGCAGCAGGGTTCCCAAGCCGGAGAGGATGAAGGTGGCACTGAGCAGGTTGGTGGTGAGTGAGTCGGATAGTTGGAGTGTCTGACTGACGAGGATAACTGCCGACAGTGGAGTTGCAACCATAACCATCACATGTTGCAATCCCAGGGGGATAAGGCGTCGAAGGGGTGGAATCTCGTCCACAGGATGAAGATCTTTACGTTCCATGATGCGTAACTTCTCTCGAAGAAGGGCTGTCATCTGATGAGCCTGAAAATCAGGGTTCGTGCTGCAGTGGTCCGGTAAGACCCGAACAACTGACGTCGTCCGCTGCGCCGAAGGGAACTGCCTCTTTACCCGTTCGGGGGTCGCTTCTGGCTAACCCCAAATCGATTTGGGACGAGTATGCCGGAGATCTCAGGGGCGTGTCAATAGGCCAGCGTCGACCAGACAGGGTAGAAGCCCCCCAACAATTACTCCGGATGATGGAATTGATTTTCCACTCTGGGGTATAACTACTTCCGCGGGACGCCCGATATGGTGCAGATCACGCTCCCGACGGTTGGATCCGGCGCCCGGCGCCGGGGCGTTGTGCGGTGGGAAATTCTTGGACCTGAGAGACCCCCACGCAGACTCCGCTCGCCACCGGCGGAAGAGGCCTCACCAACGGATGAGGAAATTGACCCGGCGCTTGCCCGGCACCGCAAACTCCACAGCCTGCATTTCCCGTCCAGTCTCGGGCCGACAGGACCCCCAGGCGCCGGGCGTGCCCACCCATGTGCAGCCATGCAGCACTGGCCCCGTCCGTGACGGCTTCGAGCGCTAAAGGGTGAGCCGCCGGAGTCCCCCGCGGCTCACAACAACCACACGGACACCACCTCCGCGACGGCTGCGATGGCACGGCGAAAATTCTCGCCGTTGTCGTACCGTTGCTTCCCCTTCATGAAGACGTTGCACGCGGTGTAGAACCTGAGAGCAAAAGAGTCATTCATATGCCTTGGCGCGAACCGCAGCCCTGAACACATGGTGCAAAAACGAATTGTTTTCATGGCTGGCTCTATGCGTCCCGGCGGCTGGCGGGCCTCTTCGGTGGAGAAGACGAGGAAGAAATGGGCCGTGGACGACGCACTGTGCGGGACGGCGCCGGACGCGGGGCTAAACGCCTTTCAGCTGACGGACCACCGGTGCAGGGACTTAGTTTTTGGTCAATAAATGAATCAGAAAATGCCTAAATTTAGGGGCAAAATAGCTTTTCATTCAGTTGAATGATTGTGAGAATTGAAGCAGCAAGTCAGAGAGGCAAACGAAACTAATTGAGATACGAAACCAGGTACTGAAATGACTTCCTCACCCACCGAATACACGGTCTACACCAAACCCGAATGCCCAAACTGCGACAGGACCAAGGCCTACTTCGAGGACAAGGGCATCAGCTACACAGCCGTGGACATCACCGACGTGCCGGCAGCGCTGGAGTACATCACCGTAGAGCTCGGCTACTCCCAGGCGCCCGTTGTCGTGAACAATGCCGATGACCAGGACCACTGGTCAGGGCTGCGCCGGGACAAGCTTGTCCAGGCCGGCATGGGCCACAGCGCAGCAAAGCAGCATGCCTGAGAGGGTGGGGGAGCGGTTCCCGCTCAGCCCCCGGCAAATTATCGATGCTGATTGGTTTGGCCTCCATGCCAACCCGGAAGGCACTATCAACGTTCCCTTCGAGGACCCTTACGAAGCCCTGCCAGACCCCTTTGAGCTAGGGCATGTCTCCTAATTCCTTGAGCCAGATGGTGATGGCGCGGAGGACGACTCCGCCGCGGTAGGTCAGAGCGAGCTTGTCGTAGCGGGTGGCGAGGCCGCGCCATTGCTT
>NZ_JBVAYW010000033.1:0-20072 GCF_055412845.1 Pseudarthrobacter adonitolis | reverse complement strand
TCTCCCCGCTACGCCAACAGCGACTCCCTTCGGTTGGCCCGGCATTTTATCGATTCTGTCCAGGCTGCCGGTCCGGAGAGCTTTGAGTTGGAGACCCTGGACCTGTTCAACGACGGTGCGCTGCCCGTTTTCGGCCGCACTGCAGCCGCTGCCAAGATGGCTGTTTTCTCCGGCCAGGACCAGACACCGGAACAGATCACCGCCTGGGAATCAGCCCGAGCCGTGTTCGACCAGTTCGCCGCCGCCGACGCCTACGTCTTCAACATCCCCATGTGGAATGCCGGTGTTCCCTACGTCCTGAAGCAGTGGATCGACATCATTACCCAGCCCGGTTGGAGCTTTGGGTTCGACCCCGAAAAGGGCTACCGCGGCCTGATGGAGGGCAAGCAGGCCCTCGCCATCCACACCAGCGGTGTCTACGCCCCCGGTGTTCCGGCAGCCTTCGGATCTGATTTCAGCAGCACTTTCTTCGCGGACTGGCTGAACTTCGTGGGTATCGAGGACGCCACCCATGTCCGATTCGCCCCTACGGTCCTCAACGGTGACGTGGACGGCACGCGCAAGGTTGCAGAGGCCGAGCTCACCGACGCGGCCTTCGAGTTCGCCGGCAAGCTCAGCGCCGTTGGAACCCTTCAGCTCGTCAACGACTAAGGCGGACGCAGTTCGCATCCGCATTTCGNCGACTAAGGCGGACGCAGTTCGCATCCGCATTTCGGGTACCTATTCCTCGGGCAAGACGTTCACCTCGATGGCTTTGTCCCACTACACCGGGCTGCCTAGGACCAAGGCCAGGACTATGCGGGAAATCCTCCCGGAGGCCGCGCCGGGGATGACACTCGAGGAATGCACCGCAGCTGAACTTATTCAGATGATCGTGACACGTCACGTGGAACGGGCTGTTTNGGGTACCTATTCCTCGGGCAAGACGTTCACCTCGATGGCTTTGTCCCACTACACCGGGCTGCCTAGGACCAAGGCCAGGACTATGCGGGAAATCCTCCCGGAGGCCGCGCCGGGGAAGACACTCGAGGAATGCACCGCAGCTGAACTTATTCAGATGATCGTGACACGTCACGTGGAACGGGCTGTTTATGAGGACAAGCTGTCGGACGGCTTCGTTTCGGACGGGTCCTCGCTGCAGGAATGGATCTACGGGTCGGTGCGGGTTTCTCTCGGCTTGAACCCCAGCGCCTCGGTGCAGCTGAAGGCCGGGGAAACAGTTGAAAAGACGGCGGAACTGGCTTTCTTTGAAGAGGTGATGGCGAGCCTCGGCAACAGCTTTAAGAGGCATGTAAAGGACTCCTTCGATGTCTTCGTGCACCTGAAGAACGAGCTGCCGCTTTCTGCCGACGGGCACCGCCCGGTCAACGACCAGTTCCGGAACATGTCCGATTCGATCCTGCAGGAGACCATGGGCGAACTGGGCATCCCGTTCTACGTGGTCTCCGGCTCGGTCGAGGAACGACTCGAGCAGATCGCCGCCCTGTTCAGCCTTGAGCCGTGCATAGCCCCGGAAGAGGCTACACGCCTGGCCTTGCAGGAATATGCACTGCTCGACGTCCGCTCCGAACGGGAGCGTGTCCTGCAATAGCCGGGAATCTTAAGGATCCAGAGGCAAGACCCTGCTCACCGGTTCGTCCGGCCGACCACTACAAAAGTGGCCGGCCGGACGCGCGTCAATATTGGAGTATCCATGCGTACAGATGAACCGTTGTCCAACCACGTGCGCCTTGGCAACTTCCTCCGCACGCGCCGAGAACAGACCCGCCCGGAGGACATAGGGTTACCTGCAAGCACCCGACGCCGGACTCCCGGACTCCGGCGCGAAGAAGTCGCGGTTCTCGCGAACGTGGGAGTGTCTTGGTACACCTGGCTGGAGCAGGGACGGGCGAAAGGAGCTTCGGAGGAAATCCTTGAGGCCATTGCGAATGCACTCCGGCTCGGCCCCGAGGACCACACACATGTCTTCCGGCTCTCCTCAAGGCGACGCTCGCCCGAAAGATCTGCCACTTTGCCTGCCGGCCAGCCCGCAGAAGCCGACGGCGGCCAGCTCGCACTTCTACAGCAATTGGTGTTCCACGACGCGGGCGGCCCCTACGACATTGAGGTAGGTGTCCTGCTGGCCGGCGAAGCTCGCCGACGGAAGATCCTCCGCGGTCGCAGAAGACCGGACGGCCACCGGAACGTTGTCTCCCAAGGCTGCGTAGGCCTGTTCGACGGCGACGGCCACCTCGGCGGGGACCGGGACCTTTCGGATAATGTCCCGTGCCCGGAACGCCAGCGCAGCCAAGGCGGGGAGGTCGCCGTCGGGCGTTGCCTTCAGAGCCGCGTGGACTTCGGCGAGCGGGCCGCCCGCGGCCGCGTGGCGGTAGGCCTCCGTGGTGAGGCAGAAACCGTCCGGCACTGGCAGGCCAGCGGCGAGCAGCTCCCCCAGGTTTGCCGCTTTGCCACCCACCAGGGGAACCATTGCTGCGGTAACCGCCTCCAATCCGAGGATGGGAGGCGGGCTGCCGGTGTCAGGCATTTTCATGCCTCATGCTCCGAAGGTGACGGGTCAGGCTGCGCCGGGGATCGGTCCGAACTGCGCCCGGTCCGCCAGCCGCGGATCGTCGCGGTCCGGAACCACCAGGACCGGACTCTTGGCATGGTGCAGCACGCCACCGGACGTGGAACCCAGGAGCATGCCGGTGAACCCGCCACGGCCCCGGGTGCCCACCACTATCAGCTCTACGTGCCGGCTGGCCTCCACGAGGACGTCCACGGCTGAGCCGTCCAGCAGTTCCGACTCCACGGAAAGGTTCGGGTAATGGCTCTTGAGCCAGGCCATCCCGGCGTTAAGTTGGATCCGGATGTCATCGAAGAGGGCTTCACGGTCCATGGGGGCCGGAACCCAGGCCATGGAGCCGCTGAACTGCGGCACGGCACAGATCACGCGCAGCGTTGCCCCGAGCCGCTCAGCCTGGTCGGCAGCCTCCAGCACGGCGATCCGCGCCTGTTCGGACCCGTCCACGCCCACCACTACAACGTTCTCAACCTGCAGGTGCCCTGGCTTGGCCTGCTCGGCCCTGATGCGCTTGTCTTCGGTGGTTTCGCCCAGCCGGTCCGAGCACACCAGCGGCACCGTGACCGTGGGGCACTTGGCGTGCGCCGGCAGGGCGCTGCTCACCGAGCCCAGCAGGCGTCCCACAAATCCGCCACGGCCGCGGGTGCCGAACACCAGCAGATCGGCTGTCTCGGACATCTCCAGGAGCACGCCCGAGGCGTCTCCATTCTCCACGGAGCCGTCAACCTCGATGTTGTAGCCGGAAACTTTGTCCAGCGCTTGCTTGACGATCGCTTCAGCGCCCTCCCGGATCACGGAATCGTCTACGGTGGCGTACCCGCCGTCAAGGCCGGACGCCGCAAAGATCGGTACTGAATACGCGGTGACAATATGCAAAGGCCGACGGCGGCGCTCGGCTTCCCGGGCCGCCCACACCAAAGCGCACTGGCCGTGGTCGGAACCATCCACGCCAACAACAATCCCCACCGGAGAAGCCGAATTACCGGCCCTGTCCTGTTCCGGATCCGGATGCAACTCATGTGCGCCCATGGGGCCGCCTCCTTGCGATACTGCCTTATGTTGCGGCTATTCTGCCAGACGCGGCGCCCTCCGCCCGCACCGGCCGCGATGTGGGCCCCGACGGGCTGGAGAACCCTGTTTCCGCTTCTCACTATTCTCGGTCCGTGGACACTTAGCAAGCGGCCGCGGGCCGCCGGATGGCCGGTTATCCACAGCCCACGGCGAACGGAGCGGGAAGCGTATTCATCGCGGAGAAGAATGTTTGTGTTTGGGCTATCCACGGCCCTGAATGTTCTGTAGTCTTCGAGGCACTGCCGGTCCGCCGACGCCCAATTCAAGGAGCGTCCCGGGCCGGTGCTGCGGCCGGACTTTGGGGGTAACGGATCGCGTGCGGGGCGACGCTGCCTGCATCCGTAAGCCTTTGAAGGAGGAAAACTGTAGTGTCAAGCATGCCTGTGAATGGCGGGACCGAACGGACGACCACGGTGATCATCGGCACGGGGCTCTCAGGCCTGGCTGTTGGCGCAGAACTGCGCCGCCGCGGCGTGGACGCCATCGTGGTGGACGGGCTCGACATCCTCGGCGCCGGGCAACCGGCCAACACCGCTTCACTGCAGCGCTGCGACGCAGCAGACTCCGACTCCCTCCGGGAACGCAACGAGATCCTCCGCCACCTGCGCAACTACGCCGCCAGCCACCACATGGATGTCCGCAACAACACGCGGGCGGTTCAGCTGACCATGGTGGGCGGCGCACCCGGCGGAACCAGTACGGGAACAGCCGCCGGCTCCCTGTCCGGCCAGTGGGAAGTCCATACGCCCAACGGGATCCTGCTGGCAGACAACATTGTTCTGACCCGGTGCGCGCACAGCCAGCTCCGGCGTATGCTCAGCGACTTCGGGATCACGGTTGGCCGCAACCTGGTGGCAGCCATGCGGAAGATCGGCATCTACCTCGTGGGAGTGGGCGAGCTCATCACGCCCTCACCGAAGGAAGTCCTGCGTCAGGCGAAGACCGTGGGCCAAGCCATCTCGGCCACGGTCCACCCGGAAAGCGCCGCAGCCGTCTAAGCCTGTTGGTCGTCTTCGGCGTCGCTTCCTGCGGTGAGGCGGCGCTTCGCCAGGATTCCGATGGCCACCAGCAGCCCCACGGCCACCGCAGCAAAGATCACCAGGCTCCAGGGGAACGGTTCGGACGCGTCTTCAGCCGGCACCGGAGCCGCCACCGTTCCCGGCTGCGCGGTTCCCATCGTAGGAATAGCGGCCGACGGCGATGCTCCCGCCGCCGATGTTCCCGAGGGCGCGGCTCCCGCCGCAACGGCGGTCGCCGTGAAGCCGAACGTCCCCTCGATCGGGTGGGAATCCGAGCTGACCACCCGCCAGGCCACCGTGTATGCGCCCGCCGGAGCGCCGGCCTTGAGCTTCTGGGTGGCTGTGCTGTCCACGATCTCAACAGCGCCGTCCGCCCACTCGGCACCTGCGGAATCCTTGACGGAGAACTGTGCGCCGATGCCCAACGGGTTCTTATTGAACGTGACGGACACCTGCTCCGGCGTCGTGGCCACCGTGGCGCCCTGCGCGGGGCTGCTGGACTCGGCGGCATCGTGTGCCGAAGCGGGGGCAGAAAATCCCAGCAGCGCGGCGGCGAGAACGAAGGTCCCGAGCACAACGCTCAGCAACTGGCGGCGGATGGATCGCATCGG
Organism: Pseudarthrobacter adonitolis; assembly: GCF_055412845.1. NCBI lineage: Bacteria > Bacillati > Actinomycetota > Actinomycetes > Micrococcales > Micrococcaceae > Pseudarthrobacter > Pseudarthrobacter adonitolis. The sequence continues at coordinate 14,808 of NZ_JBVAYW010000033.1, read as the reverse complement.
TGTACTGCTCCCTTGGGTTGGCGTCCTTCAAGCCTAGGCGAACTTCCCGGGCAGCGGCCGTGCACGCTGCCCGGGGCACCGGCATTCAGCCGGCGACGTAAGCCGCGAGGTGCTTGCCGGTGAGCGTGGACTTGGCGGCCACGAGCTCGGCGGGCGTCCCCTCGAAAACGACCTTGCCGCCGTCGTGCCCTGCGCCTGGGCCGAGGTCGATGATCCAGTCGGCGTGCGCCATGACCGCCTGGTGATGCTCGATGACGATGACGGATTTGCCGGACTCAACGAGGCGGTCAAGGAGGCCCAGCAGGTTCTCGACGTCGGCGAGGTGGAGGCCGGTGGTTGGTTCGTCGAGGACGTAGACGTCGCCCTTCTCGGCCATCTGGGTGGCCAGCTTGACGCGCTGCCGCTCGCCGCCGGACAGCGTGGTGAGCGGCTGGCCGAGGGTCAGGTACCCGAGCCCGACGTCGACGAGCCGGTCCAGGATCGTGTGGGCCGCGGGCGTGCGGGCCTCCCCTTCGCTGAAGAAAACCTCAGCCTCCGTCATGGACATGGCCAGCACCTCCGAAATGTTGCGTCCGCCCAGCGTGTATTCCAGCACGGACGACTGGAACCGCCGGCCCTCGCAGTCCTCGCACGTGGACTCGACGGTGGCCATCACGCCCAGCTCTGTGAAGATGACGCCCGCGCCGTTGCAGGTGGGGCAGGCACCTTCGGAGTTGGAGCTGAACAGCGCCGGCTTCACGCCGTTGGCCTTCGCGAAAGCCTTGCGGATGGGCTCGAGCAGGCCCGTGTAGGTGGCGGGGTTGCTGCGGCGCGAGCCCTTGATGGCGCCCTGGTCGACTACCACCACACCGTCACGTCCTGCCACGGAACCGTGGATCAGCGAGCTCTTGCCGGAACCCGCGACACCTGTCACCACGCAGAGCACGCCGAGCGGAACGTCGACGTCCACGTCCTGGAGGTTGTGCGTGGAGGCACCACGCACCTCGAGGACTCCGGAGGAGGCACGCACGGATCCCCTGACCCTCGCCCGGTCATCGAGGTGGCGGCCGGTGATGGTGTCGCTCCCCCGCAGCCCCTCCACGCTGCCCTCGAAGCAAACGTTGCCCCCCGCGATGCCGGCACCGGGACCGAGATCGACAATGTGGTCAGCGATGGCGATGGTCTCGGGCTTGTGCTCGACGACGAGAACGGTGTTGCCCTTATCCCGCAGCTGCAGCAGCAGCTGGTTCATCCGCTCGATGTCATGCGGGTGCAGGCCAATTGTCGGCTCGTCGAAAACGTAGGTGACGTCCGTGAGGGACGAACCCAGGTGCCGGATCATCTTGGTCCGCTGCGCCTCGCCGCCCGACAGCGTGCCGGCCGGCCGGTCCAGCGAGAGGTAACCCAACCCGATCTCGGCGAACGAGTCGAGGAGGTGCCGCAGGCCCTTGAGGAGCGGCGCAACCGACGGCTCGTCGAGTTCGCGGACCCACTCGGCCAGGTCGCTGATCTGCATCTCGCAGAGATCGGCGATGTTCTTGCCCTGGATCTTCGACGACCTGGCCTCGGGGCTGAGCCGCGTGCCCTCGCACTCGGGGCAGGCCTGGAAAGTGATGGCGCTCTCCACGAAGCGCCGCACGTGTGGCTGCATCGCCTCGACGTCCTTGGACAGCATGGACTTCTGGATCTTGGGGATGATGCCCTCGAACGTGAGGTTGATGCCCTCAACCTTGATCTTGGTGGGCTCGGAGTACAGCATCGTCTCGAGCTGCTTCTTCGTGAACGTGGCAATCGGCTTGTCCATCGGGAGGCCCATGCCCTCGAACAGCCGGCCGTACCAGCCGTCCATGCTGTAGCCGGGGACGGTCAGCGCACCGTCGCCGAGCGACTTGCTGTCGTCGTACAAAGCGGTGAGCTCAAAGTCGGAGACCGAGCCCATGCCCTCGCAGCGCGCACACATGCCGCCCAGGTAAACAACGTTCTGCACCACGGCCTTCTCGACCCGGCCGCCGGCCTTCTCGGTGCTCATCACACCGCTGGCCTTCCGTGTCGGGACGTTGAAGGAAAACGCCGTGGGCGGCCCGACGTACGGGGTTCCCAGCCGGCTGAAGAGGATCCGGAGCATGGCATTGGCGTCCGTGGCAGTGCCCACCGTGGAACGGGGGTTCGCGCCCATCCGCTCCTGGTCAACGATGATCGCCGTGGTCAGCCCCTCAAGGTGGTCCACGTCGGGCCGCGCCAGGTTGGGCATAAACCCCTGCACAAAGGCGCTGTAGGTCTCGTTGATCATCCGCTGGGACTCGGCGGCGATCGTCGCGAACACCAGTGAGCTCTTGCCCGATCCGGACACCCCGGTGAACACCGTCAGGCGCCGCTTGGGGATCTCGATGCTGATGTCCTTGAGGTTGTTCTCCCGGGCGCCCTGCACACTGATCAGATCGTGGCTGTCGGCGACGTGCGCCGACGGAAGCTGCTGGTCTGTCGTCGTGGCAGTGGTCATGGTGTCTCCAACATTTGCTCGGGCATTGTGAGGTTCCTGACAGACATTCTAGGCGCGCATTCTAGGCGCGGTCCCGCCGCACTCTAGGATTCAAGTACCCCAACAACACTTTCCCGGAGGACTAATGCATAAGCAGGGCTCTGCCTTGGACCGGTACTTCAAGATTACGGAGCGGGGGTCCAACCTCTCCCGCGAGATCCGCGGTGGTTTTGCCACGTTCTTCGCCATGAGCTACATCGTGGTGCTTAACCCCCTGATCCTCTCCGGCCCGGATTCCAGCGGCAACACACTCGGCTTCACCGCCGTGGCAGCTGTGACGGCTTTTGTGGCCGGCATCCTCACCATCCTGATGGGAGCCTGGGGCAGGCACCCCTTCGCGCTGGCCGCGGGCCTTGGCGTCAACGCGTTTGTGGCCGTCACCGTGGCCACGAACCCGGGCCTGACGTGGCCGGACATGATGGGCCTGGTGGTCCTGTCCGGCGTGACCATGCTGATCCTGGTCCTGACCGGCTTCCGGACCGCCGTCTTCAAAGCCGTCCCGGACGGGCTCAAAACCGCCATCGTGGTGGGCATCGGCCTGTTCATCGCCCTGATCGGGCTGGTCAACGCCGGCTTTGTCCGCCGGATCCCCGATATTGCCGGCACCACCGTTCCGGTGGGCCTGGGCTATGACGGCAAGCTGCTGGGCTGGCCCACTGCCGTCTTTGTGTTCGGCCTGATCCTCACCATCGCCCTGGTGGTCCGCAAGGTCAAGGGCGCCATCCTGATCGGCATCATCACGTCCACGGTCATCTCGGTGATCCTGGAAATGACCCTCCACATCGGTCCTAGCTTTGACGGCAAGACATCCAACCCGCAGGGCTGGTCCTTGGTGGCGCCGTCCTTTACGGAGTGGAGCGCGCCGGACCTGTCCTTGATCGGCAAGGCCAACCCGTTCGGCGCTTTTGAACATCTGGGCTTGGTGGCCGCCACGCTGCTGGCCTTCGTGATCCTGCTCAGCATCTTCTTCGACGCCATGGGCACCATGGTGGGGCTGGCCAATGAGGCCGGCACGGTGGACAAGGACGGCAACATCCCGGACGTGGACCGCGTGCTGCAGGTGGACGCGCTGGGCGCCATCGTGGGTGGCGGCGCATCCGTCTCCTCCAACCAGATCTACGTTGAGGCCGGCGCCGGGATCGGCGAAGGTGCGCGGACCGGTGTGGCCTCCATCGTCACCGGCCTGCTGTTCCTGGTGGCCATGTTTTTCACCCCGCTGATCAACCTCGTTCCGTTCGAGGCGGTGGCCCCTGCCCTGGTGGTGGTGGGCTTCATGATGGTCTCCCAGGTAGGCAAAATCGACTGGCAGGACTGGGGCATCGCCATCCCGGCCTTCCTGACCTTCACCCTGATGCCTTTCACGTACTCCATCGCGAACGGTCTCGGCGCAGGCTTCATCGCTTTTGTCCTCATCCGGACTTTCCAGGGCCGCATCAAGGACGTCCACCCGCTGATGTGGGCGGTGGCCGGCGCGTTCCTGCTGTTCTTCGCGGTCGGTCCGATCGAGGCTGCACTGGGCATGCCGTAGCGACGGCTCGCTCGCGTTCCCGCCGCCCGTCCGCGCACCCGCGCACCCGCCGAGATGGCATGTCGCGGCAGTATCTCCTGGAAACATTGCCGCGAAAGGCCCTCTCGGCGTAGTGTTTCCGGGATTCCGGACAGCCCGACGGCGGCGCTGCTGGTTTTCGGGCCCGGACTGAGGTGAGCTAGGGGAATGGTTTCTCCTGAGCTCACCGTTGACGTGCCCCCGCAGCCCTGGACGGGGCGGTTCGACGGCGACGGCGTCGAGCACCGCCGCTGGTGGCAGGCGGTTTCGCCCTACGCACCCGGCACTGAATCGTCTGACAGCCCTGGGCACAGACCTGCTACACCGCTCGTTGCACGCCCCGCGGTGATCCTGGGTTTCGCCAGCGACGAGGGTGTGCGCCGCAACAAGGGCCGGACCGGAGCCGCGCTGGCGCCCGCCGCCATCCGGGCGGCGCTCGGCCCGGTCGCCTTCCACCTTGACCGCAACGTGTCCGACGCCGGGGACATCGTGGTCTCGGAAGGCGCCTTGGAGGCCGGCCAGGCCCGTGCCGGGCACGCGGTAACCGCCATGCTCGACGCCGACCGCCTCACCGTAGTGCTGGGAGGCGGGCACGAGACTGCGTTCGCAAGCTATCTGGGCGTAGCCGGATCAGACGCAGTGCGCGGCGGAAAGCGGCTGGGCATCCTGAACCTGGACGCGCACTTCGACCTCCGCGATGAGCCTCTCCCCAGTTCCGGGACGCCGTTCCTCCAGATGGCCCGGGCGGAAGCCGCCGCGGGGCGCGAATTCAGGTACGCCGTCGTCGGGATTTCCGAGCCGAACAACACGCGGTCACTCTTCAACACAGCGGATCGGCTGGGCGTGCGGTACCTGCTGGATGAGGACTGCACGGCGGAGCGCGTGACGGCGTTTGTGGCGGACTTCCTGGCAGGCTTGGACGTGCTGTACCTGACGATCGACCTGGATGTCCTGCCGGCGCCGGTGGCTCCCGGGGTGAGCGCACCCGCCGCCTACGGCGTGCCGCTGCCTGTAATCAGCGCGGCCTGCCGGCAGGTGGCGGAAAGCGGCAAGCTCCTGCACCTGGACGTGGCCGAACTGAATCCGGAGTTCGACATTGACGGCCGGACCGCCAAGGTTGCCGCGCGGCTGGTGAACACGCTGCTGCGCTAAAGTCCCCGCGCTGGGGATGCTGACTGCCGGCGCGGCTAAGCCTTGAGCACGTAACGCCGCTCGGGCCTGCCCACGCCGTACCTGAGCCGGACCTCCAGCACGCCTTCGTCGTGAAGGTACTCAAGATACCGGCGCGCACTGACCCGGGACGTGCCCAGCTGGACGGCCACTTCGGCGGCGGAAAGATCGCCGTCGGCGTCCTTAAGGGCAGCTTCCACCAGCTTCAGCGTTTCGATGCTGCAGCCCTTCGGCAGGGGCCGGTCGGTCCGGTCCAGCCCGAACACCCGGTTCACATCCGACTGCTCCGCCACATCTTTGGCCGAGTCAAGGCCCTGGTAGGCGCTGCGGTAGTGCTCCAGCCGTTCCTGCAGGTCAGTCTGCGAGAAGGGCTTGATGAGGTAGTGCACAATCCCGCCGCGGAGGGCCTTTCGCACCGTGTCCACCTCGCGGGCGGCGCTGATCACCAGGACATCCAGTTCAGGGGCCACCTCGCGCAGTTTGTGCATGAGGTCCAGGCCGTTGATGTCCGGCAGGTGGATATCGAGCAGCACCAGATCCGGTTGCAGCCGCCCGGTCTCGATGACCGCCTGGGCACCTGTGTGGGCCACCCCGACGACGGCGAACCCGGGAGTCCGCTGAATGAACCCTGCGTGGACCTTGGCCACCATAAAGTCGTCATCGACGATCAGGACTTTGATCATTGCTGCATTCTCCGTGTTCTTTCCAGCCGGGCAGTGAAGACCGCCCCGTTGTCGTTGGCCACCGTGAGGTCGCCGCCGCTCCGCCGGCATACCACCCGGGAGAGCGCCAAGCCGAAGCCCCGGCTGCCGCCAGGGCCGGGCTTCTTGGTGGTGAAACCCTGCCGGAAGATCTGCCCCGCATCTCCGGTGACGCCGGGGCCGGAATCGCGGACGGTGACCGTGACGCCGTCGGCCGTGTCCTCCACGAACACCCTCACCGCTGCGTCCGGAAGCCCGGCGACGGCGTCGAACGCGTTGTCCACAAGGTTTCCGACGACGGTGGTCAGGTCCCGAGACAGCTCATCATCAACGCGCTCCAACCCGGATTCCGGGTCAAGCTGCAAGGTGACCCCGCGTTCGGTGGCCAGGCTCGACTTGGCGATCAGGAGCGCGGCGAGCGCCGGGTCCTCGATGCGGCTGGTGACCTCGTCGTTGAGCCGGGTCCTGTCCAGCGTGGCACCGTTGACGAACTGGACCACGGAATCGTATTCCCCGATCTGGATGAGGCCGGAGATCACGTGCAGCTGGTTGGCGAATTCGTGGGCCTGGGCGCGGAGCGTATCAGTAGCTGTCCGGGTGGCTCCGAGTTCCCGCTCGAGCGCGGACAGCTCCGTGCGGTCGCGCAGCGTGGTGACGGAGCCGATGTCGCGGCCGCGCGAACGGATGGGCACCCGGTTCAGCACCACCAGCCGGTCGCCAACGAGCACCAACTGATCCGGCCCCGGCTGCTCGCGGGTGAGGACTTCCTTCAGGGCCGGCTCCACGGACAGGCCGGCGAGTCGCTTGCCCACACAGTCAGCAGGGAGGCCAAGCAGTGCGCGGGCGCTGTCATTGGCGACGGTGATCCGCTCGTACGGGTCCAGCGCCACCACCCCTTCCTTCAGACCATGCAGCATGGCCTCGCGGTTTTCCACCAGCCCGGTGATTTCGCTCGGTTCCATGCCCAGGGTCTGCCGCTTCACCCGGCGGGACAACAGAAGCGACCCGGCAACACCCAGCACACTGGCCACCCCGAGATAGGTGAGGAGGTTGGGAACGGCGTCGCCCAGCCGCTCCAGCGTGGAAGGATAGTTCCGGCTGATGGACGCGATGCCGATCATTTTTCCCGCGTCGTCAAGGACGGGTACGTGGGCGGACAGCAAGGCCGAGCCCGATCCGTCCACCACGCCTGTCCAGGCCCGGCCATCCATAACGCGGCTCTCACCAAGTTCCAGCGGCTGGCCCAGCAGGCTGGGATCAGACGAGGCCACCACCGTACCGTCCAGCTTCGCCAGCGCCACCTGTGACGATCCCGAGACTGTCCGAACCGACTCCGCCACGGCCGGAAGGGCCGCTCCGCCACGTGGCTCGGCAGAAGGCAGCAGTGCGCGCACGGTTGGGTTATTTCCCAACGCCTCGGCGGCGGACAATGCCCGGCGGCCCTCGATCCGTTCAAAGGCAGCGGCGGACTGGGCCAGGGAGATGGCCACCACGGCCACCAGGACGGCCAGGACTATCAGCAACTGCAGAACAAGGTACTGACCAGCGAGGGACATTCCTCTTCGTCGAGTCACTGTGGTTGTTTCCTCTGGTGGTTCAGGCGTTATTGTGTGCCTCCGGTGCGTGCCCGCGCTGGGTACCGGAACTATACCGCAGCGCCTAGCAGAGGGACGCCGGAACGTGAACGCAATGAACTTAACTTTCTCTGCGTACACAAGAGTGATGCCCATCACGCCGGGGCCTAGCATCGAAACTACAAGTCAGCCCTGCTGATCAATTTTGATGAAAGAGGAACACCATGCGCCAGATCCGCGCAATGCGAGTTGCCGCCGTCGCCGCCGGCATCGCCCTGATGGCCACCGGCTGCGGTGCCACCGGAAGCAGCTCCACCAATACCTCCAGCCCCGGCGCTGCTGCCGGCCCGGTGACGGGCCTCCAGATCATGGTGCCCAACACCCCTGGCGGCGGGTACGACACCACTGCCCGGGCCGCAGCGAAAGTCCTTGACGACGAGAAGGTCGCCACCAACACCGAGGTCTTCAACCTTGCCGGAGCAGGCGGAACCGTGGGCCTGGCCCGCATCGTCAACGAAAAGGGTAACGGGGACCTGACCATGCTCATGGGACTCGGGGTGGTGGGCGCGAGCTACACCAACAAGTCCGAATCCAAACTGACTGCCACTACCCCGTTGGCCAAGCTCATCGAAGAGCCCGGCGCCATCATGGTCAGCAAGGATTCGCCCTTCAAGACCATCGACGACCTGGTCACGGCCTGGAAGGCTGACCCGGGCTCTATCGCCGTAGGCGGCGGTTCCTCCCCGGGCGGCCCGGACCACCTGCTGCCCATGCAGCTTGCTGGTGCGGTTGGCATCGACGCCACCAAGGTGAACTTCGTGTCCTACGACGGCGGCGGGGACCTCCTCCCGGCCATCCTGGGCAACAAGGTGGGCTTCGCGGCTTCGGGCGCCGGCGAGTACCTCCAGCAGATCCAGTCCGGCGAGGTCCGCGTCCTTGCCATCAGCGGCGCCGAACGGCTCGAAGGTGTTGACGCTCCCACGCTGAAGGAATCCGGCATTGACCTGGTGTTCACCAACTGGCGCGGCATCGTGGCGCCTCCCGGAATCTCCGAGGACGACAAAACCAAGCTGATTGCCGCCCTCGAAAAGATGCACGGCACCGATGCCTGGAAGGAAGCCCTCAAGACGCACGGCTGGACCGACGCGTTCGTCACCGGTGAGAAGTTTGAAAGCTTCCTGGCCGAGCAGGACAAGCGGGTGGCGGACGTCCTCACGAAACTTGGCCTGGCGTGAGCTCCTCACTAACTTTGACTTCCAGGCTCAAAGGCCGCTCCGAGCTGGGGGTTGCCCTCCTGCTCGGAGTGGCGGGCGTCCTCGTCCTGGTGGATGCCATAGCCCTGGTAACCCCGTATTCTCAGTCGGATCCCGTGGGACCCAAGACGCTGCCGTACATCGTGGCCGGCCTACTCTTCGTCTGCTCAATCATGTTGGCAATCAACGTGCTCCGCGGCGGACAGGGCGAAGCCGAAGGCGGCGAGGACGTTGACCTCACCCACCCCGCGGACTGGAAGACCGTCCTGCCGCTGGTGGGAGCCTTCGTCGCCAACATCCTGTTGATCGACTTGGCGGGCTGGGTGATCTCGGGGACCGTGCTGTTCTGGGGTAGTGCGTGGGCCCTGGGGAGCCGGCACTACGTACGTGACGGCATCATTGCGGTTCTCCTGTCCGTGCTCACCTTTTATGGCTTCTACCTGGGCCTCGGCATTCCGCTGCCCGCCGGACTCCTGGAAGGGATTCTCTGATGGATGTCTTCTCCTCCCTCATGGACGGCTTTGCCACCGCACTGACCCCCATGAATTTCCTCTACGCGGTGATCGGCGTGCTCCTGGGAACCGCCGTCGGCGTTCTCCCGGGCTTGGGCCCGGCCATGACTGTTGCCTTGCTCCTCCCGGTTACCTATGCATTGGAACCCACCAGCGCGTTCATCATGTTCGCCGGTATCTACTACGGCGGGATGTACGGCGGCTCCACTACCTCCATTCTGCTCAACACCCCGGGTGAATCGTCGTCCGTGGTGACGGCCATTGAAGGCAACAAGATGGCGAAAGCCGGCAGGGCCGCCCAGGCCCTGGCGACGGCGGCCATCGGCTCGTTCGTGGCCGGAACCATCGGCACCGCTTTGCTGGCTGTCTGCGCACCGATTGTGGTGGAGTTCGCCGTCAGCCTTGGAGCGCCCAGCTACTTTGCCATCATGGTGCTGGCACTCCTGGCAGTCACCGCCGTCCTTGGCTCATCCCGCCTGAGGGGCTTTGCCTCCCTGGGCCTGGGGCTGGCGATCGGCCTGATCGGCATGGATTCCGTTACCGGCCAGCGCCGTCTCACCTTCGGCCAGCCCTTGCTGGCTGACGGCCTGGACATCGTGGTGGTGGCAGTGGCCATCTTCGCCGTGGGCGAGGCACTGTGGGTTGCCGCGCATCTGCGCCGCAATCCGCTGCAAATCATCCCCGTAGGACGTCCCTGGATGGGCAAGCAGGACTGGAAGCGCTCCTGGAAGCCTTGGCTCCGCGGAACAGCGTACGGTTTCCCGTTCGGTGCGCTTCCGGCCGGCGGCGCCGAGATCCCCACGTTCCTGTCCTACGTCACGGAGAAGCGCCTGAGCAAGCACCCCGAGGAGTTTGGCAAGGGCGCCATTGAGGGCGTCGCCGGGCCGGAAGCTGCCAACAATGCAGCGGCCGCCGGGACTATGACCCCCCTCCTGGCCCTGGGGCTGCCCACCAACGCGACCGCAGCCGTGATGCTGGCGGCCTTTGCTTCATACGGCATCCAGCCGGGACCCCTGCTGTTCGCCAATGAAGGACCGCTGGTCTGGGCGCTGATCGCGAGCCTCTTCATCGGAAACTTCCTGCTCCTGGTCATCAACCTGCCCCTTGCGCCACTCTGGGCCAAGCTTCTGCAACTGCCCCGACCCTACCTTTACGCCGGTATCCTGTTCTTCGCTACCTTGGGCGCCTACTCCGTGAACCTGCAGGCGTTCGATCTGGTGCTTCTGCTGGCCCTGGGTGCGCTGGGATTCATGATGCGCCGTTTCGGACTCCCTGTACTGCCGCTCATCCTTGGCGTGATCCTGGGGCCGCGGATCGAAGGGCAGCTTCGCAGGACACTGCAGCTCAGCGCGGGCGACCCGGCCGGGCTCTTTAGCGAACCGATTGCCATCGGCGTCTATGTCATCATTGCGATCATCCTCATGTGGCCGCTGCTGTTCAAGCTGTACCGCCGCAACCGCCCGGCGGCAAGCCCCATGCCCGCCGCCCGCTCCGGCGCATCCGAACCGACGGAAGCTTCTGGCGGCAGCGTCAGCCATGGCAGCCACCGGGCCGACGGCGGCGGGGACGGCGGCGGCTAACCAGTTCTGGGCATCTGCCCGCAGCAGCCCCGCATCCGCCCCGCAGCAGAAGATCAACTGACAGAAGAAGAGGTACAGCCATGACGATCGTGGTGGGATACGTCCCGACCCCAGAGGGCGAAGCGGCCCTGACGCAGGCCATCGCCGAGGCCAGGAAGAGCAACACCACCCTGCTGGTCATCAACTCCTCCACGGGCGATGCCCTGGTGGACAACCGGTACGCCCAGGAGCCCGAAATGCAGGGCATCGAGGCGCGCCTGGCCGCCCACGGGATCAACCACGTGATCAAGCAGCCGGTCCGTGGCCATGACGCGGCAGCGGAGGTCCTCGATGCCGCGGAGGAGCACAACGCCGACCTCATCGTGATCGGGCTTCGCCGCCGCACGCCGGTGGGCAAACTGATCATGGGCAGCACGTCGCAGCGGATCCTGCTCGAGGCTGATTGTCCCGTTCTGGCCGTCAAAGCGGGCATAACGGGCTGATCAGGGCGATACCTTAGATCCGAAGTTTGTTAGCGAGACCACGCCGCGAGGGCGCGGTTTCGGCGAACAAGCTTCGGATTTTTGGCGTCTGGGGCGCGCGAGATAGCAGTCATCTGACATCTGTAGATCCGTAGCCGGTACAGTTGATCGATCCCTTTGGCACGAAACACAGAAAGATTGGCACATGACTGCAGCTACATTGGAACGCCCCCTGGCCGCCGCCGCGGCCGTCGAAGCCCCAGCTACCCTGTCCATCGACCTGCAGTTTTCCACTGCTAAGGAGATGCACGAAGGCCTGGACAAGGCTGTTGCCACGCTGATCGAGCCGGCAAAAGACGCGGCCTGCGGCATCCTTGTGACGCGGCTGCGTCCGGGACGCTTCACCGTGGCCCTGGACGAGTCGGTCCCCTTCGGTGAAACTTACGAAAGCATCGGCCTAATCTGATCCGGCCCTAGCTTCGCCTTTCGATCCAGTCCGCGATCCACGCAAGAGTCCCTGCCCTCCGGTAACGGAAGGCAGGGACTCTTTTTGCGTTTTGGTCTTGCGTTCCTAGCTCCTGCGGACTTCTACACCGTCGGACTTAAGGAAGAGTTCCTTTTCTGAGGGAGTGGCCGGCACGAGCCACAGCACGTTCCCGCTCTGCGATACTTCTTCCACTTCGCCCGCCGCAATGACGTGCGCGTGTTTGATGATTTCCACCTGGTCCCCAGCTTTGAGCGTTCCCCACTCCGAGATGGTGGCCGAATGGACATTACGCCTCGACAGGACAGTCCCACGTGCTTTCATTTGAACTACTACCCCTTTGTATACGTCCTGCGTCACAGCCTCTTTGATGTGACTTTTACTACACCTTCAGTTCTACTACACTTCCCGGCGTCGAATTGTTCGTGTTGCACCATATTGCGACATTGGCAGAATTTCGCGGCGGGACCGAAGAATATTCCCGCTCAGGCGAGAATTCCGACGGCGGATTCGGCGGCCGCACGGACCTTTCCTGAGGCAACCAGACGGTCAGCCGCCTCCAGCTCCGGCGACAGGAACCGGTCGGTTCCCGGGCCTTCGACGACGGACCGCAGCACCCCGATCACGGCAGCGCCTGCCGGGCCCGGAGTGAGCTCGCCGTCGGACAGCTGCGTCCGCATGTCGATGGCGCGGGCGCTCGTCACCAGTTCGATGGCCAGGACGCGGCGCAGGTTCTCCACGGCTTTGCGCAGCTTCCGGGCCGCATGCCAGCCCATGGACACGTGGTCCTCCTGCATGGCGGAGCTGGGGATGGAATCCACCGATGCCGGGACGGCCAGGCGCTTGTTGTCCGAGACCAGTCCGGCCTGTGTGTACTGTGCGATCATCAGGCCCGAGTCCACGCCCGGATCCGCGGCCAGGAACGCCGGCAGCCCGTGCGAACGCGCCGGGTCAAGCATGCGGTCCGTCCGGCGTTCGGCGATGGAGCTGAGATCCGCGACGGCGATGGCCAGGAAGTCCAGGACGTAAGCCACGGGTGCGCCGTGGAAGTTGCCGTTCGAGCTCACGCGGCCGTCCGGCAGGACCACCGGGTTGTCGATGGCTGCGGCGAGCTCGCGGGATGCCACAAGGGCGGCGTAGTCCACCGTGTCCCGGGCGGCCCCGGCCACCTGGGGTGCGCAGCGCAGCGAATAGGCGTCCTGGACTTTGGAATCGCCCACCCGGTGCGAGGCCACGATCGGGGAGTTCGACAGCACGCGCAGCATGTTGTCCGCGCTGGCGGCCTGGCCGGGGTGCGGACGCAGCGCCGCATGCAGCTCCGGCACAAAGACCTGGTCTGTACCGAGCAGCGCCTCGACACTGAGTGCGGCGGTGATGTCCGCCGTCGTCAGCAGCTGGCGAAGGTCTGCGATGGCCATCAGGAGCATGCCCAGCATTCCCTCGGTGCCGTTGACCAGCGCCAGGCCTTCCTTCTCGGCGAGGGTGACCGGTTCGATGCCGTGGCCGGCGAGCAGCTCGGCGACAGGCGCCTCACCCCGCCCGCCGTACGTCACGCCGTCGGGCCCTTCCGCCTGGCCCTCGCCCATCAGGACCAGGGCGCAGTGGGACAGGGGGGCGAGGTCGCCGGAGCAGCCAAGTGAGCCGAACTCGCGGACCACCGGTGTGATGCCGGCGTTGAGCACGGCCACCATGGTCTGCAGGACGACGGGGCGGACGCCGGTGCGGCCGGACGCGAGGGTCTTGGCGCGCAGGAACATGATGCCGCGGACCACCTCGCGTTCCACGGCCGGGCCCATGCCGGCTGCGTGGCTGCGGATCAGCGATTTCTGCAGCTGGGTGCGCAGCTCGTTGGGGATGTGCCGGTTGGCCAGCGCACCGAAGCCGGTGGAGATGCCATAGGCGGGGGTCTCGCTGTGCGCCAGTTCGTCGATGTGCGCGCGGACTTTGGCCACCGTGTCCAGCGCTTCCTGGGCGATGGTCACCTGGGCGTTGTGGCGGGCGACGGCGACAACGTCCTCGGGCGTGACGCCGCTGGAGCCGAGGGTGACGGTGAGCGGTGCTTGCGTGGTGATGGTCATGATGTTCCTACCTCGTTTTCATCGATTGCTCCGCAAGTGCCCTTTTGGCGGCCCAAAACGGCGGTTACGGAGCAGGCGATGTGGTTTGGGGCTTTGGTTAGCGGGTTTCTGGGGCCACACGGACAGGGTTCCCTGGCCGAGCTTGCGAGGTTCTAGTTCTTCGCCTCGTGCATGGGGATGCGGACGCCGCGTTCTTTGGCGACGTCGAGGGCGCGGTCGTAGCCGGCGTCGGCGTGGCGGATGACGCCCATGCCGGGGTCGTTGGTGAGGAGGCGTTCGAGCTTCTGCGCGGCGAGGTCGGTGCCGTCGGCGACTGAGACCTGGCCGGCGTGGATGGAGCGGCCGATTCCCACGCCGCCGCCGTGGTGGATGGAGACCCAGGTGGCGCCGGAGGCGGTGTTGAGCAGGGCGTTGAGCAGGGGCCAGTCGGCGATGGCGTCGGAGCCGTCGGCCATGGCCTCGGTTTCGCGGTACGGGGAGGCGACGGAGCCGGAGTCCAGGTGGTCGCGGCCGATCACGATGGGGGCCTTGACCTTGCCTTCCTTGACGAGTTGGTTGAACAGCAGCCCGGCTTTGGCGCGGTCGCCGTAGCCCAGCCAGCAGATCCGGGCCGGCAGGCCCTCGAACTCGACCCGTTCCTGTGCCGCGTCGATCCAGCGGTGCAGGTGCTTGTTCTCGGGGAAGAGTTCCTTGATGGCCTTGTCGGTGACGGCGATGTCCTCCGGGTCGCCGGAGAGCGCCACCCAGCGGAACGGGCCCAGGCCCTCGCAGAACAGCGGGCGGATGTAGGCCGGGACGAAGCCGGGGAACTCGAACGCGCGGTTGTAGCCGCCCGTGCGGGCCTCGTCGCGGATGGAGTTGCCGTAGTCGAAGACCTCGGCGCCGGCGTCCTGGAATTCGACCATGGCCTGGACGTGCCTGGCCATGGAGG
>NZ_JBVAYW010000032.1:0-22400 GCF_055412845.1 Pseudarthrobacter adonitolis | reverse complement strand
TGCCCGAGCACCCGGGCTTCAGCGCCCATGGCCAGGCGGCGCTGACGCTCATCCAGATGCGGGAACAACGAATCGAACTTTCCCCGCAAAGCCGTCTCAACCTCTGCACCAATGGCACCACCATAGAACCAAAACGATGAAACGCTGGCTTATTTACTGACGAGCCCTAAGCCTCAATTGCGAGGCTATAATGAAATAAGTGGATTTTCTAATTTTGGGGAAGATTTTGAAAGCGCCGCAAAATGTCTATCTTGAAGTCACCAATGATATTCCGGTGGCGGGAGTATCTTTTGGACGCTGCCGCCTGGGCTGTGGCTCTCCCGATCGCCTCGCTCCTACGGTTGGATTTCGACCCTTCCCGGATAGCTCCCGCCGTTGTTGGTTTGGCAATCTTATGTGCCGCTGCCCTGCAGGCGATTTCGGGGTGGCTTCTGGGTCTTTACCGCTACCGGCACCCTTACGGCTCGCGACACGATGCCCATAGCCTCATGTTAGTTGTAGCCACTGTTGGTTCGACTTTGACTATCGGCCGTCTCCTTGTGCCGGCCTCGGACGATTTTCCTCGAAGCGTGCCCTTTATTGGGTTACTGGTAGCTTTTGTCCTTATGGCTGGGGTGCGCCTGCTGCACAGATCTATCAGGGATCGGGATGACCGTCCTGGGGAAGACGCAGCTCCATCTCTTGTTTACGGGGCGGGGCACCTCGGGCAGCACGTTGTCCAGCAGATGAATAGGGACAGGTTCTCACCGTTTCGTCCTGTCGGCGTCATTGATGATGACCCTCGCCTTCATGATTTCCGCTTGGAAGGTATTCCAGTATTGGGGGACCGTGCAAACCTTACGCAAGTGGCTCGGGACACGGGAGCTGAGGTTTTAATATTCGCAATAGCAAGAGCCGATGCAGATCTGATGCGGATAGTCTCCGACGATGCAGACGCTGCAGGACTCC
Source organism: Pseudarthrobacter adonitolis (assembly GCF_055412845.1). Lineage (NCBI taxonomy): Bacteria > Bacillati > Actinomycetota > Actinomycetes > Micrococcales > Micrococcaceae > Pseudarthrobacter > Pseudarthrobacter adonitolis. Next base: position 21,452 of record NZ_JBVAYW010000032.1, on the reverse strand, counting down.
GGTTGCTGGTGCTCCCTCTGCTTGCCGATGTCCTTGAAGGGCATGCCCAACTTGGTGACCTGCGGGACGTGTCCATTGACGACCTCATTGGCCGTCAGCCAGTTGACACTGAACTCGAGTCGATTGCAGGTTTCGTCACAAATAAGCGCATCCTTGTTACAGGTGCCGGTGGATCAATAGGGTCTGAACTCTGCCGGCAACTCCTTCGGTTTTCTCCCACTGAGGTCATCATGTTAGATCGAGATGAGACAGGCCTTCAGGAGTCCCAGATTTCGATTTCGGGCCACGGACTCCTGGCTACAAATGAAGTCGTACTTGCCGATATCCGCGACGCTATGACGCTAGAAGAAATTTTCCGGAAACGCATGCCAGAAGTCGTCTTTCATGCCGCCGCACTCAAACACCTACCCCTGTTGGAGCAATACCCGAACGAGGCGTGGCAGACCAACGTACTCGGAACTCTGAATGTGCTTAACGCCGCTAAGGCGGCAGGAGTTGAAATTTTCGTGAACATCTCCACAGATAAGGCAGCAAATCCGACGAGCATTCTGGGCCATTCAAAGAGGCTTGGTGAAAAGCTCACGGCTTGGTTTGCAAAAGACACAAACGAAACCTACTTGTCCGTTCGGTTTGGAAATGTCATTGGGAGCCGTGGTTCCATGTTGCCGACCTTCACGGCCCAGATTGAGGCTGGTGGACCGCTGACTCTCACGCATCCGGATGTCACACGCTATTTCATGACCATTCCCGAGGCCTGTCAATTGGTGGTCCAAGCTGGCGCCATCGGGCGTCCTGGGGAAGTTCTTATTTTGGATATGGGGGAGCCCGTTCGAATCATGGACGTGGCTGAACGAATGATCGCAAGATCGGGTCGTGAGATCAATATCGTCCTCACCGGGCTTCGACACGGTGAAAAACTACATGAAGAGCTCGTGGGTCTCGGTGAGCACGACGAACGTCCAATCCACCAAAAGATTAGGCACACGGACGTTCCGCCGTTGTCACCGGATGAGTTGCTCCTCAACCACTGGGGCTCAGGCACAGACGTGGCTTCGGATGAAGTTTTGCAAGCGCAAAGGCAAAGTTCATTATGACCTCAAAGATTTACATGTCGTCTCCGGACGTGGGTGTCTTGGAAGAAGAATTCGTTCTCCATGCCCTCCGCTCTGGCTGGGTGGCTCCGCTTGGGCCCGACGTCGACGCCTTTGAATCTGAGTTGTCCGCTCGGGTCGGCGTACCTTATGGCGTCGCACTTGGCTCCGGGACCGCCGCCCTCCACTTAGCGCTTTTAAGTCATGGGGTGGGTCATGGTGACGTTGTATTGACCTCGAGTATGACGTTTGCAGCGACCGCTAACGCCATCCGCTACACGGGGGCTCGTCCATATTTCATCGATAGCGATGAAACGGGAAATATCAGTACAGTTCTCCTGGAAGAAGCTGCAGAAAGGCTTCTGTCTGAGGGACGGCCGGCAAAGGCCATTGTCCCTGTAGATCTATTGGGCAAGGTGTGCGACTTCTCGGAGATAGATCGCATTGCCGAACGGTTTGGACTCTTGGTGGTTTCTGATGCCGCCGAGTCCTTGGGTGCGAGCCGTGAGGGCAGGGCAGCGGGCTCTTTTGGGGTTACGTCGATTGTGTCTTTCAATGGCAACAAAATCATGACGACTTCCGGCGGCGGCATGCTGTTGACTCGCGAACATGCTATCGCTGCCCGCGCCCGGTATCTCGCGACGCAGGCACGGCAGCCGGTAGCTCACTACGAGCATACTGATATTGGTTACAACTACCGAATGAGCAACCTCTTGGCTGCTTTGGGGAGGGCACAGCTCCGACGTTTGGACGAGATGATCGCGAAACGTCGCGGCCATCGGAGTGCGTATCGCACGTTCTTCGCAGACGTCCCGGGCGTTCAACTGTTTGGGGCAACGGATGACCACCAAGATAACTGCTGGCTGACCTCCGTTGTGGTCGATTCGGAGCGTGCCGGGTTTACCGCGCAGGAGTTGGCAGCTCATATGCTTGTCCAAGACGTAGAGGCCCGCCCCTTGTGGAAACCAATGCACCTTCAGCCTGTATTTGCTGATGCGGATCGTCTTGTTGACGGTACGTCTGAGCGATTCTTCAGGACTGGACTCACCCTTCCGTCAGGTTCTGCTTTGACCCCTGGAGAATTCTCCCGGGTGACCGATCACTTACAATCATTTCTCTCTTCGCGAAGCTGATTCTTAACAAATAGAATGGAAGGCCTATAGTGAATGAGTCGCGCTATGCTGGCAAACGAATCGTAATTACCGGTGGAACTGGGTCTTTTGGCCACACGATTGCCAAGAAGCTGTTGGAAACCGGTGTGGAGCAGATCCGTATATTAAGTCGAGACGAAGCTAAGCAGGACGCTATGCGTCATGAGGTGCCCGATCCACGTCTGAAATTTTACGTGGGGGACGTGCGCGACTTTGACAGTGTTGATCGCGCAACCAAGAACGCCGACTACATATTTCATGCTGCCGCATTGAAGCAAGTACCCTCTTGTGAATTCTTCCCCATGGAAGCTGTCCGCACAAATATTGTAGGTAGTGAGAATGTAGTTCGCGCTGCAGAGAAAAATGGTATTTCGTCGTTAGTTTGCCTAAGCACAGATAAGGCCGTTTACCCTGTCAACGCCATGGGCATGAGCAAAGCGATGATGGAAAAGGTTGCCCAGTCGCATGGTTTGAACAATCCCGTTGCGGACACAATTGTCTCTTGCGTACGCTACGGTAACGTGATGTATTCCCGGGGTTCGGTGATTCCATTGTTCATAGAACAGCTCAAGGCCGGCACGGCTTTGACCGTCACCAATCCAGAAATGACTCGGTTCCTAATGTCTTTGGCTGATTCCGTCAGTCTCGTTGAATTTGCATTTGAAAACGCTAACCAAGGCGATTTGTTTGTTAAAAAGGCGCCTTCGTCCACAATTGCGGACCTTGCTCGGGCCATTTCGAACCTCTTCGAATCTAAGTCGGAGGTGCAAGTCATTGGCACCCGCCACGCGGAGAAGCTCTCAGAAGCTTTGGCCACGCGGGAGGAGCTCACTCGAGCACAAGACATGGGGGCTTACTTCAAGGTACCCGCAGACAATAGAGACCTAAACTACAGCGTGTTCTTTGAATCCGGTGACGTCAATCAGGCGCGGTACTCGGACTACGATTCGCACACAGTGGAGCGATTGAACGTGGCTCAGATAGAGGATCTGCTGCTCACCCTTCCGGAAGTTCGCCGCGAACTTGTATTGGCAGGAAAGACCGCCAGGATTGCTTGAATCGATGAAAATTGCGTTAACAGGGGCCGGAGGATTCCTCGGTTTGCATACTCGCTCTGCGGTCCACGGTCTGGGTGGCGTGAGCCATTCAGTCGGTCTCGGAACTAAGTTCGAGCAGCAGCAGGCCATCACCGCAATCGATTCAAGTGAACGACTCATTCATCTTGCAGGTGTAAATCGCGGATCGGATGCTGAAGTTCGCGACGGAAACATTGGGTTCGCAGCGCAGTTGGCGGATGTCTTACGCAACGTTCCGACGCCGCCGCTGGAGGTCGTTTACGCGAACACTGTCCAGGCTGGCAATGATTCGGTTTATGGACAGGCTAAGGCTGAAGCCGCCGAAGTCTTGCGGACCGCGGCGGAGAAAGCTGGGGCCCGATTTACTGATGTCCTATTACCAAATTTATTTGGTGAGCACGGCAGACCCTTTTATAACTCTGTTGTCGCGACGTTCTGTCATCTTCTCCATACAGGTGAGGTTCCCACGGTAGTGGATGACAAGGAGCTTTCCCTCTTGCATGCTCAAAAAGCTGCAGACGTGCTCCTTGGAACGGTTGCGCTGCGAGACATGGATTCCCTAACCACGCCGAGGAAGGTGTCGGTCATATTGAATCAACTTCAAACAATCGCCGAAACTTACCGTAACGGAGATATCCCAGCGGTGGCGTCGCCTTTTGACTTGGACTTGTTCAACACCTACCGATCGTTTCGTCTAGAGCAAGCGCACGAACTACCTTTTCTTTTGGACAGGCGCGCCGATTCTCGTGGAAGTTTCTTTGAAGTGTGCCGCTCGCGAGGCGGTGACGGTCAGACATCGTTTTCGACGACTGTGCCAGGTGTCACTCGTGGCCAGCATTTTCACCGCAGAAAGATTGAAAGGTTTGTTGTGCTCTCCGGTAAGGCGGAGATAGCAATGCGTCGCTTGTTCAGTGATGACATACTCCGATTTAATGTTGAAGGTTCGGTCCCAGTTGCGATTGACATGCCGACCCTCTGGACGCACAAGATCACCAACACTGGTGAATCGGAGCTGTACACGATGTTCTGGACAAACGACATATTCGATCCCGCCAATCCCGATACGTTCGCAGAGAAAGTATAGTAGCCATGAAGCCCAAACTTAAAGTTGCGACAGTCGTCGGAACGCGACCGGAAATTATTCGCCTTGCGGCCACTATCAAGCGACTCGACAAATTTACGGAACACGTGCTAATCCATACAGGTCAGAATTATGACTATGAGTTGAATGAGATTTTTTTTGAAGACCTTGGTCTTCGAAGGCCGGACCATTTCTTGGCAGCAGACGTATCTACCCTGGGCGCAGTCTTAGGTTCCATCCTGATGAAGGTGGAGGCTGTACTTTTGGAAGAAAAACCGGACGCCATGGTGGTGCTGGGAGACACCAACAGTTGTATCTCGGCTGTGATTGCACGTCGCTTGAAAATTCCCGTGTTTCACATGGAGGCGGGTAACCGGTGCTTTGACGAAAACGTCCCCGAGGAAGTTAACCGCCGTTTGGTAGACCACGTCGCTGACTATAACTTGGTCTACACAGAACATGCGCGGCGCAACCTGCTGGCTGAAGGCATTCACCCGGCAAGGATTCTGCTGACAGGTTCGCCAATGAAAGAAGTTCTAAATGGCAACGCTCTAGCGATTGAAGCTAGTGACGTTTTAAACCAACAGGGTCTCAAATCTGGGCAGTACGTATTGGTGAGTCTCCACCGCGAAGAGAATGTGGACAGCCCGGAGCGCTTGCGTACGGTATTGGAGGCGCTCAATGCGGTTGGGAGCAAGTACAACGTGCCTGTTCTCCTGTCAACTCATCCAAGGACTCGCAAGCGTTTGGAAAGGCAGCCTCAGGAACTGAAGGCCGGGGTGGTTCTCCACCCGCCCTTCGGTTTCAACGACTACGTGAAACTGCAGAAGGAAGCATTGATCGTCCTTTCAGACAGCGGGACCATCAGCGAGGAATCTTCTCTGCTGGAGTTTGCCGCCGTAACGTTGCGCGACTTCATCGAGCGTCCAGAGGCACTGGACACCGGGGGGATCATAACTTCTGGACTTGACAAGGAAAGCATCCTGGATGCCATTGCGATGACGCTGGCACAGATATCTGAGGACGGCTACGTCGCGCCCCCAGTCGACTACCAGATTGATGATGTGTCCCGCCGGGTAGTTTCCTTTATTCGTTCCGCTGCGCATAGCCACGGCCAGCGTGCAGGACTTCGGCGGACAGACGCCCGGGTCTAATGCCTTCTCGTCTCAGCGCCATTGCGGCCCGCGGATTTGCCATGGCTGGAACATTCATCCAAGTAGTGGTGATATCGCGTTCGCTCAGCTTGGGTGATGCTGGCATCGTGTTCCTTCTCTTTACATTGATGAATCTGGCTGCCACCGCGGGACGCTTTGGCACGGACAACTTGGTACTCCGGAAAATCGCTTCGAAGCAGCCGGGCTACGAAAGCGAGGCGCGCTGGCTGCGTGCCATTTGCTGGATTGCTTCCGGTATCTCAGGGTCAGCAATCTATGGATTGCTGGCCTCGGGACTACTGCAAGTGTCCGGCTCCCGGAGTGATGCGCTCGAGGCAGTGTGCGTGGGGTTGATGACGGTCTGTTACGCAATTAATGTCTTTGCAGGGGCGGTTCTCCGGGCGTCCGGGCGTCTTGTAGCCGGGATTCTTGCGGAACTTGGGAGCGCGCCCTGGCTAACCGTTGTTTTTGTCGGGCTGATATCTCTATTTGTGAGACCCACGGTATTGACCGTGCTGCTGTCATTTCTCGCAGCCGGCGCGGCAACCGCGGTATGGGCGCTCAGCCAGATTCGAGCGCTGAACGGCGTTAGGGATAGATTGAACTGGCGTGGTTGTATCGCTTTTGTGCGCATCCATTTGTTCAGCCTCATTTCTCTGATGGGCACTTCATTACTCTTCTTCGCTTTGGTTTGGGTTCCTCAACTGTGCTTAGGCATGGTGGGCACGGGCGCTCAGGTCGCCCAGTACACGGCCGCTGCTAGGATCGCTAGTTTTATCAATATCTTCCCTGGCATTCAAACTTCGTATTTAGCGCCCAGATTTGCTCAACTGTCCCACTCCGGCCACGTAAAGGCGTTGAGCGCTGAAGCTGGTCGGGCGGCCTTGTGGGCCGCCTTGGTTGCGGTTCCGATGCTGACACTGGTCGCTTCCATGCCCCAGATGGTGTTGAAACTTTTCGGCGGAGGTTACGAGGAAGCAGCCATTCCTGCACTAGTTCTCTGCATCGGTGCATATGTAACTTTGGCGTTTGGGCAGGTGAACACAGTGATGTTAACGTCTGGCCTGGAGCGTCCTGCGCTGGTGCTAAGCTCATTGCTCTTGCTATTCGTGGCTATCTTGACGGTTGTCGGGGCGCCCATTATTGGTGTCGCAGGAATTGCGATGGTTAGTGCTCTAGGATCAGTGGGCTACGCTGCAATTTCCTCTCTCATCATTCGACTCCAAATCGGCGTAAATTCAACGATTGGTTCTTTCTTTGGACATTTACTTCTCCAAGGTGAATCGAGGGAAAGGTAAAACTTCATGGACACGGAGAACGAAACGAGTCGAGAAGGCGGTTCGACTGAAGCCAAGCCGATGCGTGTGTTGGTCTTTGCCAGCGAGTTCTCGACATCGGACAACGATCGATGGTTGCTTGACGACATCGTGGATGAGTTCGTGGCGCAGGGCGCCGAAGTGGACGTTGTGGTTTCCGACAATCGGCGCGTACGCCCTCGCGGAGTCGACTTTCGAAACGACGGCAAAGTTCGAACAATTAGTGTTGGACCTGAGAAAGCACTCCGCCACGGGGTGGGAAGAATCTTAGGTCGACTTTTGGCTGGGGCACGGATGCACACCAGTGCCTACGGCATTTTAACGCGAGAGACCTACGACATCGGTCTGTTTACGTCCGTGGCAGCTGTCTCCGCAGGCGTTGCACGGCGCTTGCGGGGCGCGGGCATTATCAAACATTTGGTTTTCATCGAGTGGGATTTTTTCCCTATACATCAAATCGAGATCGGCCGGCTTCCCGGAAATGCCTTCGTACGCTCACTGCGTCATGTCGAGTTCTTCAGCATTGCGAAGGCGGATACAGTCACTGTCATGTCACCCGCCAATGAGGCATTTTTTTGGAGCTACTTTCCGAAATTTCGTGGACGCACAATGGTCTTGCCCCCCTGGGCTAAGTCAGATACAGCAGCAGAGAACAGTGCGCCTAAGATTGAAAGATTCACGGCTATCTTCGGAGGCCAGTTGGTACGAGGTCGTGGGATCGAAAATATTCTTCAAGCAGCTGCCATTCTTGAGAGACAGCATGCTGACATAGACGTCATCGTCGCTGGCGACGGTCCGCTCAGGGCGGGATATGAGGAACTCGCAGATTCACTGAAGCTCAAGAACGTTACCTTCTTGGGCTCCGTTCCGCGGCCCGTGTATAGAGAATTACTCAAGACTGTGCATGTGGGAATCGCCGCTACCGTTACAGGCGTTTCCGTACCTGCTTTTCCGTCCAAGATAGTGGAGTACTGTAGTTCTTCTATTCCCGTGGTTGCATGTCTCGATGAAGCCAGTGATGGCGGTGATCTGCTGGTGGAATTTGGTGCAGGCCTCGTAATTGGCGCCAACGACAAACAAGCTCTAGCAGATTCCTTAATCGAACTGGAAGCCAGCCATCGAGCCGGGACGCTACAGGCCATGGCTGGGTCAGCCAAGCGACTATTTGATACTAGATTGTCTGCGGAGCGTGCTGCACAATCGATTCTGAGCATTGTGAAAAGATGAAGCGCAAAGCAGGCAGGGCTAATGCAAAGTCCTGGGTAGCGGCCTGATTCTTGCGAGATTGAGGGCCCGGGTGGCGTTTCTGGCGGTATGTCTGGTGGCTTTGGCGATGTTGATTGTTTTGGCTATCCGGTAGAGGCTGATGGCCAGGTTGCGTAGGGATGCCATGAGCCGCGGTGCGTTGCCCGTGCGGACCTGCGAAATATCCTCGGAGTACGTGACGTCCCGGGTCCAGTGCAACCTGTTCTCGATGGTCCAGTGCCCACGGACCAAGGTGTTTAGATCGGCAGGGCTGGCCTTCTCGACTGGCAGGGAGGTGATGACATAGACCGTTTCAACACTCCACCTCCTGCCGTTCAGTCGGCGGGACCGCCGGGTGATCTGGGCGGCTTGGGCGGCGTGCGGGAATAGGATGCCGGCATCGATGGTGACGGTCTTGATGGCCCGGGAACCGGTGCGGCCATGGCCACGATACCGTTGCCGGTGTCCTGCCGGCACGTCCTTCCATGGCAGAGTTTTCAACTGCCGCTGCAGGGTTCTTTGGTTGCCCTTGACCGTCAGGACGTAGTGGGCGCCACGGCCGTGGAGGTAGGTGGCATTGGCACGTTGGGTGTGCATCGCGTCCGCCGTCACCACCACCCCGGCCAGATCCTCGAAGGTGTCCAGCAGGGCGGTGAACATGGTGATTTCATTCGTCTTTACTCCGACATCGACCTGGCCCAAGACGGTGCCTGTGGTGTGGTCCACGGCGGCCATCAGGTGCACCCGGGAACCGCCGCCGTTCTTGGCTCCACGGACTTCCTTTCCGTCCAGGGCAATGACGGCCGGCTTCACTTGCGCACCCACCCAGGCACCGAGAGCGGTATCGAAAGCATCCCCATCGACCCTGGCGAGGACACGCTGGATCGTGGTCACGTGCGGGACCTTGATGCCAGTTGCGGATAGTGGTTTGCGTCCCGTGTCGGCAGCCCATTCGGCGATCTCGGCAAAGGACTTTGCGCCGGCGAGGACCGCGCAGATGGCCAACACCAGGATCCCCGCCAACCCGTATCTGACTCCCCGGGGCTTCCGCGGGTCCGGGACGTCCTCCAGCTGGCGGGCAAGGGCATTGATGGGGGAATATAGCATGAAGGAACTCCTGGCAAGCGGCGGTCTAGACAATCATCTGTTTAACAGGAGTTCCGCTCCTTTAAAAGCACCCATCCGGCGACATGGTGGCTCTTAGTCGTACTGAGGGACTGCCGAAAACATCCCGTCGATTGCTGCGGCCAGTTCCACGCGGTGGTCAAGGAAGCCCATGTGCCCGCCGGGTACCGTCCGGCGGCTGACGCCGGCACGGGAAGCGATCCACTCTGCTGCCTCCACGAAGAACGGCGCTGTCTGCTCCGCACTGAGTACGGCCAGCGGCACACTCGAGCCTGCCATGGCCTCCGGTCCGGGCATCCAGGAAGCAAAGGCGCCGAACTCTGCTTCAAGCAGGACCCTGGCGTTGGCCCGGAGTGCTTCGATGAAGTCCGGCGACAGGAGCGCAGCGGCGTCCCCTGCTGCGAACCGGACGAAGGCTTCGGCTCCGCCGGCAAGGCCGTCTGTCTCCATGCCTGCCGCGATAATCGGCTGCACCGATGCCATGGCGTCGTCGGGATTGGCCAGAACGCTCAGGAGCGCCGGCTCATGCAGCACCGCACCGGAAAACAGGCTGGGAGCCTTCAGGACGGCGGCCAGCGCTATCAGCGCTCCGGTGCTGTTTCCATACACGACGCAGCGTTCCGTCCCGAGCGTCTCCAACAGGGCAACGATGTCGCCGGCGTGCTGCTCAACGGAGGTCTCCGCCCAGTCCTGCTGCAGTGGGCTGCGCGCGTTGTTCCTGCGGTCATAGGCGATGACCGTATGGTTTTCGGTCAAGAGCCGTGCCAGCTCAACGTACTGCCGGGCGTCACCTCCGGCGCCGGGGACCAGCAGCACTGGCGCCCCGTGGCCTGCCACGTCAACGTGGATCGTGGTGCCGTTGGCTTCCACCAAGGCAACTCCTTCAACTGTGCTCATCGTCTTCACCTTTCCGAATGCGGTTTGTCCTTCACTTCCATTGGACGCCCGGGCGCGCTCCGGCGTCCAAGACCGCTATGGACTCGGACGATCACAAATTTTTATGATGGGGCATGGAGATCCGCCAACTCCGGCGATTCCTTGTGCTGGCTGAGGAACTGCACTTCGGCAAAGCCGCCGCCCGGCTCCACATCGCCCAGCCGGCGCTGAGCCAGGAGCTCAAGTCCTTGGAAAGAGCACTCGGACTCCGGCTCCTGGACCGGACACACAACCACGTTGCGCTCACAGATGCCGGCCGCCGCCTGAAGGACGAAGCAGAACGTATTATCCAGGCCCACGACGCCGCGGTGACGGCCATGGACGAACTCCGCAGTCCCACACGCGGCACACTCAAACTGGGGGTGGCAGTGGGCATGGCGTACCCGCTGCTGGCGGAACTGCTCAGCGGACTCGGTTCGGGTGAGGTCGCGCCGGAGGTAGACGTCAAACCCGCGGCGGCGAGGGAGGGCGTCCTGAAGCTTCTCGCCGGGGACTTTGATGCGATTTTCATCCATGCAGTGCCACCCCGCGATGAACGGCTGGGCGTGCTGACCCTGGAATCGGAGCCAATGGGTGTTGCCGTTCCGTCCGGCAGCCGGCTGGCCGGCCTGGCGGCCGTGGGCCCCGAGGATCTGAACGGGCAGGCGCTGATCTGGTTACAGCGCGACGGCGACCCCGACGTTCGCGAGCGGGTACTCGGCCTGATGATGGACGGCGGGATGCTCCCCGGCCCGCACCGCTGGTCGCCAAGCATCGCAACCACCATGAGCCTGGTGTCTGCCGGTCTTGGCGTGTCCTTCAAAGTGCCGCACCAGGTGGTGCCCGGCGATCCGCCCGGCGTCGTGTGGCGCCCGTTTGCCGGGGTGTCCTATCCCGTGCCCACGGTGCTGGTCTGGCTCCGCAACGACTCCTCGCCCTTGGTCACTCAGCTGGTTGCCCAGGCCCGGCGGTACGTGGCGAAGCAAGCGTAACTGCGGCGTTCTGGCGCCCCAGGTGGGGCCGGTGCACACTTAACGGGTGAAGCCGTTTCTGCTGCTTGCATCCCTCGCCGAGGACGCCGCCGCCGAGGAAGAGTACCAGGCGCATCTTCGTTTTGGCGGCCTGGCTCCGGACCAGCTGAAACGCATCAGGATGGAAGCGGCACCCTTGCCGGTCAACCTCGCAAGAATCAGGCCGCTACCCAGGACTTTGCATTAGCCCTGCAAAGCAGGGGAGGAGATGAATGGTTATTCCCAGTGAAGCATGGTGGAGTGGGCCTAATTCCGCTGGACAGGCGAAAAACGGCACAAATGAGCAGATTGCGCTGTTGGTGGCGGAATCCACCGGCGATTCAAAACTACCGACCCGACGCCTATATGATGCCAAAAGTTTCCATAGCCAACGATAATCTACAACATGATTGCCAGCGAAGGGGGCAGTAAATTGATCGTGAACGAACACATTCTGTCTGGATCGCAGAAATCTAAGCAATATGAATTGATGAAGCGCGTAAGCGACGTGACGTTGGCACTGGTCGGCCTTGTTGTTGCATCGCCAGTATATCTCACTTTGACGGTCCTAATCTGGACCAAACTTGGGAAGCCGGTAATATTCGAACAAGTCCGACTCGGCCGCGAGGGCCATCCATTCCTGCTCAGAAAATTCCGGACGATGCTGCAGGTAGATGAGTCGTTGGGCCTCGTCACCGATGCCCAACGACTCACGTCGTTGGGCAAGTTCCTTAGATCTACAAGTATGGATGAACTGCCCACTCTTGTGAATGTCCTGCGGGGCGACATGAGCTTAATCGGTCCCCGGCCGTTGCTTGTCGAATACCTCGACCTCTACACACCTGAGCAATTTCAGCGTCACATCGTTCGACCTGGTATAACGGGTCTCGCTCAAGTGCGCGGCAGAAATTCTCTATCGTGGGCTGCGAAATTTGACTTGGATATCGATTACGTCCAGAAGCGTAGCGCCCTGTTGGACCTCAAAATATTAATAGAAACAGTAATTGTCGTAATAACACGCAAAGGTATCTCCGCAGGAAATGGTGTCCCGATGCCAAAATTCACCGGGAACCTTCCGCAGCAGGAGGATTAGGAGTTGAGACTCACTTCGATCCCTCGCCTCAAGGTTGGCATAATTTCCCAGTGGTTCTCCCCGGAGCCTGTCCCTATCCCGAGATCCATTGCCCAAGGTCTCGCAGACCGGGGTCATTCTGTTCGGGTACTCACAGGCTTTCCGAATTATCCCACGGGTCGGATCTACAACGGCTATGATGACAGTTGCCCAACTGAAGAGACGATGGCAGGCGCACTTCTAATGAGGATCCCCGCGTTCCTTAGTCACGATCTAAATGCAGGTCATAGACTGAGATCCTTTCTGAGCTTCGGGGCACGCAGCCTGCGCGGCGCAGCCTTTCTACGTCACTCAGATGTTAACTATGTGTATGCCACACCTATGACCGCGGCGGCCTGCGCCCTGGCCTGCCGTCTTCTTTGGAAGACTCCGTACGTCCTCCACGTTCAAGATCTGTGGCCCGAGTCGATCACTGGCTCAGGAATGGTGCCCGATGGACGTAGGAAATCTCTTATTGATGCCCTAACAAACTTCGCTCTGCGCCCTGTCTACACCCTGGCGAAACATATTGTTGTAATTTCGCCGGGCATGAAGAGAGCGCTAGTCCAAAGGGATGTCGATGCGAATAAAATTTCCATCATTTACAACTGGGACGCTAACGAACATAGGCCAAGAACAGGCTATTCTTTGCCATCTAGGATACGAAACTCGACAACTCTTCACTGTGTATACGCAGGTAATATAGGGCAGATGCAAGACGTCGAAACAATCGTGCGGGCTGCCGCCGAAGTCGAATTTGAAGTGGATCTTCGCATTTCTGTATATGGCTCGGGAGTGGCAGAAGAAAGCTTAGCCGGTCTTATCAGGGACCTAGGCGTCAAGAACGTTCAACTGTGCGGTCGCGTCACCCCGGACCAGATGCAGGCAATCTATGACGTATCGGATTTCCAATTCGTTACGCTAAGGGACCTTCCGGTCTTCCGTATGACTATCCCGTCGAAGTTCCAGGCTTCATTGGCGAACGGCGTGCCGATCATAACGACGGTACAAGGCGACCTCGCTGCCATGTGTGTGAATAACAAACTTGGCTTCGTGGCTCAGCCAGAGAATATCGGGGATTTGGCGAATGCCCTTCGAAAGGCAGCGAACATGGATTGGGCGGAGCACCTGGCAATGTCGCAGCGTGCGAGAGAGTTCTACCGGACCGACTTGGCTGTTGAGGTGGGCCTAGAACGTATTTGTAAGGTTGTGGCAGAGGCCGCCCAAGTCAAAGCCAAAGCTAACGAGCTGGGACGCCCTTGACGACAGTAAGAGGGGGGACAGTGCGAGTCACGACGGCACCTGCACCGACAAAAGAACCTGCTCCTATTGTTATTCCGGGAAGAACTACTGCGCCCGAGCCTACAGTTGAACCTTCCTGCAGCGTTACCGCCCCAGCAATATTGGCGCCGGGCAATACCGTAACGAAATCCTCAAGAACGCAATCGTGCCCTACTGTGGCGCCATAGTTCACCTGCACATGGAAACCAATAGTCACGCTCGACGAAATAAAGCAGTTGGCCAGAATCACACAACCCTCAGCCCAAGTCGTTTCGGGGCTTATCAAAGCTCTGGGATGAATGACGGTCAACGCCCTAAGACCTTGGGCGTCAAGGTCAGTAACCATTCGCCGCCGAATTGTCGGATCTGCAATTGCAACGACATAACTTTCCGATTCCAAAGCGTCGGTTGGCCGAAACACCTTGAGCTCTCGGACGACTTCACCCGCTCGAGCGTCGTCTAAGAACCTTATCGACGAATGGAAACCCTCAGCCGATGTCGTCTGCGTTGCTAAGATTGCGTCAAGTGTCTCCCGCCCGAAGCCCCCGGCGCCCACAATGTACACCAATCCGTTCCTCTTTCAATACTGTAGCTACAGGAAAACGAGACCGGCCGATCGGTGCGTTCGCTGTCTGTTGCCCCGATCTCTGACCTCGCAAGGCATTCGCTTTGAACCCTACCGGGTCTGATGACCCTTCGCATCTAGGCATGGTTCGTTGGTTTGTTCCACTGGGGACTCAGGAGTACTGAGCACGTGGTGCAGAACGTGCTTGGCCACGCCTCCCCGCAGATGACGGCCCGCTACGCCATTCTGGATGAAAGCACCATCCGCGCGGCATTCGAAAGAACGAAACGGCCGGCTGGCCGATAACCGGCTCTTCACGGTTCATGGGAACGAATTCCCGGACGAGTGTCATGCCGCCGTCCGGACGGCACTTCTCCTGAGAATAACCGATTTGTAATTGCCGGGGTTGCGATAGCCGCGGGCGGTGCGTTTGATGTGTTTGATGCCGGTGTTGTTTGCCTCGACCTTGCCAGTGGTAGCGCCCGTGACGATGAGGACTTCAATCTCGTTCCACCATCTGCACACGGTCCGGTAGAGCTTGTTCGTCTCGGGGCCAGGACTCAGGACTCTGGACATGGTCGGGACTGTGGAATTAACGGTGTATCTGGCTGGACACGCCGGGCGGTGAGCCTGGCGGGGAGGAGCCCGATATGGCCGCAACACTTGAGGCTGTGCCGAGGACGAAAACCGTTGAAAAACTGACAGAAAAATCCGAGGTCGAGGCTGCTCGCGAGCTGGTGAAGATGGCTAAGGAACAGGGCATGGCCCTGACCGGTCCTGACGGGCTGCTCAAGCAGCTGACCAAGACCGTCATTGAGACCGCTCTCGATGAGGAAATGACCGAGCATCTCGGGTATGAAAGACACGACACGGCCGCTAAGGACACCGCCAACTCACGCAACTGCACCCGGACCAAGGCCGTGCTGACGGAGACGACTGGCCCGGTAGAGATTGACGTTCCGCGGGACCGGGACGGCACGTTCGAGCCAAAGATCGTCGCCAAGCGCCAGCGGCGGCTGACCGGCGTGGATGAGATGGTCCTCTCCCTCTACGCCAAGGGCCTGACGACCGGGGAGATCAGCGCGCACTTCGCCGAGGTCTACGGCGCTTCGGTGTCGAAGGAGACGGTCTCGCGGATCACGGACAGAGTCCTGGAAGAGATGGGAGCCTGGCAGAACCGGCCGCTGGACGAGGTTTATGCCGCGATCTTCATCGACGCTATCGTGGTCAAGATCCGGGACGGGCAGGTCGCCAACCGGCCCGTCTACGCGGCCATCGGCGTGACCCTGGACGGGGAGAAGGACATCCTTGGCCTATGGGCCGGCACCGGCGGTGAAGGCGCGAAGTTCTGGATGAGCGTGCTCACCGACATCAGGAACCGCGGCGTCAAGAACTGAGGTGTGTCAAGGATGTGAGACAGCGGGCTGGTTTTCTTGAGGTTAGGCGGCGGCCGGAAGCCGGCTGCCGCTGGTCTTGAAGGCGGCCATGGCGGTGGCCGGCGGCAGACCCTCGTTGTGGGTGTGGGGCCTCCAGCGGTTGTAGAACACTTCGATGTAGCGCATGGTGGCCCGTCTGGCGTCTTGCCGGGTGGCGAAGCTATGGTGATGGTAAAACTCGTTCTTTAGGGACGAGAACGCCCGATTCGGCCACGGCATTGATGCTCCTATTGTTGTCAACCCGCGATTACGCCGGTCGCCAGGGTGGGCTTGAGTAGGTGGTAGACCTCGCGGATGATGTAGCGCTTCAGGCAGCGGATGATGTCGCGCTTGGATTTCCCTTCGGCGGTTCTGCGGGCGACGTAGGTAATGGTGGGTTCGTGGAATTTCATCCTCACGATCGCTGTGCGGTAGATGGCTGCGTTGAGTTGCCGGTGTCCGCCGCGGTTAAGACGGTGGCGGCCAGAGGTCATGCCGGAGCCGGTGGGGATGGGGCTGATGCCGGCGAGTTTGGCGAAGGCTGCCTCGGAGTGGATGCGCTCGGGGTTGTCTCCTGCGACGATCAGGATCTCGGCAGCAGTGTCGGGCCCGATTCCGTAGGCGTCCAGCAGTTGGGGCGCGGTTCGGGTGACTAGGTTCTCGATCATGCTGGCCAGTTCCTTGGCCTCGGCATCCAGGTTCTGCCAACGCCGGGCGATCGAGCGCAGGGCGTGACGGATGGAGTCCTCGGGGTGTCCAGGGCCCGGGGACGCAGGGCGCCCAGATAGCGGGCGAGCATGATCTGTGTTTTCTCTGCCGTGTCCTTTCGCATCTGTTCCGGGGCATGGATGAGCATAGCTTTGAGTGTGACCATGGCCGCGGAGCGGTCCTTCACGGCGGTGTCGTGGGCGATCTTGGGTTCGCGGATCATTTCCACGGTCCCGTCAGCGGTGTTCGGGACAGCGGTCGCGAATCCGGCGAGTACTGCGCGGGCGGCGTTCTCCGCGTCGAGGGTGTCGGATTTCCCGGCGAGCCTGCGCATGCGCCGGTCGGGGCGGTTCACTTCGACCACCTTGTGTCCTTGCCTGCGGATGAACGAGGTCAGTCCGGCGCCGTAGGAGCCGGTTCCTTCGACGCCGAACGCGATGATTTTGCCGAACGAAACAGCCCAGCCGAGCAGCTGGCCGAAGCCGGCTGAATCGGTGGTCACTGTCAGGGTGTCGAGGATGCCGCCGATCGGATCCATGACGGCGGCGACGTGCACGTGTTTGTGCGTGTCGACGCCAATGACTATGTGTCCTGAGCGGGCGGGTACGAGGGTGTGTGGTGCCATGGTGCGTGTTGCCTCCTGCCGGATAACGTGGATATCACGCTGTCGCCGGCGGGTGGACAGGACTGTCATGGGGACGCTGTCGAATGCTGGCTCCAGGCTCCTATCAGGTCACGCCCTGCCCGGCGGCAGTGTTTGTTGCTGCCCGGTCGCCGGGCTGACAGATCAACGCAAAGACACCCGAGGGTCTATCCCAACAAGGGTCAAGCCGTGACGACCAGGACTTCCGAATCTACGGCTGATGATTCGACAAAAACAGTCTGACAGTCCCAGCACACGCCGGTTTCTCCCATGGACTGGCGGACCCGGTTTCCCCGGCACCAGGCACCCATTTCGCGTGACGTGTACTGGGTTCCGCGGTCACTGTGGAAAATCGCGTCAGGCCGCAGGTGGCCGCAGTCCCTGGCCATCCTCAGCGCAGCAGTGGCCAGAGAGGCGCGCATACGGTCAGCCATCGCCCAGCCGACAACCATGCGCGTGCACAGGTCGATGACGGTGGCCAGATACAGCCAGCCCTCATCGGTGCGCAGGTAGGTAATGTCGCCCACCAGACGCGTTCCAGGTGCTTCTGCAGTGAAGTCCCGGCCGATGAGATCCGCGAAGACCTTGTCCGGATCCGAGGGGATCGTGGTGCGCTTGAACGCCCTCATCCGCTTCGCGGCCCACCCGTTCTCGGCCATGATCCCCGCCACTGTGCCCACCGATACCTCGATGCCGGCGGCGGCCAGTTTGGTGTGCACCATGCGGTGGCCGAAGATCCCATCGGAGGAATCGAAGACGGTCTTCACCTGATCCGTCAGTTCCCGGTGTCGGGCTGCGGTCGGGGTTTCCCCGGCGTCCAGCCACCGGTAATACGTGGCGCGCGGAAGCTGGAACTGCCGGCACATCCATGCCACGGGGAAGTCGGCGTTCCTCTCCTGAACAACGCTGTAGAGATCTTCTACCGTTGTTCTTTGGCGAAGAACGCCGAAACTTTTTTCAGGAAATCGTTCTCCCTTTCGACCTCACGCAGCCGGGCTTCCAATGCCTTGTACTTCGCGGCATCCTCCGGGTCATCGGGCCTGCCGCCCGCCCCGGTTGCTGCATCACGGTGCAGCTGCACCCACCGCTTCAGCGCCGTGACGGAGACGCCGACTTCGGGGGCGACGGACGCAGGCGACCGGCCGGAAGAAATCACAAGTTCCACGGCATCGGCCTTAAATTCATCGGAATAGGTACGTCGAGCTGACATGAGCACAATCCTTTCAAACTGTGTCTCACATCAGTAGTACACCTCAGACACGTTCTTCCTGGTCCGCGACGGACTCAAGGGACTGCCCGAAGTCGTCACCAACGTATGGCCTCTGACGACCGTTCAGACATGCATTATTCACCTGATCCGGAACACCTTCCGTTTGGCCTCCAAGAAGGACTGGGACGTCCTCAAACGCGATGTGAAGCCCATCTACACGGCGCCGAATGCTGCGGCCGCGCGGGTGGCGTTCGAGGAGCTCACGGAGCGCTGGGGCAAAAAATACGGGGCGATCGTGCGGCTCTGGGAGAATGCATGGGAGGAGTTCATCCCGTTCCTGGACTACGACGTGGAAATCCGGCGTGTGATCTGCTCGACCAACGCGATCGAATCCCTCAATGCCAGGTACCGGCGCGCCGTCAAGGCCCTGGGTCATTTCCCCACCGAACAGGCTGCGCTAAAGTGCCTGTATCTGGTCACCCGATCCCTCGATCCGACCGGTGCCGGCAAGACCCGATGGGCCGTGCGTTGGAAGCCCGCTTTGAACGCATTCGCCATCACTTTCAGCGACCGATTCCCGGCAACTGAAAGCTACTAAATGAAAACGCCGGATACACCGTTTATGAGATAGTCCCGCCACCGCCCCGTATCGAATTAGACAAACCAACCATGCCTAAATGCGAAGGGCCCGTAAACGACGACCACCTCAACAGTGTTTACTTAGGAGATACAAGCGCTGTCGAGGGCCCAACCATCATGAGCGAATGTCTTCGACGAAAGGGGCGCCGTGTTGTATTTTCGTGCCCCTTGCAATAAAAAGTAGGATCAGGACGATATATCCGACGTAAGTTGGGCCGCTTTGGCCCAACTGAAGGTTTTGTGGGACGAAAAACATAGCGACCAAGGTGTACCCAAAGATGCTGATGGAGAGCCAATCACCAAAACGGAGTGACGCCCTCCAGGAAGCGCCGAGCAGTAAAGCCATAAGTCCGATGACAACGGGGACTGTTGGCCAAGGGAAGTCGCTGGCAAGAGCGGTCAGCGCTGTGCTCCAGTATCCCGTTGCCGACCAACCTAAAGTGTCCAACTGAGCGGGTACTCGAAGTATCGACGCGGTTCCAAAAATCGGGTCCAGCATGTTGGCTAGAGCTGGAGAGTGACTAAATCCACCGCCAAAATTCCAAGTCGCACCGAGTGCTCGTCCTAGCCCCTCGTATCCTTGCGTTGCGTAGGAACTGATCATGACCCATGTTGCATCCCAGATGGAAGGGTAGGAGTGTGGCACGGTACAAAGGTCGGCGCCGGGCGCACAGATTGGTGAGACAGGGTTTCTGGACAGCCTGCGATCGCCGAAGCCGACCATGGCAATAAATGCAATCGGAATGATTATCAAAATTTGCCTTCTGGATAAACCGGATCCCTTGCGGGCCTTGCTCAGTAACCATGCCCCCGTCACAAGTAAGATTGCCATGCCCATCTGTTGGTCTCTACCTACCAAGACACTCCAAACTAAGGGACTTAGTGCACACAATAGGAAATGGATCTTGAATCTTCGGTTTTCAAAGAATTCGAAGGCAAAATACGGAAGTGCGGTCATCGTGAGTGGAGAAAGGAGTGTTTGTGCGGCTACAATCCCTGTTCGAGATTGTGTGCCCTCAGCGATTTTTGCGCTGGCATTGGTATATGCTGAACCCTGGTCATCCAGTGCTTGGCTAAACTCGTTTAAGTTGAACCCCGAGTATGCCGTGGCCATTGGCGCCAAGAGCAGCAGAATGCCGGCCAGTCCCAGAAGTGGGGTGAGTGAGATTGTTTTCTTCGTCTCGAACTGAATGGCCTTGTGCATAGGCCTGGATCCAGCTTGGAATCCAATAAACGCGCAAACGAAGGTGGCTGTCATCAGGCTCACAACGCCCCAGAAATTCGTGCGGTTGTATGCAATTGGCCAAGCTATTGCATACAGTAGAAACGTAATGGACCACCATAAACCACATATTATTGCAGGCAACCAGAGCCGCAGGCTGTTAGGTCTTTCTAAGACTGTTTGATTCACTTTTGATTTGCTGGCGCCCTGTAGCTTACTCAACTCGTGCCTTCTACTGCCTTGATTTTGCTGTTCCCCTAATGATAGTGCGGTTCGTCATAGGGGCTGGTACTTGGGACTGCAGTGCGAGCGCCCGATCGAAGGGTTGCCGCATGCCGTCGTCCCATAGCACCACGAACGTTTCCGCGCCCTGTACTCCCGGCATCGGCTGGAGCTGGTCAAAGACCGCTCGCTGCAACATGCGCCCTGTCAGCGACGACCACATTGTAGGGTGACCCGGCCTGATCGTCGGAACCGTTGGACACGGCCTCGCGCTACAGTCCAAGCCACCGGTGAGTAGGTGAAAGTCTTAGACATCATCAAGAAGCTGGCAATCGCGGATACCTTAAGTATGGCGACGCTCGCGATTGGACGGAAGACAATATCGGGGGAGCCGGCGCCGGCAGGCGTCGCGTGGCCTATAACCCTAAATTCGGGACAAATTGTTGGCTGCACCGCTGCAAACCTGAAGGTGTGTGTAGTCCCTCCATGTCCACAACTCTTTCGTCCTCCCTGTGTGACCGAGCGCTTGTCCGCCGCCGCAACCGGCGGCGTTGTGCCCTGCGGACGAACCCCCTTACCTCTCCCCAGGTCAGCAAACTGGAGACGCAGAGCAAGGACCTGATCATCCCCTCCTACAACGACACCCTGACCCCATCTTCATCCGGAAGGTGCGCTTGGCGTTGATCGCCGCCGTCGTGATGTTCTTCATCAAGGAGAAGCCGCTGGCAAGCGCCGTCGAGCACGACAGGCTGTCCGAGTCGATCGTCGAGGGCAACATCCTCATCACGGCTGACGATGAGGTTGCCCCGCCTCTCACCGACGGAGGCCACCTTCATATCGTCTAGTAGGGTTGGACTATCCAGCTGGCACACAGCGGACCCAACGGACCCTTTATACGCTTGATTGTATATGCTGGATTGGTCAATTTACGGGGAAACGGGGGGTCCCCCGACCATAATGGAACGTCCGTTCCGGCCGAAAACGGGCTGATCTCCGGAAGGAAACACGCACTGGATGGGCTGCACAGCATTGCGGTGGCCGACATATTTCTCTTCCATACCGTGAACGCTTTGCCTCTGGCGTATCCATTGGCGTGGACGTTTTCTTCACGCTCAGCGGCTTTGTGATCACGCTTCTGATCATGAAGGAATACGGGTCCTTCGCATTTAGGCTTGGTTGGTCTGTCTAGTTCGATGCGGGCGGTGGCCGCCGGCGGCGAGTAGGCATCTGAGTCTGTAGTTGGGGAAGTTGCGGAAGCCACGGGCGATTCTG
>NZ_JBVAYW010000031.1:0-25475 GCF_055412845.1 Pseudarthrobacter adonitolis | reverse complement strand
GCGAAAACCGGGCACCCACCCACCCCCGCCGCCGCCGGACACCCCACACGACACGCCCCGCGAAGTGATAGAGCGTCCAGGGGAAGAGGGCAGGACCTGCGAGAGCGTCCGCCGGATACCCGCCGGAAGTGATAGAGCGTCGGCTGGGGGAGCGCGGGAGCCGCGTAGAGTTGACCTCCATGGATAACCTTTTCAGCCACGCGGATGACGCCCGCCCCGACTCTGTTGAGCCCGCAGGGAATCTGGATCCCGTCATCTGCACGGTCACGGTGCCGGGGCCGGTGGCGCAGGCGTTCGCCGGCTTCACGGATCACACGCACTTGTGGTGGCCAATGGATTCACATGGTGTGTACGGGGCAGGATCTTACGTTGAGTTTGAAGAGAACCTCATCGTGGAAACGGCTGACGACGGCAGGACCGCCGTCTGGGGATCCATAGACGACTGGCAGCCGCCCCTTTCTTTCCATGCGTCCTGGCACCCCGGAACCACCGCTCTCTGGTCCACTGAGCTGCGAATCGCCTTCAGGGCGGTGGAGTCCGGGACCGACCTGCGCCTGGTCCACAACGGCTGGGAGGGTGCGGAGGATCCTGCCGCCACGCGTGCCGCCTATGCTGCGGGCTGGCCGAAGGTGCTGGACCGCTTCGTAAGGTTCATGGGCGGGGAAGCCCAGGCCTGACAGCCGGCTCCGAACAGAGCCAGCTTTGACTGGATCCAGCGCGGGACCGAGGGGCCGGGTCAGGCTGGCGGTACAGCCGTGCTGTTCCGGACCAGGAAGTCTGTGGGGTACTCCCGGTCGGTTGCCACCGATGACGGTGACGTGCCCTTGAGAGGCCGCTTCGCGCCGGCGTCGAGCGTTTCCAACAGCATGCGGGCAGCAAGGGCGCCTTGTCCGCGCGCATCCTGGTTGATGGTGGTTAGCCCAAAGACCTCGCCGAGTTCGTGCCCGTCCATGCCGATCACGGAGAGATCCTGCGGCACGCGCAGGCCGAAGTCGCGGGCGGCGAGAATGGCGCCGATGGCCATCTCATCGGAGGCGGCAAAAACTGCAGTGGGCCGACCGGCCGCGGCGGCCAGGAGCTTGCGGGCACTCGCGTAAGCGCCTTGGATGGTGAAGTCCGCTGACACTACCCATTCGGGGCGGACAGCGTGCCCCGCAGCCTGCATTGCTGCCTCGAAGCCGGCCCGGCGTATCCCCGGCAGTTTGAAGTCCTGGTTCAGTTCGGCATCGCCGGTGATGTGTGCGATCCGGGTGTGACCCAGCCCGAGCAGGTGCTCGGTGGCTGTCCGGGCGAGGCGAGCGTCATCAATTCTGATGGTCGAAGCACCGGCCAGGGCGCCGCCGATGCCGACGATCGGACGGTGGATTGCCAGGAGCTGTTTGATTTCAGCCTCGCTCAGGACCAGTGCCACAGCGATGACCGCATCCAGCCGCTTACGGAGCAGGAAGTCGTTCAGGACGCTGCAGCGGCGGTCCGACCGGTCACCCACATTGTACAGAGTGAGGTCGTAGCCGGCGTCGAGCAAAGTGCCGGACACGCCCTCCACCACGGACGAAAAGTACCAGCGGTGGATGGACGGGACCACCAGCCCTACGTTGTGGTTACGGCCTGAGGCCAGGCTGGACGCGTGGTAGGACGGGACGAATCCCAATTCGTCGGCCGCTGCCTTTGCCAGCTGCCGGCTCTTGACCGACACGTTTGCCTTGCCGCTAAGCGCCCGTGACACAGTCGCGATCGACAGCCCGGCGCGGTCGGCAACGTCCTTGATGCCCGCAAGTCCCACTATTCCGCGTCGCCTCCGCCAATCCGCAGCCATGCGGTTTCTCCGGAAGCCAGGAAGTGGGCTGCGCCTGAATCGGAGTCAGCACTGCGGACGAGGACGCTGCCTGCCGGCATTTCCAGGGGTTCGTGGTTGAGGTTCATGAGTACCAGCGTATCGCCGTTCACGTACGCCAGGGACGAACCGCTGCACCAGTCCTCGGCCCAAGCCAGCGACCCGCTGCCCAGACCCAGTTCACGGCGCAGGGCCAGCATGTTCCGGTACAGGGAAAGGTGCGACGACGGCGATGCGGCCTGCGCGTCCCGTGCCAGTTCCGTGAAGCTCGCCGGCAAGGGAAGCCAAGGATCCTGGCCCGAGCCAAAGCCTAGGTGCCGTTCTGCGCTGCGCCAGGGGAGGGGAACCCGGCAGCCGTCGCGGCCCAGCCGGGCGCCTCCGGTGCGCGCGAACGTGGGGTCCTGCCGCAGGTGCTCCGGAATATCGATGCCGTCCGGCAGGCCCAGCTCCTCACCCTGGTACAGGTAGGCGGCGCCGGGCAGTCCCAGCATAAACAATGAGGCGGCGGCTGCACGCCGGCGGCCCAGGGCTGTGTCCGGCTGAGGATCAGCCGGACCGATGCCGTCGCCATCGCGCGGACCGGACCCGTTGTAGCCGAAGCGGCTGGAGTGGCGGACCACGTCGTGGTTGGACAGCACCCATGTGCTGGGGGCTCCCACGGCGTCCAGGGCGGTCAGCGAGTCCGTAATGACACTGCGCAGCCGGTAAACGTCCAGCCCGGCGTGCAGGTAGGGGAAATTGAAGGCCTGATGCATTTCATCGGACCGGACCCAGTCGGCGAGGCGCGGAAGCGGATCCACGTTGGCTTCGGCACACAGAATGCGGTCCGGCCCGTACCCGTCCAGGATCAGGCGCCAGGCCCGGAAGATGTCGTGCAGGGCCGGCTGGCCGAACATCGGAGCCTCGTGGCCGGGGAAGCCGTCCGAGCTGCCACCGTCGGCCCGGCCGCCCCAGGCGGGCAGGCCCGGGGCCTTGACCAAAGCGTGGGCGACGTCCACCCGGAAGCCGGAGACGCCGCGGTCCAGCCAGAAACGGAGCACCCGCTCAAATTCGGCGTGCACGGCCGAATTGTCCCAATTGAAGTCCGGCTGGGACGAATCAAACAGGTGCAGGTACCACTGGTCCGGCTGGCCGTCAGGACCGGTGACCCGGGTCCAGGCCGGGCCGCCGAAGTGGGACTGCCAGTTGTTAGGCGGTTCGTCGCCTTCGGGCCCGGCGCCGTCCCGGAAGATGAACATGTCGCGTTCCGGGCTCCCTGCAGGGGAGGCGAGGGCTGCCTGGAACGCCACGTGCTGGTCCGAGCAGTGGTTGGGAACCAGGTCCACGATGACCCGCAGCCCCAGGCGGTTGGCCTCGGCAATCATGAGGTCGAAGTCGCCCAGGGTGCCGAAGAGCGGATCCACGTCGCAGTAATCGCTGACGTCATAGCCGGCATCGCGCTGCGGCGATTTGTAGAAGGGGGACAACCAGACAGCGTCCACATCCAGCTCGGCCAGCTTCGGAAGTTCCGCAGTAATCCCGGCGAGATCGCCGATGCCGTCACCGTTGAGGTCCCTGAAGGACCGCGGGTACACCTGGTAGATGACGGCCGAGCGCCACCAGCCGGGAGCGTTGTCGGCATCGTGGATAAGGGACAGCCGGCCCATCCGCGGGGCGGTGGCGGTAAGCACTGTATCTACAGACATGGAGGAAAGCTTAGACCCTAACCGGCGGGAAACTGCAAACGTTTCCACCAGAAAATTAGTATGTCTACTCAGAGGTAGGTTAATGACAATCCACCCATGCTGGAAACGTTTACAACAGGTAGTGAGATGGCGGGCCGACGGGAACCACCGCCCTAGACTGGGGGAGGACGACAACGACGACGGAACGGGAGGCTGCGTGGGCAGCTTGGTTGAAGAGCTGGTGGGCGCCCTCGGCGCAGGGCAGGTCAGGACCGAGGAGGAATTGCTCGCGAGGTACGCCGTGGACCAGGCCCCCGTACTGGATTTCCAGCTCCCCGAAGCGGTGGTCTTTGCCAGGTCAGTCACGGACGTGCAGGCCGTAGTCAGGCTGTGTGCGGCCCGCGGCGTCGCCGTTGTGGCCCGCGGAGCGGGAACGGGCGTTTCTGGCGGCGCGCACGCGAGCAGGAACTGCGTAGTCCTGTCCCTGGAACGGATGAACCGCATTCTTGACCTCAACCCGGATGACGAGACCGCCGTCGTCGAACCCGGTGTGGTCAACGCCGCCCTCAACGAGGCCGCCGCAGAGCATGGCCTGATGTACGCGCCGGATCCCGCGAGCTTCCGTTCTTCAACGATCGGCGGCAACGTTGCCACGAATGCCGGGGGACTGCGCTGCGCCAAGTACGGCGTTACCCGGGATTCGGTGCTGGCGTTGGATGTGGTGCTGACCGACGGGTCTCTCATCCACACCGGCCACCAGACGTTCAAAGGCGTTGCGGGCTACGACCTGACGGGGCTGTTTGTTGGTTCCGAGGGCACTCTGGGGATCGTGGTGGGGGCGACCGTCCGGCTCAAGTACCTGCCCCGTGACGTGCACACCATTGCCGCGTTCTACCCGGACTTCAGGCAGGCTGCTGCGGGCGTCCTGGCGGTGGGCCGGGCCCGCGTGCAGCCGGCCATCATGGAACTGCTCGACGGCGGCACGCTTGCCCAGCTGGATGACCTCCACGGCTCCGACCTGATTTCACGCGGCCGTTCGCTGCTCCTGATCCAGACTGACGGGTTCGGGGCAGCGGCGGAGGCCGACGTCGTGCGTTCCGTCCTCGCCGCCGGCGGGGCCACGGTGAGCACGGAATCGACGGCGGAAGCCGAGCAGCTCGTGGAGTTCCGCCGGAACAGCCGGGGCGTGGAAGTGGACGACGAATACCGCGTAGGCGAGGATGTGGCCGTGCCGCGCTCACGCCTGGTGGACTATGTGGCGGCGTTGGAAGACCTCGCGGCAACACACGGCGTGAGCCTGAAGGTGGTGGCGCACGCCGGCGACGGCAACCTGCACCCCCCGTTCTGGATTGACCGCCAGGATCGTGCGGTAGACGCTGACGCCATGGGCCGGCTGAACCTTGCCCTGGATGCCTCGATCGATGCGGCGCTGGAAATGGGCGGCACTATTACCGGGGAGCACGGGATCGGGCAGTACAAACTGCGTTGGTTGGGCCTGGAGCAGGCGGAACCCGTCAGGGAGCTCCAGCGCAGGATCAAGGAACTCTTTGACCCGGCCGGCATCCTGAATCCGGGCAAGGCCATTTAGTGGCCGCCCGCCACGCACCTGGGTAGCAGTAAGTGTCGTATGAGCGCCTCATAACGACACCGACTGCTACCTAGTTGGGGTTGTGTTAACTCAACCGTGCTGCCACCGCGGTCGGCCCCCGGACCCCGTCAGTCGTCGACGTCCGGGTACTCTTCGGTGGATTCGTCGGCACCATAGCGGGACTCCTCGGTTTCCACTTCGAGGATCTTCAGCATTGCCGTGTCCGGGTTGAGCATGATGGCGGCCTCGTCCCGGCGGTGGCGCAGGACGGACTCGATGTAGGACTGCACAGCCTCGGCGAGCGGAATGTGGCGGGCCTGCTCCTCGGACATGTACCAGCGGTGTTCCAGCACCTCGTGGACTGCCTCCGCCGGCTCCAGCTTGCGGGACAGGTCACGGGGGATCGAGCGCACGATCGGTTCGAAGACCTGGCTGACCCAGAGGTGCGCGCTGTATTCCTCGTCCATCCCCGGGTTGTTGTCCGCCCGGAAGGAGTCCATGTCATTGAGCAGGCGGCGTGCCTGGTTTTCCTGGGCATCAAGCCCGGTCAGGCGCAGCAGCCGGCGCATGTGGTGGCCGGCATCCACCACCTTTGGCTGCAGCTGGATGGTGGAACCATTCTGCGTGGTTTTGATGGCATATTCCTCGACGTCGAAACCCAGCTCGTTGAGGCGGCGGATGCGGGCACCCACGCGCCAGCGTTCGCCGAGTTCGAAGGATTCCTTCTCCGTCAACTCGGTCCAGAGGCGCCGGTAGCTCTCCATGATGAGTTCGCTGGTGGCCACCGGGTCCACCTTCTCCTCGATCAGGCCGCCGTCCAGGAGGTCCATCAGCTCACCGGCGATGTTGACCCGGGCAATCTCGAGATCGTACTCACGCTGGCCGGTGGAAAGATCGGGATACAGCTCGCCGGTTTCGGCGTCCACCAGGTAGGCCGCGAACGCGCCCGCGTCACGGCGGAACAGCGTATTGGAGAGCGAGACGTCGCCCCAGTAGAAGCCGATGAGGTGCAGCCGGACCATCAGCAGCGCCTGGGCATCGATGAGCCTGGTCAGGGTGTCCTTGCGCAGCATCTGCGAGAACAGCGCCCGGTAGGGCATGGAGAACTTCAGGTGGCGGGTGACCAGCACGGGGTTCAGCGGCCGCCCTTCCAAGGTGGTCCGGCCCGTGATTACTGCTACCGGGACAACACAAGGGACGTCCAGGCGGGCCAACTTTCGGAGCATGTGGTACTCGTGGCGGGCCACATGTTCGGACGTTTCCTTGATAGCAATGACGGAGCCGCCCAGGTGCGCGAAACGCACGATGTGCCGCGAAATACCGCGGGGCAGCGCTGCCAGGTTCTCAGCAGGCCAATCCTCCAAAGCGATGTGCCAGGGCAGGTCCAGGAGTTCGGGATCCGCGGACGCCGCGGTGATGTTCAGCGAGCTGGAAACGGCAAGGACCTTGTCATCCTTGGCGCTCGCTGCCTCGAACCGCGGCAGTTTGCCGACCTGCGCGTAGTCCGTGGGCTCGTCGTGCCACTGTGCGCTGTTTTCATCGGTCATGGATCAATTCTTTCGTACAGAGGGCGGCTGGCCTAAACATCGGGCTTAAAACGCCGACGGCGGCCCGTCCAGTCAGGAGGGCCGCCGTCGGTTGGTTAGGGCGTCGGTGGATGGGCCCACGCCGGCAGGGTTCCCTGGCCGAAGCGGAGCGAGGTTAGGGCGTCGGTGGGGACTAGTCGCCCAGGCGCAGACCGGTCTTGGTGTCGAACAGGTGCACATGGCCCGACTGCGGACGGACGTAGATGGTCTCGCCCTTCAGCGGGGGGCGGCGGCCGTCGACGCGTGCCACGATGTCGTGGTCCTTGCCGTCCAGCGTCGTGTGGCCGTAGACGTAGGCGTCGGCGCCGAGTTCTTCAACGACGTCGACCTCGACTTGGAGACCCTCACCTTGTGCGGCCTGCTCCAGGTCCTCGGGGCGCGATCCCAAGGTCACGGTGCTGCCGTGGGCCTCTTCGAGGACGTTGCGCGGCACGGGGTAAACCGTTCCGCCGAACTGGACGCCGCCGTCGACCACGGGCAGTTCGAGCAGGTTCATGGCGGGGGAGCCGATGAAGCCGGCAACGAAGACGTTCTTGGGCTTGTCGTAGAGGTTGCGCGGGGTGTCAACCTGCATCAGCAGGCCGTCCTTCAGCACAGCCACGCGGTCACCCATAGTCATGGCCTCGACCTGGTCGTGGGTGACGTAAACGGTGGTGACGCCGAGGCGGCGGGTCAGGGATGCGATCTGCGTACGCGTCTGGACACGGAGCTTGGCGTCCAGGTTGGAAAGCGGCTCATCCATGAGGAACACCTGCGGGTTACGCACGATGGCGCGGCCCATGGCAACACGCTGGCGCTGGCCGCCGGAGAGTGCCTTCGGCTTGCGATCCAGGTACGGCTCGAGGTCAAGAAGCTTGGCGGCTTCACGGACACGCTCGGCGCGCTCTTCCTTGGAAACGCCGGCGATCTTCAGCGCGAAGCCCATGTTGTCCGCAACCGTCATATGCGGGTACAGCGCGTAGTTCTGGAAAACCATCGCGATGTCGCGGTCCTTCGGCGGAACATCGGTGACATCGCGGTCGCCGATAAGAATCCGGCCGGCGTTGACGTCCTCAAGGCCTGCGAGCATGCGCAGGGAGGTGGACTTACCGCAACCGGAGGGTCCAACGAGGACCAAGAATTCGCCATCGGCGATTTCAATGTTGAGCTTGTCAACAGCGGGCTTCTCTGTGCCCGGGTACAGACGCGTAGCGTTATCAAAAGTAACTGTAGCCACAGTTATCAATCCCTTCACCGGCAGGTACGTGCCGGACGATCCGTAGTGAATGGTTCATGTAATTCAGTTATCCACGGCATTACAGCCGTGTACTCCCCGGCCGAAGCCGAGGAGTATCACGTGACGCCGCACGGTTCCTGTGCGCCACATCACAACCAAGAGTATGTCAGACGAATGGCGTATTGGCACCAATGTTACGGAGGTCACATGTGAGGTTGGACATGTTTGGGAGGCTCAGTCCGTGCCGGGCTCTTCTTCGGCCACCACCAGGCTCCGTTCCTGCAGGAGTGCTTCGAGCAGTTCTGCGACGTGGGCCGGCATTTCCACCCGGAACTCGGCCTGGGTGAAGTCCAAGCCAACCTTGACGCCCACATCGCCGGATTCCAGGCGTGCCAGGGCATCCTCGTCCGTAACGTCGTCGCCTGCGAAGAGGACAGCGGTGGCCCCCGTGATCTGGCGCAGGAACGTCAGGCCCTCACCTTTGGAGGCGTTGACCACCGATGTTTCCAGGACCCGCTTGCCGTTCTTCAGGAAAACGCCCTTGCGGTCCTGGAGAACTGAACGGGCCGCAGCCACCGCGTCTTCGGCTACATCGTCCGTGGCCAGCCGGGTATGCAGGACTACGCCTGCGGGTTTGTCTTCGAGCAGCGTGCCCGGTGCCTGCTCAACAATCTCTTCGAGGACACTGCGGACTTCGGCCAGCAGCAGGCGCTGGGCCTCGTCCAGTGTCAGCTCCGTGGAGCCGGGGCCCAGCCACGCCTCGGCGCCATGGCTACCGATCAGCAGCGTGTCCACCGGTGGCGAGGCGACCGCACGCAGGCTGGCGAGGGCCCGTCCTGAGATGAGTGCCGTCGTCGTGCGCGGAAGGGCGGCGAGCCCGGCGAAAGCGGCGGCCGAGCGCGGAAGCGGGCGGGCCTCGTCCGCGCGGTCAACAAGCGGGGAAATGGTGCCGTCGAAGTCCATGGCCACCAGCAGGTGTTCCGTCTGGGCGATGCGACGGGCAGCCTGCCGGAGTTCGGGGGACAAGGCGAGCGGGCCTTTGGCGGGGAGGGCGTCAGGAGTCATCGCGAACAACTTTCTCGTTCAGGGCGGCCAGGAAGTCAGCTGACCAGTGGTCGACGTCGTGCTCCAGGATCTGCTTGCGCATGGACCGCATGCGGCGGGCGGCGTCTTTGGGAGGCAAATTGACGGCCCGCATGATGGTGTCCTTGAGGCCGTCGATGTCGTGCGGGTTCATCAGCAGCGCCTGCTTGAGCTGGTCCGCGGCGCCGGCGAACTCGCTGAGGACCAGGGCGCCGTCGTTGTCCTTGCGGGCAGTGACGTATTCCTTCGCCACGAGGTTCATGCCGTCCCGGAGCGCGGTCACCAGCATGACGTCGGCGGCCAGGTACAGAGCCACCATTTCCTCCACGGGGTAGCTGTGGTGCAGGTAGCGGACGGCGGTGTTCTGGATGGTGTCGTAGGTTCCATTGATGTGGCCGACGGTGCCTTCGATTTCCTCGCGCAGGAGGCGGTACTGCTCAACCCGTTCGCGGCTGGGGCTGGCAACCTGGATCAGTGTTGCGTCGCCGACCGTCAGCTTGCCTTCGTTCAGGAGTTCTTCGAAGGCTTTGAGCCGGTGCCGGATGCCCTTGGTGTAATCGAGCCGGTCCACGCCCAGGAGGATGGTCTTGGGGTTGCCGAGGTCCTGGCGGATCTGGCGTGCACGCTCGATGATCTCGGGGTTGTGGGCCAGTTCGCTGATCTGGGCCACGTCGATGGAGATGGGGAAGGCCTGGGCCCTGGCGATGTGCGTGATTTCGCCGTCTTGACCCTTCACATGCACCTGCTGCTGTTTAACGCTGGCGCCCAGGAACCGCCGGGCTGAGCGCATGAAGTTTCCAGCGTCGCTGGGGCGCTGGAAGCCCACCAGGTCTGCGCCCATCAGACCGTCGATGATGGCCTGCCGCCACGGCAGCTGCGCGAAGATTTCCGGCGGGGGGAAGGGGATGTGGTTGAAGAAACCGATCCGAAGGTCCGGCCGCGCTTCGCGCAGCAGCCGCGGCACCAGCTGCAGCTGGTAGTCCTGGACCCACACCGTGGCGCCCTGGCCGGCATGGCGTACGACGGCGTCGGCGAACCTTTGGTTGACCTTGCGGTAGGCGTCCCACCAGGTCCGGTGGAACTCCGGCGGGGCGATGACGTCGTGGTACAGCGGCCATAGGGTGGCGTTGGAGAAACCTTCGTAGTAGAGCTCAACGTCGTCGTTGCTCAGCTGCACAGGGACCAGGTCCATGCCTCCGTGGCTGAAGGGCTCGACGGTTTCGTCCGAGGCGCCGTGCCAACCCACCCACGCGCCGTCGGTCTTGGTCATCATGGGAGCGAGGGCAGTCACTAGACCGCCTGGGGAGCGGCGCCAGCCGGAGCCGTCGTCGCCGCTCTCACCTGGCGCGCAGCGGTCAACAGGCAGCCTGTTGGACACAACCATGAAGTCGTACGTGGCGACCGTGCTGTGGCTGCGCGCGGCGGCGCCGGTAGCAGGTACAGGTGTTGGTTTTTCTTGGACGGGTGTTTGCATTGCGGCCCCCTGGGGTTGCTTGTGCCTTTAGGCCACCTTAATAGGATGGAATCTTCGGGGCCATTCGTCCGTTGGTTATTCGGGCTAAATACTTGAAAGCGCAAGCTCTCAGGTTTGTCCCCTAAAATGGTGGAGTCGCCACAGAGTGGTCCCCCTATGTCGATCGACCCAAGGAACACATGAGCCCCGCAAATGAAATACGCAAGTCCAAGACTGAGCGAACCTCCGAGGCGCGCGAGAAGGCACGCCTGATCCGTGAGGCGCAGCTGAAGAAGGACAAGCGCAACAAGCTGCTTATCGGCTGGGGCATTGTGGTGGCTGTGGTGGCCATCCTTGCGGTTGTGGCGCTTGTGGTGACCACAACGATGCGGCAGAACGCCCCGATCGCTGACCAGGGTCCGACGCCGGCCAACGGAAACGTCAACGGTGGCATTACCTTGTTGGCCAATACCGACGTCACGAAGCTGGAACCGGCCACCGTTGACGCCGCCTCCGTGGGGGAGCGCCCGGAAACCGCGCCGGCTGAAGTGGTTGCCCCCGGTGCCGAAGCTGAGGCTGGCAAACCCGTCAAGGTGGTTCTGTATGTTGACTTCATCTGCCCGGTTTGCAAAAACTTCGAGACACAGTATAACGAACAGCTGACGGCGCTGCGCAACGAGGGCAAGATCTCGGTGGAATATCGGGCCCTCGGGTTCCTGGACAACCGGTCATCCACGAACTACTCCTCCCGTGCAGCCAACGCCGCCGCCTGTGTTGTGAATGAGTCCCCGGAAAAGTACGCGGAGTTTGTGGACTCGCTGTTCGCCAACCAGCCTGCCGAAGGCAGCGCCGGTCTTTCTGACGACGAGCTCAAGACCATGGCCACGGACATCGGCGCCAAGAACATTGACGCCTGCATCGACGAGAAGACCTACCGTCCGTTCGTGAAGTTCACAACCAAGCAGGCCGCCGCCATCGGCGTCACCGGCACGCCCACAGTGTTTGTGGACGGCCAGCAGTGGGGCAAGGGTGCCAGCGCGCAGACCCCGTTCCCGGACTTCCTGCAGGCCGCGATCACCGCGAAGGGCTAGGTCCTTCCACTCAGAGGACCTGCTTCCGGATCGATTCCGGAAGCAGGTCCTTTCTTTTTCCTCCGGTTCGCCCTCGCCGGCGTTTTTACGAGCGGGCGGACTTTGGGCTAACCTTATCTAGCGCCGTTGCGGCGCACGCTCCACGAGGGCGCGCCTCCTTAGCTCAGTTGGCCAGAGCACCGCTCTTGTAAAGCGGGGGTCGTCGGTTCGAATCCGACAGGAGGCTCCACTTTGTGGCCCTGACCTGCGGTTTTAGTCTCGACGCTAAGGGCCTTTGCACTTAAGTACTGTGGACTCACCCTTTTCGGTATTGGGCTTGGGGTTGGGTTTAGCTTGTGCTGGAGGTTCCGTTCGAGCGTTGGCTGCATCGAAAACGCTAAGAACCGCCCTCGTGTCGATGGCCTCCTTGTGTTCCTCGACGTAGTGTTTGCGAGTCATGTGCACCTTGGAATGTCCGGCTTGGTATGCGGCCGTTTCGGCCCCCAACGTCCATGCAATGAGTGTCGCGTTGGCCTGGGAACCTGCAGGCAGGGCATCCCCAGTGGGGGCTGACATCTCAACCCTGCCGCAGTCTTGAGCCCGAAAACCAGCAAAACACAACATATATACAAAGCTGAGCGTTAATGCGCCGTTTTACGGCTATTTGAGAAGTCTCGGATGCCGCGTATCGGCAGAGTCTAAGAAGTTGTTCATACATCTCTTGCGGGTTGATTTCTTTACCGCGAGCCGCGAGCCGCGAGTACTTGGGACATCGGGGGTGTGGTCGCGGAGTCTGGCCCGGCGCCATGGATCCTCACCTCACCCCGCTCACGACACCCGAGAATATTGACGCAGCTGTGGACAAGACACCTGCACCTCGACGCCAGGTCAGTAACGGCTTCGACCGGGCGTCGAGGTGCGTGCGGTACCGGCCACTAGGCCACGGAGGAAGCGCTGGATGCCAGGATCCACCAGAGCCGCGATTTCCTTTCAAAAATTATTCGAAAAAATCCGGTCTGGTCGGCGCCGAGCCCTTAGGATCAGGAAGGTGCCGGTAGGCACCACCTGACCGGCGGATTTCCACCCGCCTTGCCGATTGCGGGGACCGATCACCATGCTCAGAACTTTTAAATCTATCGCGGCAGCGGTCGGCCTGGGTCTGGCTTTGGGACTGATGCCAGCCCAGGCAGCCCAGGCAGCGCCTGTCACAGGCCGGATTTCCCTCAGCCCGGCCACTGGACTGGCAGGATCCGCCGTCACAGTCAGCGGAACGGGGTTTAAAGCCTCCACCACGGGGACGGTGATCGCCGGTGCCACGACTTATCCCTTCAAAACGGCGCCCTCGGGTGCTTTCAGTACCGCGATCACCATCCCTTCCGCAGCCAAGGGATCGTTGACCATCACGGCCAAGACCTCCTCTATCCAGGCCTCGTCCGTGTTCACAGTGACCTCACCGGTCGAGACGCTCCCTCCGGTCAGCACGGCCGCGCTTCGGTTCGGGGTCGCCACGGCCGGCGGCCCGCTGGCCAGCGGCGAACTGGATGAAGTGGCGCAACTGGCCGGGGAAAGCCCGTCCACCATTCTCTTCTACAAGGACTTCCTCCAGGCGCCACCCATCTCCGAGATGAACTCCGTCCGGGCACGAGGCGCCGTCCCGCTTATTACCTGGGAACCTTGGGCCTGGGGCGGTGGAACGGAACAGCCGGCCTACTCCCTGGACCGAATTGCCGCCGGCGACTTCGACGCCCACATCACGCAGTGGGGCCAGGCACTTACTGCCTGGGGCCAGCCGGTCCAGCTCAGATTCGCCCACGAGATGAACGGAAACTGGTACCCGTGGGCCGAAGGCGTCAACGGCAATCAGCCCGGCGACTACGTAAATGCCTGGCGCCATGTTCACGACATTGTTGCTGCCACCGGTGCCGGCAACGTGTCGTGGGTCTGGAGCCCGAATGTTCCCTATTACGGTTCCACCGATCTCTCCGGCCTCTTTCCCGGCGTCGGATATGTGGATGTTGTAGCCCTCGACGGGTACAACTGGGGCACCTCCGCCTCATGGAGCGGCTGGATATCGCCGCAGGATCTTTTCGCTCCGGGAATAGCCCAGTTGCGTGCTCTGGCACCCGGAGTTCCCATCCTGATCAGCGAGACGGCTTCCAGCGAAGCGGGAGGCGACAAGGCTGCCTGGAACACTGAGCTCGTGTCTTATCTGGCGGCCCAGCCCGATGTCGTGGGCTTTGTGTGGTTCCACCTCCAGAAAGAAGCCGACTGGCGCATCAACAGCAGCGCCACCTCAGCCTCAGCGTTCAAGTCCGCATTGCAGGCGCGTCGGACTCCCTGACTCGGTCAGGGGCGCGCCTTATTGCCCCGGCGGACCAGCCCCAGCAGGGCCATACCGATGAGCATCACGCCAAACGCGGTCAGTAGGGCGGCCATGACGTCCAGGCCTGTGTAGGCCAGTCCGGTTGCGCCCAGAGCGGCTCCGGAAGCGGGTAAAGCGGTATTCATTCCGTACATTGTTAGTTGATTTCCTCTGCTGTGTATTGCGCTTCCCAGCGGTCTATCCGCCGCCGGGTGATCTTTGCGGTCAGGACTGCGCCCCAGGAGGCCAGGAACCACCCGGACCGCAGCCACATAAACAATTCCTGCGGGAAGAACGTGGCTGCCATCAGGACGTCCTTCCAGTCACGGTGGGGAATCCGAAGGGCCCGTTTGATGTCCAGCACCACGAACAGGATCGGTACCAGCCACCAGAACAGGACGAAGCGAAACACTCCCAACGAGAGTGAGAGGACAATGACTGCGATCCAGAGCAGCTTCAGGAATACGCCCAGCAGACCCATGGCCTGCTGGCCCCAGTCGCGCAGGGTCAGCCGGTTGATTCCCAGGTCCAGCAGGTCTTCCACGGTGCCGACCTGCCATTTCATCCTCTGGCCCCACAGTGCTTTGACTGTCTTCATCGAGTCGGTATAAGCGCGGACATCCGGGGATACCTGGCAGACAAAGCCCAGTTCGCGGATGCGGTAGGTCAGTTCGAAGTCCTCGACCTGCGAGGTGTAAACCCACGGCCCTTCACGGTCGTCCCGGGCCGCGATCTGCCGGAGGACGGCGTTATTGATGGCGCAGCCGGTTCCTGCCAGAACGCTGGTCCGGCCCCGCCGCAGGGCCGTATCGGTCCACGTGGCGAATTCAGCCTTCTGCAGCCGACTCAGAAATCCGGGGTCCTGCATCGTGAATTTCGACGACGAGCCACCGATGAGCGCGCCACTTTCGGCGCTGAACTCCCGGCACCAGGCTTCGACGGCGTTCGGCGGCAGGACCGTATCCGCGTCGAGGCAGATGACCACGTCGGCGTCGTAGGCGTACTTTGCCCAGGCCCGGTTCAGCGCTTCGGATTTGCGGTGTTGCAATCGTGGAAGCTCCATGGTGGTCACCGGATACCTCCGCGCCTCCCAGGCCGTTGAATCGGTGCAGCCGTTGGGGATGACCACGACGAGG
This sequence comes from Pseudarthrobacter adonitolis, assembly GCF_055412845.1. NCBI lineage: Bacteria > Bacillati > Actinomycetota > Actinomycetes > Micrococcales > Micrococcaceae > Pseudarthrobacter > Pseudarthrobacter adonitolis. The sequence continues at coordinate 10,483 of NZ_JBVAYW010000031.1, read as the reverse complement.
TCCGCGGGACGGGACTGGAGCATCAGGCCATCGAGGGTTGCCCCGATCGAGCTGGCCTCGTTGTAAGCGGGCACCAGCACGACCACGCGCAGGCCAAGTGATGCTGGGGTAGCCTCGGCCGCATCGGATGCGACGCGGGCCGCCCGCCGGGTGGGATGAACGATGGACGAGCGCGTCACGCCGGCCGGGGGCAGGGACAGTGCGGCATCCACGGCGGGCTCCTCTGGTGGGTTCGCAGACCCCGGTGGCCCGCGAACCCATCCTGCAGGCGCCTTCTCAGATTTCGCCCCCGGATACCGTCAAGGTTGCATCAATACGGTTCCGGGGCGGCCTGGACAGGGCCAACACCAATGCCCCAAGTGCCATTCGGCGTAATCCGCGAAACGTGCTTGCCGCTAAAAGCATTAACCTCGTCTGCAGAGGGCGAAGCGACGAAATCTGTCTGGTTGGCCACACTGTTGCCCAAGTGGCGGCATAATGACCTAAACTGCTTCACTGAGGTGCCTGAAATGGTGCCGTGCAGCGACGAAAGTGAACATGCCATGGCTACCGATTACGACGCTCCACGCAAGACTGACGACGAGGCTTCTGCCGAGTCGCTGGAGGCCCTGCAGGCATCCCGCAGCGGCAATGCCCAGACCGCAGTCATCGACATCGACGAGACGGACACCGCGGAAGGCATCGACCTCCCCGGAGCCGATCTCTCCGGCGAAGAGCTGACCGTCATTGTGGTTCCCGAACAGTCCGATGAGTTCACCTGCTCATCCTGCTTTCTGGTCCGCCACCGGTCCCAGGTTGCACGCGAAAAGAACGGCATGAAGTACTGCATCGAGTGCGAAGGCTGAACGCCCGACGGCGGCACTCTGGTGAGGCGCGCCGGCGTCGTTATTATGCATAACGGCAGGGTGCAGAAACGGCCTTAATTGTGTTTCGATGGCCCCGCTAAGTGCTTCAGAATTACGCCCGCGTGACCGGAACCAAGGCCGACTAACGGTTCCGTGCCGAAGCGGCAACAACCCTGTTGAGAGGCCCAGGAGACTCCTACGCTTGAGCTACCTAATCACTCGAAGGGTGGCCCACAATGAAAAAGATTCATACGTGGCTGACAGTCATTTTGATGGCTGTTGGATTGGGTTTCCTGGCTCCGGGGCCCGCCTCGGCAACCACATCGTATTGCGGGCTCGTATGGGGATCGCTGGCTGAATCAGACCCGGCCATGAGCACCGCATCCGTCACCAACGTCAGGACGGGGCAGCACCACTGCTTCGACCGGATGGTGGTTGATCTCAACGGCCCTGTGGCCGGCTACACGGTCCAGTACGTTCCGACCGTGGTCCAGGACGGTTCAGGTTTTGACATCCCGCTGCTCGGCTCGGCATTCCTCCAGGTAACTGTGAACGCGCCGTCCTACGACAGCAACGGCAACGTCACGTACAGCCCGGCGGCAAAGGCCGAACTGTCCGACGTGTCGGGATACCAGACCTTCCGGCAGGTTGCCTACGCGGGCAGCTTTGAAGGCTACACCAGCATCGGCGTGGGCGTTCGTGCCCGGCTCCCGTTCCGGGTGTTCACCCTGGACGGCCCCGGATCCGGATCGCGCATGGTGGTGGACGTAGCGCACTTCTGGTGACCGGCGGTTCGCTGCTGAACAGCTGTTGAGACAAGATCAGGAAACCAAAGAACGGCGCCTTGCTCCGGAGACTTTCCGGGCAGGGCGCCGTTCTGTGTGCTGTGGGCGGAGCAACTACTCCGGCGCCACCAAGGCGGGAGTGTCGCGCCGGATGGTCTCGCCCCGGAAGAACCCGGGGCGAAGGCGGGCCATGATCACCATGAACACGGCACCGAGCGCCAGGATCCCGATGCCCAGGACAAACACCAGCCCAACACCGAAGACCTCTGAGCCGCTGCCGAACTCCGGAGCCCAGCTGTCCACGGCCGTCTGCAGGAAGACCACGAACAAGCCGACGCCTCCCAGCAACGGGCACAGGAGCCGCAGTACGAAGTTACGGATGCTGCTGAAGACGCTGTTCCGGAAGTACCAGGCGCACGCGATGGCGGTGAGGCCGTAGTAGAAGCAGATCATCAGGCCGAGTGCCAGGATGGTGTCGTTCAGGACGTTCTCGCTGATCACGTGCATCACCGCATAGAAACCTGCGGACAGGACCCCGGCCGCCACGGTGGCGAAGCCCGGCGTCGAGAAGCGCTTACTCAGGTGGCTGAACGGCTTGGGCAGTGCGCCGTAGTGTGCCATGGCCAGCAGGCTGCGTGACGGCGACGTGAACGTGGACTGCAGCGATGCGGCGGAACTGGACAGCACAGCGAGCGACATCAAGATGGCGAACGGACCCATAATCGGCGAAGCCAGCGCCGTGAAGAGGTTCTCGTGGTTCTCAGCGTTGTTCAGCCCGACCCCGGTGTCTCCGACGCCGGCGAACATCATGGTGGCGATGCTCACCAGCAGGTAGATCCCCAGGACAACAATGGCGGTGAGCGTGCCGGCGAGCCCTGCGGTCTTTTTGCCGTTGGCGGTTTCCTCGTTCACCGTCAGGCACACGTCCCAACCCCAGTAGACAAAAATCGACAGCGAGATGCCGGCAGCGATCTGCCCGAACGTCTCGATCTTGGTGACGTCGAACCACTCCCAGCTGAAGGGGATGGCCGTTTCCGACGTCGACCAGTTCGCGAACGCCATGCCGACGAACAGTCCCAGGACCAGCAGTTGGAATCCGACGAGTCCGTACTGGACCAGCTTGGTGGTATGCAGGCCGCGGTAGCTCACCCACACGGCGAGGGCCACGAAAACGAAGCACGTCAGGACGTTCAACGGCTTATTGGCCGCGAGGTCCGCGAGTTCAGGCGCTCCCGTCAGCTGTGAAAGGAAGAGATAGAAGAAGTCCACTGCCACGCCCGCCAGGTTGGACAGGACGATGATGTTGGCGGCGAGAAGTCCCCAGCCGCCCATCCAGCCAACCCACGGGCCAAAGGCCTTGGTGACCCAGGTGAAAGTGGTGCCGCTGTCCGGGGAGTCGGCGTTGAGCTCCCGGTAGGCGAGGGACACCAGGATCATGGGGATAAAACCGATCAGGAAGATCACCGGCAGCTGGAGTCCGGCTTCATTGATTGTGGGGCCCAGGGCACTGGTCAACGTGTACGCCGGTGCGATGGTGGAGATGCCCAGGACCACAACTGCCAGGAGGCCTAGCTGCCCGCCCTTGAGGCCCTTGGCCGTGATGCCGTGCGCCGAGCCGGTGGCGTCTGTACCGGCGGGCATGCTCTTGCGGGTGGTTTGCGTCATTGTCCAGCGCTTTCTACGAGGCAGCAGGCTGCTGTTGGGTGATGCAGTGGATACCGCCGCCGCGGGCGAAGAGCTCCCGCGCGTCGATGCCGACGACACGCCGGCCGGGGTAGGCCTCTGCCAAGATCTGCAGCGCCTTGTCATCGTTGGGGTCCGCGAACGTACACGCGATAACGCCGCCGTTGACCACCACATGGTTGATGTAGCTGTAGTCCACAAAACCTTCGTCATCCCACAGCGTTTCCGGGGCGGGGACTTCGATGATGTTCCACTCCCGTCCGGCCGCGTCCCTCGTGGTGCGGAGGTGCTCGATAATGTCGCGGCTCACTTGGAAGTCCGGATGGCGGGGGTCCTGCTGGGAATGCACCAGAAGTGTGCCGGGGGAGGGAATGGCGGCCACGATGTCTACGTGACCGCGCGTACCGAACCGTTCCGAGTCCCTTGCCAGTCCGCGGGGGAGCCAGACCACCTGTGTTGCGCCGATGGTCCGGGCCAGTTCGGCTTCCACGTCGGCCCGGTCAAGTCCCGGGTTGCGGCCCGGATCAAGCTGCACGGTTTCGGTCACCAGCACGGTTCCCTGGCCGTCCACCTGGATGCCGCCGCCCTCGTTGACCAGCGCGGACACAATGTGCGTGGCGCCGGAGCGGCCTGACACTTCGCCGGCGATCAGCGCGTCCTTGTCCCAGCGCGCCCAGTCCTGGGCGCCCCAACCGTTGAAGACCCAGTCGACGGCGCCGAGGCTTCCGTCCTGGCCGAGCACAAATGTGGGGCCGATGTCCCGCATCCACGCGTCGTTGAGCGGGGCGGTGAGTACCTCGACGTCCGGGTGGAGATAGCGGGCGGCGATGCCGACGTCGTCGGGGTCCACCACGACGGTGACCGGCTCAAATTCGACGGCGGCGTTGGCCACTGCTGCCCAGGTGGACCGGGCAGCGTGGGCATCTTCCTCCGTCTCGCCCAGCGTGTAGCCGCCAGTGGGAAAGGCCATCCACAGCCGCTCCTGCGGAGCGGTTTCGGCGGGCATGCGCCACGTGCTCATGCGGTCACCTGCTGAAGGTTGATTGAGCTTGTCGAATTCCCGAGCCCAGCCTCTTCGCCGCCGAGCGGTTGGTCGCGGCGTACCGGCTCCGTGAGCCGGCCGTAGGTATCGGGACGGCGCGTGGACAGGAAGGGGAAGAGCGTCAGCCAGTCCCGCCGCTGGTCCAGGTCGAGGTCTGCCACGAGCACTGCGGAGGCGTCACGCGGGGCCTGCACCAGGACGCGGCCGTACGGATCGGAGATGAAGGAGGAGCCGTAGAAGTTCAGCGTTCCTTCATCGCCCCAGCGGTTGGGGGCAACCATGAACAGGCCGTTGGCGATGCCGTTGCCGACAATCACCTGCTGCCACAGCGGCTGGGTGTCGAAATCCGGGTGGTCCGGCTCTGAGCCGATCGCGGTGGGGTAGACCAGGATCTCTGCGCCGCCGAGGGAGTAGAGCCGGGCTACCTCCGGGAACCATTCGTCCCAGCAGGTGGGCATGCCCAGCCGGGCGCCGCCCAGTTCAGCCGGCGCGTGGACCTCGTAGGCATCCGCGGCCGCCGGCCCCTGGCGGAAGTACTTGTCTTCGTAGTAGCCGGCGGTAACCGGAATGTGTAGCTTGTGCGTGCGGGCGAGCAGGTCACCCTCGGACGACACCAGGATGGCTGTGTTCAGCCCCAGACCGTCGTCGCTGCCATCCGGGTTCTCCGCCTGCTGGTACAGCGAGGCATGGACAGCCACCCCGTGGCGGCGGGCCGACTCGGCAGCAAACCGGAAGGTGGGCCCGGTGAGCAGGTCCTCAGCGATATCCGACGGCCGGGGCCGGACCGCGCCGGGTTGCTCCGATCCGTGCCGGGGGACGTCATTCTCAGGGCGCGTGTCTGCCGGGTAGCGGGAGAGGGTCAGTTCGGGCAGGAACACAACCGACGCACCGAGCCGGGCGGCCCGGCCGATTCCTTCATCGAGTTCAGACTGCAGGACGGCAGTGTCTGCATGCCAGCGGTGCTGTACGACGCCCACCCGAAGGGCAGGGCGGACGGACGGCGTTGTCCGGGCCAGTGAGGTGGGTGAGTCGAGGCAGGAAATTTCAATCATGTGCTTACTTCCAGTGAGACGACCGTCACTAAATGAATGACGTTCATTTAGTATGGACGACGAACAGCTTTCGCGCAATGGTTTCAATGAATTCCATTCATTTATGACGCTCCGGCCGGATTAGTAAGCTCACTGAGAAATTTGTTTTCGGCCTGCCGCGATCGATCCTATGGCTGATAGCGTCGGGACTACTGGACCAATCGAGGAGGATTCATGAAAGCTTCACCGACCCTGACCAACAATCTGCAGGCCGTACTCGCGGACCTGATTGAGCTGCACATCCAGGGCAAGCAGGCCCACTGGAACATTGTGGGGACCAACTTCCGGGACCTTCACCTGCAGCTGGACGAAATCGTGGATGCCGCCCGGCAGTTCGCGGACGATATGGCCGAGCGGATGCGCGCCCTGCATGCCCTGCCGGACGGCCGCAGCGCCACCGTGGCAAAATCCACCAGCCTGGCCCACTTCCCCGAAGGCCTCATCAACACGAAGGACGCCATCGAGCGGATCGTTGCTGCGCTTGAGGCCGCAGTGGGCACCATGCGCAAGGTCCATGACGAAGTGGACGAAGAGGACCCCACCACCGCGGACCTGCTCCACGAATTCATTGCCAAGCTGGAGCAGTACGCGTGGATGGTGAACGCCGAGACCATGAAGGCCTCCGCCAGCGTCACATCCCCTGACGCCAAGTAGGCCCGGCAGTCCTAGTCCGCCGTCGGAACCTTCCGGAGTACGACGGCGGCAAGGACTGCCACGCTCGCCATCAGTGCCAGCGCAATTGCCGCAGTGGTGTGGACACCCGAATTGAACGCGTGGCGCGCTGCGCCGCGGAGCGCTTCGGCCAGGGGGGCAGGCAGGCTGGCGGCCAGTTCCACGGCGCCCGCCAAAGTTTCGCCGGCCTGGTGCATGGCAGTGCCGGACGCCGTTTCTTCCACCCCGGCCGGCAGCCGGAGATTGCGCTGGTAGGAAGCGGTCAGGATGGAGCCGAGCACCGCTGTCCCCAGCAGGGACCCCACCTCATACCCCGTTTCCGAGATGGCGGCCGCGGCGCCTGACTTCTCCGCTGGAACGGAGCCCAGGATGAGGTCATTGGAAATGGTTTCCGCTGTGCCCACGCCTAGGGCGAGGATAAGCAGCGCGGCCAGGAGGAGGGCCGGGCCGGAGCCGTGATCACCAAAGACGACGATTCCGTAGCCGGTGGCGCTCAGGGCCAGGCCACCCGCCACCACAAAGCCCGGCCGCACTTTCCGGACCAGCGGCACCACTGCCAGCCCGGCCAACACTGTGGCCACCAAAGCCGGGATCATGGCTATTCCGGCAGCCGACGGCGTCATCCCGTCCAGGAGCTGCAGGTGCTGGGCGAGGAACAGGATGAAGCCGTTGAAGGAGAACAGGGCCAGCACATTTGCCGTGATGGCAGTGCTGAAGACCCGGTTGCCGAACAGGGACATGTCCAGCAGGGGGCTGGCCAGCCGCCGCTGGCGGCGGACAAAGACGACGCCCATGGCCAGGCCAAAGGCAACGAGCCCCACCGGAGCGGCTCCGAAACCTTCGGTTGCCAGTTCCTTGACGCCATACACAACGGGCACCATAACCAGCAGGGACAGGGCGATGCTGGGCACGTCCACCACTCCGGGCCGCGGATCTTTTGATTCCGGGATGAACGCCGGGCCGAATGCCAGCAGGGGCAGCATGATGGGCACAGCGACAAGCAGGATGGCGCCCCACCAGAACTGCTCCACCAGCCAGCCCCCAAAGATGGGACCCAGGGCGGCGCCGCCGGAGAAGCCGGCTGCCCAGATGGCCACGGCCAGCCGACGCCGGTTTGGGTCCGGAAAAATGTTGCGGATCAGCGACAGGGTTGAGGGCATCAGCATGGCGCCGAAGAACCCCAGCATCGCCCGTCCCGCTATCAGCCACTCCGCGCTGGGGGCGAAGGCTGTTGCTGCTGAGACCGCGGCGAATCCAACGCTGCCGGTCAGCAGCAGCCGGCGGCGCCCGATCCGGTCACCTAGGCTGCCCATGGCAACCAGCAAACCGGCAAGCACCAGGGGATAGGCGTCCACAATCCACAGCAAATGGACTCCGGTGGTTTCCAGGCTGCTCGCGATGGCCGGAAGCGCAAACGTCAACGCCGTGTTGTCCACAGCAACCAGGAGCACCGGAAACATCAGCAGGGCCAGCGCGAGCCAGTCGCGCCAGGGCGCCTTCGCAGGCCCTGACGGCCGGAGACCGGCTGCCATGGTGGATGTGCTTTGGGTGTTCTGGTTGGACTGTGCGGACAATGTCATATCGATAACTATACCGTCCAGACGGTACAGTTAAGAAACGAGGCCCGGAACATGCATGATTGAAGCCATGGCCAGAAATCCCGTCGCACGCGATGCAGTCCTTGACGCTTTTGAAGAACTCCTGATCGATGTGGGGGAGCGTGCTGCCACGTTGGACGCGGTGGCCAGGCGGGCCGGCGTGTCCAAGGGCGGATTGCTCTACCATTTCCCCAACAAGGAGGCGCTGATCGCTGCGGTCCTGGAACGGTTGGATCGCTTGGCCGTCGAGGATCTCGCACTGATGGCCGCAGCAGCCGAAGGTGCGGCGGCCTACTTCATCCGTTCCTCGCTCTGGTCCGATTCGCCGATGGACCGCTCCTTTGTGGCCGCCACGCGACTGGCCGAAGTGGCCCATGAAGAGGCCCGGCGCCGCTTTGCCGCGATCCAGCAGCAGTGGTTGGACCTGATCGCAGCCGACGTCGGCCCGGCCATGGCGAAAGCAGTGCTGTACATGGGGGACGGGCTGTATTTCAACGCCATGTGGGAAAGCGGCACCACCGGTTACGGCCGGGGCAGGCATGCAGACATTGAGGAGCTCCTTGCTGCCGTGGAGCGGCTGCGGGGCTGATTCTGCTCCATCATTCGGAGGGTCCCCGGTGCGGCCCGCGTGTATCCGGACGCGCTGGAGCGTCACACCGGAATGATTGCGCAGAATCCAACGACCTCATTTGCCCGGTGGCCCGGGGCGTAGGAGAATTGGACCTCGTGGCGGCAAAACTGCGGCCGGCACAACAATCTGAATATGCCTTTGATCTGCGGCGGGAGAGTTCTGCCGGTACGTTCAGCAGGCGCCGTAGGAGCAAATCCTCTCCGGGAATCTCTCAGGCCCACGTACCGCCGCGGTTAGGCAACTCTGGAAAGCAGTCCGGCAACGGGCTCACCGACGGTGCAAGCGTCGCCTGCGTAAAGCAGGTGGGCGCGGAAACTCTCAGGTCCAATACAGAGCGGGGAGGAACCCGAATCGATGTGGCGTACCCTGCGCCGCCTTAGTAATGGAGTTCCCTGTGAGTGTTAATTCGGCCTCGGCCACTTTCGTTGACCGGCATATTGGTGCCCGCCGCCAGTCCGATATCGACTCCATGCTCAAGGCCGTCGGCTACGGCACTGTGGACGCGCTGGTGGATACTGCCGTCCCCAACGGCATCAGGCAGGATGTGGCCCTCCGCCTCAAGGACGCCCTGAGTGAGGTTGAGGTCCTTGCGGAGCTGCGGGAGCTGGCGGCGAAGAACAAGACCGCTGTGCAGATGATCGGGCAGGGCTATTACGACACTGTGACGCCCGCGGTCATCCGCCGGAACATCCTTGAGGCCCCGGCCTGGTACACGGCTTACACGCCGTATCAGCCGGAGATTTCCCAGGGCCGGCTGGAGGCGCTGCTGAACTTCCAGACCATGGTCCAGGACCTGGTGGGACTGCCGATCGCGAATGCGTCGCTGCTGGACGAAGCGACGGCCGTCGCCGAGGCCGTCCTGATGATGCGCCGGGCAAATAAGTCCGTAGGACAAAACGCCTCCGCCCGGGACGGCAAGACGGTCCTGGATGCTGACTGCCTGCCGCAGACCATCGCGATCGTGACGGGCCGCGCCGAGGCGCTCGGTTTCGAGGTGGAGGTCGCGGACCTCTCCAAGGGCCTGCCTGAGGGCGCTATCAATGGCATCGTGCTGCAGCAGCCGGGTGTGTCCGGCCGGGTCTTCAACCACGCCGAGGTGATTGCTGCCGCGAAGGAGCGCGGCGCGCTGGTCACGGTCGCTGCGGACCTGTTGGCGTTGACGCTGATCACCCCTCCCGGGGAGCAGGGCGCTGATATCGCCGTCGGCTCCACCCAGCGTTTCGGTGTGCCGTTGTTCTTCGGCGGACCGCACGCCGCGTACATGGCGGTGGCGAAGGGCCTGGAGCGGTCCATGCCCGGCCGGCTCGTGGGTGTGTCCAAGGACGACGCCGGTGTCCCCGCGTACCGTCTGGCGCTGCAGACCCGTGAGCAGCACATCCGCCGTGAGAAGGCCACGTCCAACATCTGCACCGCGCAGGCGCTGCTGGCCATCGTCTCTTCGTTCTACGCCGTCTACCACGGCCCCGACGGCCTCAAGGCCATCGCCGAGGCCACGCACGGCCACGCTGTAACCATCGCCGCATCCCTGAAGGCGGCCGGCCTGGACGTACTGCACACAAGCTTCTTTGATACCGTCACGGTTTCCGTGCCCGGCAAGGCTGCCGCGATTGTTGCCGCCGCGGAAGCCAAGGGCATCAACCTGCGCCACATCGATGGCGACACCGTGGGCCTCTCTGCCGATGAAACCACAACCCGGGCCATCGTCGCCGGTGTGCTGGAAGTCTTTGCTGCCGTATCGGTCGAGATGACGGAAGAGTTCGCGCTGGATGCCGCCCTCGAACGTTCCTCCGAGTACCTGCAGCACCCGGTGTTCAACACGCACCGTTCCGAGACCCAGCTGCTGCGCTACATCCGCAGGCTCAGTGACCGGGACCTGGCCCTGGACCGGACCATGATCCCGTTGGGTTCGTGCACCATGAAGCTGAACGCCACCGCGGAGATGGAAGCCATTTCCTGGCCGGAATTCGCCTCCATCCACCCGTTCGCCCCGGAGTCCCAGACCGTGGGCTGGCGCGAGCTCGTCGGCGGGCTGGAAGCTGATCTCGCGGAAATCACCGGTTACGATCAGGTGTCCCTGCAGCCGAACGCGGGTTCCCAGGGTGAGCTCGCGGGCCTGCTGGCCATCCGCGGCTACCA
>NZ_JBVAYW010000030.1:0-27055 GCF_055412845.1 Pseudarthrobacter adonitolis | reverse complement strand
TGCCCGAGCACCCGGGCTTCAGCGCCCATGGCCAGGCGGCGCTGACGCTCATCCAGATGCGGGAACAACGAATCGAACTTTCCCCGCAAAGCCGTCTCAACCTCTGCACCAATGGTCATAGCACCACCATAGAACCAATACGATGAAACGCTGGCTTATTTACTGACGAGCTCTAAAGCACCCCAGCCGCCGAGGCCATAGGTGACCAATGGGACCTGGCGGTCTTCGGCAACTCCGGCACCGTGTCATTCACCGGTCTTAGCCAGCCGTGGTTGCGGGAAGCCGCCAAGCGCTGGGCCATTGATGACCTGCCCAGAAGACGGATCCGCCCCGGCCGGCGGAGCACCACGAGCATGTCGGTGCGTCACCACGTGAACGCCCTGGTTCGTCTGTCGGAGACCTTGCGGATGCCCCCGGACCAAGGCCGGATCCCCGCCGGTCTTGGCCGCGCCCACATCGAGACATTCCTGAACCGGCTTGCCTATCTAGCCTCGACGGGTCAGATCAGCACCGATGCCCGGCTCCGCACCGTCCGCGAGGTCCGGCACGTGCTCTCCACGATACGGGCTCTGGGTCTAACCCGTCCCGGCACCCTGGCCGCCGGCCTCGGTGAGGACTTCACCATCGGCGCCGCCGACATCCCCGATGAACCCGAAGCCGCCGAATCCGGACGGGATCTGCCGCCGGAAATCATGCGGCAGATCTGTTCCCACCTCGACCGGCTGACATCGCCGCCGATGAGGGCCGGGATCGAGTTGGCCATCGACACCGGCAGAAGACCCGAGGAGATCGCGGCCCTGGCGTTCGACTGCCTAGCCCGCGATGCCGACGGATCTGCGGTGCTGGTCTTTGATAATCACAAGGCCGGCCGCCTCGGCCGCCGGCTGCCCATCAGCGCGAACACTACCAATGTGATCACTTCCCAGCAGCAGTGGGTACGGGCCCGCTACCCCCACACCCCGGTCGGTGAGCTCAAACTGCTGCCCACAGACCGGCGCATTCCTCGCGTTCCACCACCGCGCCTGGATCACGAACATGCCGGTACTGAGAACCGCTTACGACACCGAGTTCGACAAGGCCCTCATCGTTCTTTATGCCTACCGGCACACCTACGCCCAGCGGCACGCCGACGAGGGAGTGCCGATCGATGTGCTGCGTGAGCTCATGGATCACCGAAAGCTCGACACCACCAGCAGCTACTACCAGGTCGGCCAGGGCGCCGCCGCGAGGCCGTGGACCGGGTCACCGCCATGCAGTTCAACCGGCACGGCGAACGCATCTGGCGCCAGGCCCAGGAGCTGCTGGACTCTGACCACGCACGCTGGTCCGTCAGAGAGGTGATCGTTCCGTTCGGCCTCTGCACCGAACCGTTCAACGTCCAGGCCGGCGGAAACGCCTGCCCCTACCGGTTCCGTTGCGTCGGCTGTGATCACTTCCGCACCGGCGTCTCCTACCTACCCGATCTGCAGGCCCACCTCGATGATCTGCTCCGCAACCGGGAGAAGCTCCTGGCCACCCAGGACCTGGAGGAATGGGCCCGCACCGAAGCCCTGCCGTCGGAGAACGAGATCACCCGCATCCGCCGGCTGATCTCTAAAGTCGAAGCCGGGCTGGACCAGCTGGCGCCCGTCGACCGGGCAGAGATCGAGCAGGCCGTAACCCTCGTGCGCCGCCACCGCACCACGGCTCTGGGCATGCCCCAGTTCCGGCAGCCGGTACCCGATGTCCGCCCAAGGCCAGTGCCGTGAGCATCCCCAAGGCTCCCGCGGTTATGAAAACAGCCGCCGCCATCGAAAGCCGCCGCGCCGACACCACCCGGCGCCGCGAACGCGTCCTTGCCGCCCATCAAGGCACATTCCGACGGCCACGAGATCAGCGTCGCCACCATCGCCCGCGCCGCGGGCGTTGACCGCACATTCCTCTACCGACATCGCGACCTGCTGGCACAGCTGCACACGATCCAAGCGCAGCCGTCCCACGACTCCACACGGGGTGCAGCGGTCAGCCTGGCCTCGCTGCATACGGACCTGCTCGCCGCCAATGAACGGGGGAACCGCCTCGCAAACCACATCCGGACACTGAAACGGCGGCTATCCGAAACGCTCGGCGAACAAGTGTGGCGCGAATCCGGTCTCGGCGCGCCACACGATCTCGACGAGCTGAACCAGCGCATCACCGGGCTCGAGCAGCAGACCCCCGATCTGAAACTGCGCCTCGAGGAACGGGATCAGGATCTCAACGCCGCGCGAGCCGTGAACCCGGAACTCACGACCCGCCTCAACACCAAAAAATAGGATGCGGCGACAAACGTGCACCACATCAACGGTGTACGAAAACACCACCCAACAAGCCGCTGACCTGCGACGATATTGAAAACGATCGCCCAAAAAATCAACGACCCCCAGAGAACCACCACCACAGTGGCATCGGCTTCCACACCCCCGCGAACATCCACTACGGCCACGCCGCCGGCGTCGCCAAAGAACGCTCGGCAACCCTCGCGGCAGCCCGGACGAAACACCCCGAACGCTTCACGACAACCACCGATCCCAAAATCCTCGCGCTCCCCGGACCAGCCTGGATCAACCAACCCAAGGAAATCCCCGAACAGTCAGCCGCCTAACTCCCGTTGGTACCGTTCAGCTTGAAAAATTCCGCGGCGCCCAACGCCACAAATTCCATGCTGATCCATGATGCCGATGACTCGATCTCGGCGACTCGTGGTATTTTAATAGGGGATGCGCAGGCACTGGCGAAGACTCCGTTGGTGGCAGGGATTTAGCCTCGTGCCATCCGAACAATCGATACCGTATTGGCTACTTGCTGGCCGAGGGATCGTGGCCATAGCTTCGTCCGCTCTAGCGTTACTTCGCTGACTGGCAAATTCTTCCCGCGAACAGCACCGGGCATATCCTCGGTAGGAAACGACTCCTCCGCCATTCGTTTAGGATCCTATGACTCTCCCACTTGAAACCGAACCGCCCGCGACGGGCGCCGGTCCAACCCCGCAGAAGAGCCGCAAGGGCCGCGCAGTCCTGATTGTCGTAGCTGTCCTTGTCCTCGTTGCTGCCGCAGTGGCGGGCGGCTACGTCGTGAACCTTGCCAACTCCTTCAACTCCAAGACCGAGAAAATTCAGAGCGCTTTCCCCGAAGAGTCCACACGTCCCCAAAAGGCACCGGGCACGGCAGGGCCGGAGGCAATGAACATTCTGCTCATGGGAAGTGACAGCCGCGGACCGACAGAAGTGGATGCGCAGAATGGTGTGCCGTCCGATCAGCGTTCCGATGTGATGATGCTGGTCCACATTCCGGCGGACCGAAAAAATGTCTACTCCATTTCCCTCATGCGGGACCTTAGGGTCAAAATTCCTGGATTCGGTGAGGCCAAGATCAACGCGGCCCTGGCTTATGGCGGTGTTCCACTGGTGGTTCAAACGGTGGAATCTATGTTTAACCAGCGGATTGACCACGTTGCCATGATCAATTTCGACGGATTCAAGGGGCTAACTGAGGCGTTAGGCGGGGTGGACGTAAATTCGAGCATGGCATTCAGCGTCGGACAGTTCACATATGCGGTCGGGACGAACTCGCTGAGCGGTGAGAAGGCTCTTGCGTTCGTACGCGAACGGCACTCGTTTGCCGACGGTGACTACCAGCGAGTACGAAATCAGCAAGCGTTCATGAAGGGTGTCATTGCCAAAACCATCACCGCGGATACCCTGACCAATCCGATCACCGTCAGCAACTTGGTCAACGAGTTCTCGCCCTTCGTGGCTGTGGACAAGGGCCTAGACGCTGCCACCATTGGCGGCCTCGCCGTGGAACTCAAGAGCGTGCGGCCCCAAGACATCAGCATGTTCACTTTACCCACCCGCGGCGTCGGAACCTCCAGCGACGGTCAGTCAATTGTCCTGACAGATCCGGTGGCCATACAAAGTATCTCGGCAGCCCTCACAGCCGACAAACTGGGCGACTACATCGCCGCCAACAACCTCCAAAACGGAAATTGACCCAAATGGCTAGCCTGGTGCGGGATGGCTAGCCGACGAAGCCCTTCATCCAGGTCTTCAAATCCTCGCCGAACTCCACCCGCTCGGACGCCAGCGTGATGACGGCCTTGAGGTAGCTCAGCTTGTCGCCTGTGTCGAAACGGCGACCTTTGAAGACCACCCCGTACACACCGGAGCCCTCGCCCTCACCGGCAGCCAGGGTCTGCAGCGCATCGGTCAGCTGGATCTCGCCGCCGCGGCCGGGCTCAGTCTTCTCCAGTACGCCGAATACGGACGGGTGCAGCACGTACCGGCCGATCACGGCCAGGTTGGACGGCGCCTCCCCCACGGCAGGCTTCTCCACCAGGCTGTTCACGCGAACGTAATCCTGGCCGTCGACTGCTGTTATGTCTGCACAGCCGTAAGCGCTGATCTGGGCAGGGTCCACCTCGATCAGCGCGATGACAGAACCGCCGGTCTTCTGCTGCACCTCCATCATGGTGGTGAGCAGGTCCTCGGCCTCGTCGATGAGGTCGTCACCCAACAGCACCGCGAACGGCTCGTTGCCCACGTGCTGGCTGGCGCACAGCACTGCGTGGCCCAGGCCCTTGGCCTCGCCCTGGCGGACGTAGTGGATGGGGCCCAGCTCCGAGGCGTACCGGACCGACTCCAGGCCATCGGTATCGCCCTTCAGCTCCAGCGCACGCTCCAGGCCGGGCTCTCGGTCGAAGTGGTCCTCGAGGGAGCGCTTGTTTCGTCCCGTGATCATCAGCAGATCGGTGAGGCCGGACTTCACGGCTTCCTCAACCACGTACTGGATGGCCGGCCTGTCTACCACCGGCAGCATTTCCTTCGGCATTGCCTTGGTGGCGGGCAGGAAGCGAGTTCCCAATCCGGCAGCAGGAATGACGGCTTTGGTTATTGCTTTCCCCGTTGTCATAGCTGAACCTTACAAATCAACAGCGGAAAAAGGCAATTTCTGCCCGGTAAATCGCGGCTCGCGTTTTTCCTGAAAAGCCCGGAAGCCTTCGGCGTAGTCCGCACTCTTGCAGAGTCGTGCCTGCTCAGCGTTCTCCTCCGCCATAGCGTCCCACAAGCCCAGCCGCTGGTCGCGGATGTGCGCCACCAGCTCTTTGCTCGCCGTGAAGGCGCCCGTGGCCCCGGCGGCAACCTTCGACACAATTTCCCGGGTGTTGTCCAACAGTTCGTCCGACGGCATGGCCCGGCTGAACATGCCCTGGGCTACGGCCTCTGCCCCGGACATCAGCTCGGCGGTGTAGATCAGGTCCAGCGTCCGGTGCATGCCCAGCCGCTCTGTGAAGTACCAGTGCCCGCCCGAATCCAGGGTTGCTCCCAGCTTGGCGAACGGCGAACCAAACTTGGCGTTCTCCGCTACGTACACGACATCCGTCGCGAGCAGCAGGCCCAGCCCTACGCCGAGGCACGCCCCCTGCGCCGCGGCGAACGTGGGCGCCGGGAACGCGCTCATTTTCTTCAGCAGCGGCTGAACCAGCCCGCCCAGGTACGCGTCAGCGTCGTCCGTCTCCGGCGTCACTCCGGAAATGTCCCGGCCGGCGCAGAAGGCGCGGCCCTCTCCCCTCAGCAGCAGCGCCCGCACCTCACCGCGCGAGGCGGCGGCAGCGGCGTCGTCGTACGCCTGTGTTAAATCCGCGAGCGCCTGCTCGTCGAGGGAGTTCAGCTTGTACGGCGCGTCCAGGACCACTTCGGCGACGTTGTTGGCGATGGAGAGGGAGATCATGGGTTCCTTAAACGTCGAAGTCGACGGTGACGTCTTTGCTCGTGGGGTGCGACTGGCAGGTCAGGACGTACCCCTTGTCCAGCTCATCCTGCTCCAGCGCGTAGTTTTCGTCCATGGTCACGGTGCCGGTGACCAGTTTGGCGCGGCACGTGCCGCACACTCCCCCGGCGCACGCGAACGGCACATCCGCGCGGACCCGCAGCGCCGCGTTCAGGATCGACTCGCGGGCATGAGTGGGGCTGGCCACCTCGCCCTGCAGGCCGTCCAGCTTGAACGTGATCCTGTACGTCTCCTGGGACTCGTCCACCACCACGGGACGGCCGGCGTGGCCCTCCGGCCGGTCCGGCTTTCCGCTCGTGAACAGCTCGAACCGCACGTGCTCCGGCTTCACCCCGCGCTCGGCCAGGGTGTCCCGGCACAGCTGCACCAGCTCGAACGGCCCGCACAGGAACCACTCGTCCACATCGTCCGCGTGGATGGCGGTGCCGAGGAGCTGCTGGAGCTTTTCGGCGTCGATCCGCCCACTGAGCAGCGGCGCGATCCGCTGCTCGCGGGAGAGCACGTGGTGGATGGCCAGCCGCTGCGGGTACCTGTCCTTCAGGTCCGCCAGCTCCTCCAAGAACATCACGTCCATGGCGGCCTTGTTGGCGTAGATCAGGTCAAAGCGCGTCTCCGGGTTGGCCGCCAGCAGCGTGCGGGCGATCGCGATCACCGGGGTGATGCCGCTCCCCGCCGCGATGGCCACAAACGTGCCCGCCCCCTGGGAGGCTGCCTCCCCCGCGAGCGCCTCCGGATGGTTCATGGAGTTCATGACGTTCTGCTCCACGGCCTTGCCGTCCCGGCCGTGCTTGGACACAAACGCGCCCATGGGGCTCATAACATCCAGGGTGTCCCCCGCCTTCAGTTCGGCGTTGGCCCACGTGGAGAACAGCCCGCCCAGGTCCTGCTTCACGGCCACCCGGATCTCGCTGCTGCCGTCCGGGAACGTGCGCGGCTCGGCGCAGATGGAGTAGCTGCGGCGCACCTCGTGCGGCTCGCCGTTCTCATCCTGCAGCGTGGTGCGCAGGGCCACGTACTGGCCGGGCAGGTAGTCGAACTGGCCGGCGAGCTCCTGGGGGACGCCGAACGACACCTCGATGGCATCCTCGGTCAGCCGGCGCACCTCCGCCACGGTGAGGGTATGGAAGGACGGACGACGGCGGCCGCTGGCTAGCGCCGATTCGGCGGCGGTCTGACGCACAACAGGCATGGGGCTTCCTTACAGGACTTTGAAGTAGTCGAACGGTTCCAGGCAGTCCTTGCACACGTACAGCGCCTTGCAGGACGTGGAGCCGAACCGGGTGAGCTCCTTGGTGTTCAGGCTGGAGCACTGGGGGCATTTCACGGCCATTTTGAGCCTGATAGGGCCGCTGTGGCCGCCGGCTGCTGCCCTGCCCGACGGCGGCGCAATGCCGTACTCCTGCAGCTTGGCCTTGCCCGCGTCCGACATCCAGTCCGTGGTCCAGGCCGGGGCAAGCACCAGGTCCACCTCTGCTTTGTAGCCCTCCTTGGCAAACGCGGCCTTCAGGTCGTCGCGGATGGCGTCCATGGCCGGGCAGCCCGAGTAGGTGGGCGTGATGGTGACCCGAACTTGTTCCTCGGTCACCTGCACGTCGCGGAGGATCCCCAGGTCCTCGATGGTGAGCACAGGGATTTCCGGATCGCAGACCGTGGCCGCGATATCCCACGCCTGCTGCAGCTGTGTCTGCCCAGGCGCAGCGGTGGCCACGGCGGTCACCAGCTTGCTCCGGGATACTCGCGCGCCAGCACCTGCATCTCCGCGAGGAGGTAGCCCAGGTGCTCGGAATGCCTGCCATACCGCCCGCCGCCGGGGGCAGCCGGGACGTCCGGCACCTCCAGGTCCGCTTCCGCCAGGATCTCCCCCGTCAGGCGGTCAAAGTCAGCGCGCAGGCTGGAAGGCTCGACGGCGGCGCCCGTTTCCGCCAGGCGCGTGGTCAGCTCATCGTCTTCGAAGAGCTCGGCAACGTAGGGCCACATCTGCCTCAGGCCGTGGATCATCCTGGTGCGGGATTCCTCCGTGCCGCCGGCCAGGCGCAGGACCCACTGGGCGCTGTGGTCCCGGTGGTAGTCCACTTCCTTCACGGCCTTGGCGGCGATGGCTGCGAGTGTGGCGTCGCTCGACTGGGTGAGCCTGCGGTAGAGCTCGAACTGGTAGTAACTCACCACGAACTGCCGGGCGATGGTGGCCGCGAAGTCGCCGTTGGGCTGCTCAAAGATGGCGGCCGACCGGAACTCATGCTCACGCCGGAAGTACGCCAGCTCGTCCTCGGTCTTCTCCCAGGCGCCGCCCGCGTAGGTCAGGAAGCTCCGGGCGTGGCCCAGCTGGTCCAGGGCGATGTTGCCCAGGGCCACGTCCTCCTCCAGCTCGGGGCCGCGCGAGATCCAGTGGCCCAGACGCTGCGCGAGAATCAGGCCATCGTCCCCCAGGCGCAGCGCATACTCGGCCACGTCCTCGGTGGGCTTGGCCAGGCCGGTGCGGACTTCCAGGGCGATGTCCTCAGGGCGGAGCGCGTTGCCGGGGGTGATGCGGGTGGCTGATTCCCCGCCCATAGGGACAGCGTTCACAGGTGCTTCACCCCTTCACTCTTGGTGTAATACGTGGCGTGCCGGTAGTCCTTGCCCTGCGGGGACTCGAAGAACGAACCCTTGGAGTCAGGGTCACTGGCGGCGATGGCGTCGGCCGGGACCACCCAGATGGACACACCCTCGTTGCGGCGCGTGTAAAGATCGCGGGCGTTGCGCAGGGCCATGGCGGCATCCGGCGCGTGCAGCGACCCGGCATGGACGTGGGACAGGCCGCGGCTCGAGCGCACGAAGACCTCCCAGAGGCCCCAGGCGTTGCGGCCGGCGGCAGGGGTCTCGACCACCGGGCTCATCTTGGCCGCCTCGCGGTTGATTTCGGTGGCCGAGCTGGCCGGAACTTCCGGGTTGCCATGCGGTGTCATGCTGCGTATTCCTTTGTCTTCACTGACTGTTTTGCTGCATACGCCGCGGCTGCCTCGCGGACCCAGGCACCGTCGTCGTGCGCTTCCCTCCGGCGCTCCAGGCGCTGGGCGTTGCAGGGGCCGCGGCCGGCCAGGACTTCCTTGAACTCGTTCCAGTCCAGCGGGCCGTGCTCCCACTTCTTGGTGTCCTCGTTGAAGCGGACCTCGCTGTCCGGGAGGGTGAGGCCCAGCACGCGGACCTGCTCCACCATCATTCCCACGAAGCGGCTGCGGAGTTCATCGTTGCTGAAGCGCTTGATGTTCCAGGCCATGGATTGGCGGGAGTTGGGCGAATCGTCGTCCGGCGGTCCGAACATCATCAGCGCCGGGGCGTACCAGCGGTTCACGGCGTCCTGCGCCATCTGCTTCTGCTCCGGGGTGCCGTGGGCGAGCTCCAGCAGGATCTCGAAGCCCTGCCGCTGATGGAACGACTCCTCCTTGCAGATCCGCACCATGGCGCGGCCGTAGGGGCCGTAGGAGGCGCGGCACAGCGGCACCTGGTTGCAGATGGCGGCGCCGTCCACCAGCCAGCCGATGGCACCCATGTCCGCCCAGGTCAGCGCCGGGTAGTTGAAGATGCTCGAGTAACGGGCCTTGCCGGCGATGAGATCGGTCATCATCTTGTCGCGGCTCTGGCCCAGGGTCTCGGCGGCGGAGTAGAGGTAGAGCCCGTGGCCGGCCTCGTCCTGGACCTTGGCCATGAGGATGGCCTTGCGCTTCAGGCTCGGGGCCCGGGAAATCCAGTTGGCTTCCGGCTGCATCCCTATGATCTCGGAGTGGGCGTGCTGGGAAATCTGGCGCAGGAGGGTCTTGCGGTAGGCATCCGGCATCCAGTCCCGCGGCTCGATCCGCGAATCTTCCGCCATGACGCGGTCAAAGTTCGCCTGGCCGTCCGCGTCACGCTGGACGATGGAATCCATGGTTGCTCCTATGCATTGGCCTCTGGGAAGGGGTCGGAATTATTTACCGACCGTTCGTTCAGGATATGCGGAGGGGCTTCGGGGCGTCAAGCGTGGCGCCGTACTGCGGGCCGCCGTCTTACGTGCCTTCCCGCCCAGCTGCTTCTCCGCCGGACCGGCGGCGCGCCGCGTTCGACGGCGTGTCCCGCCTCGGAGCCAGGGTCCGGCGGGAGCAACTGGGCAGGAGCGCAAGCAGTGGCGTCAGGGGCATCATTTCACTGGCGGATTAGCAGCAGGTTGCGACTGAGCCGGGGGCAGCAACTGCTTCCCCACGCCCTATTACCTCCCGGATGAGGTGCGGGCCGCCGTCGTTCAGGGAGTCGACCGCGAGAAGTTAGGCAGGCTTCTCCGCATTGGTGCCCCGGCGCAGACGCCGTATCAGCGCCGCCCCGGTGGCCAGCTCTACGCCGTAAACCACAAGGGGCGGGATGTCACCGGTGGCGGCCAGGACGCCGGCGAAGACTGCGGCCCCACCCAGGTTGAGCCAGCCAGGCCAGCGCGGATCTCCGGATATGGCGCCGGACTCATCGTTGCTGCGCGCCCGCTTCAGCAGCCCGCCACCCAGGGCAGCCATACCGGCGAAACTGAGCCACATATACCCCTGGAATGGCCAGATGGGCTGGTTCCCTAACGCGAAGGCCTCCGGATCTCTGTACCGCTCCTCCAGATGAACCAGGAACAGGCAAGCTCCTGCCGCCCAGGCAAGTGCAGCGCCCTGGGCAAGGCGCTGACCCGGCAAGGGTTCTTTGGTCCCGCGCCTTTTTCCCGGATCCCAGTGACGGGCAAGCATGGCCACGCCAGCGGGCAAGGCAGCAGTGCCCGCGCCGAGGAGCAGTTGCTGGACGTTCCACTGCACGGGATCTGCCTGCAGAATGGCCCATTTGACCTGCGGATCCGCTTCGACGTACACCCGGGAGACCGGCACAAAGGCGCCAGCCAGAAAGGCTGCGGATGCTGCCGTGATGACAGCGGCCGCCGCTTTCGCATCTCCAGTAATCCGGCGCGTCATGGGATAAAAGGTAAACCTCGATGCCGTCCTGTACAAGAGGGCACAGCGGCACCGCTTCTTCGTCGGTGCCGTCGGATTATTAGTGAGGCTTCTGCATGAGTACAGGCCGAAGCCCACGAGTACGGCTCCCGTGATGCTGTCGATGATGCGGATGCTTCGGGCGCCTTTGAGCCAGCGGGCGGCGTAGCCTGTGCCGAAATCAGCAGACTGAACCACACCATGGCCAGGAGACAGTGGACGCCAGCTAGCAAAATGCCCATCAAGAGAGGCGAGGCGCCGGCGGGGATGAACTGGGGAATGGTGGCGATGTAGAAGACACCCACCTCGGGATTGAGCAGATTCGTTCCGGCCCCCCTCGGCGGGGCCACCGTCACCGTGGGCGCAAGCGCGGGCGTGGCCGTATCGACATCCCCGCAGTCGCCGGACGATCTCCTGAAAGACGCCGACCAGGCCCTCTACTCCGCCAAGCGCCGCGGCCGCGGCCACTACAGGATGTCCGACGACCGCCCGGCGGCCGCGGAGGCCGCGGAGGCCGTGTGACTGTTCCGGTCAACGAACCGGGCGGGCAGGACGTGCCTTTTGGCTCGATCGATGAGAGCGGGCGCCTGGCCGCACAGCGCCCAGTACGCCGAGCCCGCGATGAGCGAGGCAACCACGGCGAGCGCGGGGCTGAACCCAGTCAGCAGCGGGTAAACCAGCCAGTGCACCAGATAGATGTGCAGGGACGCGCTGGCCAGCAGAACGGTGAGGCGGCGGAGCCCGGCCGGGACGGGAAGGCTGGGCAGCCACAGGAGCAGGAGGATCCCGGCAAGGACAGTCAGTTCACGGTACGGATTGTCGAAGAACCCCGGGATGGTCAAAGCGGCCACGAGGCTCAGGGTGCATCGCTGCAGGACGTGACGGGCCCGGGCAACCGCCCATCCCAGCGCGAAGAGCCAGAGCGCCGGGGTCGTGTGCGGAATTCCCGGCTCAAGAAGCTCATACCGGGTGAGCAGTCCGGCGCCGAGCAGCACCAGCGGAAAGAGGAACGGGAAACGCTTTTCGGCCCGGCTGACCCAGGGCAGGGCCAGCAATGCCGTCATGCTGACCAGCAGGTAGACGAGCACCTCAATGAACCAGAAATGCGACCGAGTGGTCACCTCTTCGGGTCCGATAATGGCGTTGAGGAGGACGATATTCGCCAGGCTGTATCTGTCGGTGATCAGGTAGGCGAAGCCGATGAAGGCCATGCTGGGGATGATGACCCTGGCCAGGCTGGCTGCTTGTTTCCGCAGCCGCGGCATACCTTCCCCGGACAGCTGGAACCTGGCGAAGTTGAACCCCGCCACCGCTATGAGCACGTGGGCGGCACCCTGCCAGTGTAGGAATCCGATATGGGTACTGACAATCAGGAAAATGGAGACCGCCCGCAGCACGATGCTGGTTTCAAGCCGGGCGAACACGCGGCGGCGCTTCCCCTGTCTCGGCTGCTCAAAGCCGACCCCCAGCACCCCCACCGGGGTGATGTGCCAGTCCGGCGGCAAATGACCCAGTGCCTGCTCAAGCCGGACTGACGCTGCCACATACGAAAGCGAGTCCCCACCGAGCGAAACGAACGTGTCGTCGTCGGAAATGTCCGTCAGCTCCAGCGTGTCTTCAAAAATCCGCACCACACTGTCCTGCGCGTTAGCGCCGGAGTTCGCGCCGGAAGCCGCGTCTTGAACCGTGGGACCGCCCTGTTTCGAGAGGGCCAGGACCGCAGGGTAGTCCAGCTTGCCGGACGCCAGACGCGGGAGCTCCGGCACCGCGTGGACTTCCAGGGCAGCGCGCGGCAGGCCTATGCCCTGGGCGAGGAGCTTGCCCAGCAGCGCCGGGTCGTGTTCACCCTCGACGGCGACGACGAGTCCCTGGTCCGTGCCGGCGCTCGCGGCCTTAATACCAAGGTCGGCAAGGATCCGCTCCACCTGCCCAAGGTCGACGCGGAGGCCGACGATCTTGACGAACCGGCTGTGCCTTCCCACCACTTCGTACAGTCCGTCAGCGTTCCGGCGCGCCAGGTCTCCAGTGCGGAGCTCATCCACCGTCCGCCCGAGGCCGAGGTCCTCCGGCGTCCGGGCGTATCCCAGCATCACGTTGCGTCCGGAATACACCAGCTCCCCATGCTCCAGCCCGGGAACCGGGTCTATCCGGAAGGCGCCCCCGGGGACAGGGATTCCGATGGCGCCGGGCGACATACCTGCCAGCCGGGGAGGAAGGTAAGCCATGCGTGCCGTGGCTTCCGTCTGGCCGTACATCACAAAGAGATCCCAGCCGCTCCGTGCTCCCAGATCGGCGTAACGCCGGACCAGGTCCGGGTTAAGCCTGCCGCCCGCCTGAGTCACATACCTGAGCGTGGGCAGATCCATGCTGGCGAACCCCACCCGTTCGAGCAACTCGAAAGTATAGGGAACGGCCGCGAACGACGTGGCACCCTCGCTGCGGAACAGGTCCCAAAAGCAGGGGTCCACCACGGACAGATCCGTCAGGACCAGGCTGGCGCCGCGCAGCAGGTGGCTGTTGATCACCGACAGTCCATAGCAGTAGGACATGGGCAGCGTGGTCATTGCGCGGTCATCTTCGGTGATGCCGAGGTATTCCGCGATGGACTCTGCGTTCGCCTGGAGGTTTTCGTAGGAAAGCCGGACAAGCTTGGGTGAACCGGTGGAACCTGAGGTGCTCAACAGAAGCGCCAGGTCCGGGTGCAGGGTATGCCCGGTGCCCGGCCTTCGCTCCTCCAGTACCGTCCGGCCGTTTGAGGAACGAAGGATAACGTCCGGGTCATAGGCCGCGACGAGGGACTCCAGGGCGGCAGGCTTGTCCGCGGGCAGGAGGATCAATGGATGGCCTGCGGACAAGGCCGCCAGATACCCCACCAGCGAGTCCACATCGTTGCCGGCCGTCAGGGCCACCAGGCGACGTTCGGTACCGAGGCGCCGGCCCAGCTCCTCCACACGGTCAGCCAGTTCCCGATACGTCAGGACCTCACTGTTGGTGGCAACGGCAGTCCTGTCACCGTTGCCCGCAAGGTCGGCGGCAAACGACAGGCGTTGAAGGTCAAGTTCGGTGTTCATAGCATGTGGTCCATCGATGTCCAGGGCTGATTTAGGGAAGCCTAACCTTGGAACAGTACACCGGACATTGGCGAATTAAGAAAACGAAAACGTGCCCTATTTCTCCAGTTTCTGGTGTAATGCCGGGGGTCACGACAGGCTCGACCACCGGGGAGTGCGACGTCGGCACCCACGCCGAGTGCCGCCGTCGGACGTTCCTCTCCACTTTCCCTGCCTACGACGCGCATATTGCCCCATGACGCGCAGCCGGTTTGGCGACACCCGTATTTGGGCGTCGCCCGGCCGCTTGCGTAGCGCCAGGCCGTTTGCGCGGCCCCACGACCGGCGGGCGGCAGGTACTGAATGAAGCAACGTATCCGGCTACGCGGAGGTTTTCTATGAGCCATCGCGGACTCTTGACTGCAATACCCCATGGGGGTATCTTTGGGATGGTTGTCAGTGAAGTGGTACGTCCAGGTCCGTGCCTCGCACGGCCGTCACAGCCGTTCAACCCCAGCGCCCATCACACCTCCTTCAAGGAACGGAACTGACATGTGTGGAACAGAGTCCCGGCAAGAACTTCCCTTGGCCTCACCATCGTCCTGGCCTTCGCCGGGGTCGTGCTCTCCCCAGCCGCCGGTGCGGTGCTGATGTCCATCTCGACGATCGTTGTGGCACTGAAGGCCCAGCTGCTGCGGAGGGTGAAACTGAACCCCGCCCAGGTTCGTTGAACCGGGCGGCAGCGCCCCCGGAGAGGTCGGTGCCCGGACACCCCGCCCACCCGGGCGGGTAGCCTTGAAACGAACGGACCCGCACGGAAGGAGGAACGTCATGACCGCACCAGCCCGGCGCCTTGCGACGTCGTTCCTGCGCCGTGCAGGCGGGCTCGCCACGATCCTGGCAGTTATCGCCGGGATCCTCGGCATGCACGTGATGACCGGCAACCATTCGATGCACTCGACGGCCGCTATGACCGCGACCGGCACCGGCGCGGTCCATGCTGAGTCACCGGCTGATGGCCACTCCGGGCATCAGGGATCCGGCACGCACTCAAACCACCGCGGGTCCGCCCAGGACATGGCGGGGGTCTCGTCGGAGCCGTGCTCCGGCACCTGCGCGAGCA
Organism: Pseudarthrobacter adonitolis; assembly: GCF_055412845.1. Lineage (NCBI taxonomy): Bacteria > Bacillati > Actinomycetota > Actinomycetes > Micrococcales > Micrococcaceae > Pseudarthrobacter > Pseudarthrobacter adonitolis. Next base: position 12,104 of record NZ_JBVAYW010000030.1, on the reverse strand, counting down.
TGCAGACCATGACGGTGTCCTGTACCCCGTCGGCGAAAAGCGGAATCCTGTCCGCCCCGTTGCCCGGTTCCACGGTGTTCGGCGCCGTCCCCAAAGCCGGGGCCTTCAGCACTGTCCCAAGCCCCTATTTCTATACTCCCGGCGGTCCGTCGCCGGGTGAGTTATCCATCAGCCGGACATAAAACAGGACCCTGCCGCGTCCCTTTCCGGCGCGCATTCCTGCGGACCCGCCCGCGTCGGGCGCGTCTGCCGCATCCATTTGATGCGTATCCTCTCCCGGCGGCACCATTGCGCCCACTGATGTTTGAAGGACCTGACTTTTATGAACAAGAAGTTTTCCACTCTTTCCGCCACCGCCATCGCCGCAGCACTCGCCCTGGCCGGATGCTCGACCGGAACAGGATCCAGCTCCGCCGGCACGTCCATGCCCGGCATGGACCACGGCAAATCCGGCTCCGCGCCGGCCAGCAGCGCCCCTGCCGCGTCTGCGGAGCACAACGCGGCGGACGTGATGTTCGCCCAGATGATGATCCCGCACCATGCACAAGCGGTGGAGATGAGCGACATGATGCTGGCCAAGAAGGACATCCCCGCGGATGTGACTGCCCTAGCCACCAAGATCAAGGCCGCCCAAGGACCGGAGATTGAACAGATGACCGGCTGGCTTCAGAGCTGGAACGAGCCCACGCAGGCACCCGCCGGCCATGACATGTCCACCCCAGGCATGGACGGCATGATGGGTGCTGCGGACATGAAGAAGCTCGACACCGCCCAGGGCACCGAAGCGGCCAAGCTCTTCCTGAACCAGATGATCGCCCACCACGAAGGCGCCGTCATGATGGCCAAAACCGAAACCACCGGCGGCCAAAACCTTGATGCCATCAACCTCAGCAAGGCCATCGTGACCGCCCAGGAAGCGGAAATCCAGGAAATGCAGGACCTGCTGGCCAAACTCTGACCAGCCGGGGCCGGCACCGGACCCCTCCGGCGCCGGCCCCTCCCGGCCTCCCGGCCTCCCCACTCTGCCTCACATCAATTCTGGAGTTCCCCCATGTCTTTGCTGCCCACGAACCGTTTCCACTCCGCCGCCATAACAGCCGGTGCGGCCGCGCTCATTCTCGGCCTGGCTGCCTGCGCGCCGGCGACTGAACCATCTACCGGCGCCTCGTCAACACACCACACCCGCAGCGGCCTGCCCAGCAGCCACGTCCACGGTCTGAGTGTCAGCGGCGACACAAGCCGGGTCCTCCTGGCCACGCACGAAGGCCTGTTCGACGTTACAAAGCAACCCGCCACCAAGATCGGCGGCACCAACGACCTCATGGGCTTCACTGCCGGCCAGGACGAGGGCGTCTTCTACGCCTCCGGCCACCCCGGCTCCGGGTCCGATCTTCCCAACCCTCTCGGGCTGATCAAATCCGTTGACGGAGGCAAGACCTGGGAGCCGCTATCCCGGCAGGGTGAATCGGACTTCCATTCCCTGACCACCACAAAATCCGGGATCCTGGCGTTCGACGGATCACTGCGCACCAGCCCCGACGGCAAAGCCTGGACCACAGTGGCCGCCGGTTTCGCCCCCGCCGTGCTGGCCGGGCACCCCAACAGTGACACCGTTCTGGCCACCACGCCGGAGGGAATACAGCGCTCAATCGATGGCGGCAACTCCTGGACGCTTGAAGGAGCTGGCCCGGTCATCCAGTTCGCTGCGTTTGCCCACCCCATGGAGGCTGCAGGTGTCGAGCCCGACGGTACCGTCCACTACTCCGCCGATGCCGGCGCGACCTGGACACGGATGGGCCGGATCGACGGCGAGGTCCTGGCCATCGCGGCGGTAAAGGGCGCCAACGAAAAACCGTGGATCTGGGCCGCTACGACCGATGGAGTCGTCGTCTCCACGGACGGCGGTACCACATTCCGACCCTCCGACGCCTCGTGACGCTGTGCGCGACCCGTTCCTAGTCCTGGCCGGAGACGCTCATTACCGCAGCACTCGCACTCTGGCTCCGCGGGGGCTACACGTTGCCGGCCGAAGAAGTGGTCACCGGGGCTACTAGAATGGCGCCATGACACCGCATGAGCTGGCCAACCTGGCCCACTTGCGCCGGGCCCGTGACCTGATCGACCGCGACTACGCCCGGCCGCTGGACGTGCCCACCATGGCCGCCGGTGCCCTCATGTCAGCGGCGCACTTCTCCCGCCAGTTCAAAGCCGCCTACGGTGAGACGCCGTACAACTACCTCATGACGCGGCGGATCGAACGCGCCATGGCGTTGCTGCGCGCCGGTGCCAGCGTGACCGATGCGTGCATGGAGGTGGGCTCCACGTCCCTGGGTTCCTTCAGCTCGCGGTTCACCGAGATCGTCGGCATAACGCCCAGCGCCTACCGTGCCCGCGAACACCACGCCGTGAAGGCGATGCCTACATGCATCGCCCGGCAGCATACCCGGCCCGCCCGCAAGCTGAGCAGGATTGAAGAAGCTTCTTCATAACCACTGCAATAGCGTGTGAAACATGAACATTTCATTGAAGTACGCACACGTCACCGTCAACGATCTCGATGAGTCCCTTGCCTTCTACCGTGACGCCCTTGGCTTGGAAGTCCGGAACGACGTCGGCTCGGACGGACAGCGCTGGGTCACCCTTGGCAGTGCCGCCCAGCCCGACCTTGAGATTGTCCTGTCCCCTCCGCACGCGGGCCGCTCCCAGGCCGACGGGGACGCCATCCAGGAGCTGCTCACCAAGGGCGTTATGCCCATGCTCGTGTTCAGCACGGACGATCTCGACGCCGCCTACGAAGCCGCCCGGGCCTCCGGCGCCGAGGTTCTCCAGGAACCCATCGTCCAGCCCTGGGGCCCGCGCGACTGCGCCTTCCGCGACCCCTCCGGCAACATGATCCGCATCAACCAGGGCTGACGGATTCGCTCCCCCAACCGCTCCCTATCCTCGCAAGCTCGGTCAGGGAACCCTGCGGTCGTGGGCCCGGCTCAATCACCGGCCGACGTCGGCACCCAAGCCGGGTGCCGACGTCGTGCGTTCAGTTCGCGCCTGCGCCGACTGCGGCGCCGGAAAGCCGGAGCCAGGTGTCCACCACGGTGTCGGGGTTCAAGGAGACGGAATCAATGCCTTCCTCGACCAGCCACTCGGCGAAGTCCGCGTGGTCGCTGGGACCCTGACCGCAGATGCCAACATACTTGCCGCGCTCCTTGCAGGCCTTGATGGCCATGCTCAGGAGCTTCTTGACGGCAGGATCGCGTTCATCGAAGCCGCCCGAGACAATCGCGGAATCCCGGTCCAGGCCCAGGGCCAGCTGGGTCATGTCATTGGAGCCGATGGAGAATCCGTCGAAGTAATCCAGGAATTCGTCGGCCAACAGCGCGTTGGACGGAATCTCACACATCATGATCACCTCGAGGCCGTTCTCGCCACGGACCAGGCCGTTCTCCGCCAGCAGCTCGATGACGCCGCGGGCCTCATCCAAAGTCCGCACGAACGGGATCATCAGCTTGACGTTGGTCAGCCCCATCTCGTTGCGGACGAAGGACAGGGCCTCGCACTCGAGGTCGAAGCAGTCCCGGAAGGACGGCTCCAGGTACCGGGAGGCGCCGCGGAAGCCGAGCATCGGGTTCTCTTCGTGCGGCTCGTAGGCCGGTCCGCCGATGAGGTTGGCGTACTCGTTGGACTTGAAGTCGGACATACGCACAATCACCGGCTCCGGTGCGAACGCCGCCGCGATGGTGGACACCCCTTCGGCCAGCCGCTTGATGTAGTACTCGCGCGGGCTGTCGTACGCGGCAATCCGTTCCCGGATTTCCGCGGCCACGTCCGCCGGCTGGCTGTCCAGGTTCAGGAGTGCCTTGGGGTGGATGCCGATCTGGCGGTTGATGATGAACTCCAGCCGCGCCAGGCCCACGCCGTGGTTCGGCAGCTGCGCGAAGGTGAACGCCTGCTCCGGGGTACCCACATTCATCATGACCTTGACCGGGGCCTCCGGCAGCTCGGTGATCGCGGTTTCCTCGACACTGAAGTCCAGGAGCCCTTCGTAGATGGTGCCCGTCTCACCGTCGGCGCAGGAGACGGTCACCTCGATTCCGTCGGAGAGCACGGCCGTGGCGTCCCCGGTGCCGACGACGGCGGGAATCCCCAGTTCGCGGGCAATAATGGCCGCGTGGCAGGTGCGTCCGCCGCGGTTGGTGACGATGGCGGAAGCGCGCTTCATGATCGGTTCCCAGTCCGGGTCGGTCATGTCGGCGACGAGGACATCGCCGGTCTTGAAGGCGGCCATCTGGTCGATCGCGGTGAGGATGCGGACGCTGCCGGCACCGATGCGCTGGCCGATGGCGCGGCCTTCGGCCAGTACCCGGCCGGTCGCGTTGAGGCGGAAACGGCTGAGGCTGCCGGCGGCGCGGCGGGACTGCACGGTCTCCGGACGGGCCTGCAGGATGTACAGGCCGCCGTCGATCCCGTCCTTGCCCCATTCGATGTCCATGGGGCGGCCGTAGTGGTTCTCGATGGCGACGGCGTGCCGGGCAAGCTGCTCGACGTCGTCGTCGCTGAGGCTGAAGCGGTTCCGCAACGAGGCCTCCACCGGCACGAAGTCGATGGTGCGGCCAATCTCCTGGCTGTCCGTGTAGGTCATCTGGAGGGCCTTCTCGCCCAGTCCGCGCTTGAGGATGGCGGGGCGGCCGGCCTGCAGCGCGGGTTTGTAAACGTAGAACTCATCGGGGTTCACGGCGCCCTGGACCACGGCCTCGCCCAGCCCGTAGGAGGAGGTGACGAACACGGCGTCCTGGAACCCGGACTCGGTGTCCATGGTGAACATCACGCCGGAGGCGCCGACGTCGGAGCGCACCATCCGCTGGATGCCCGCCGAGAGTGCCACCTCGGCGTGTTCGAATTTGTGGTGCACGCGGTACGCGATGGCGCGGTCGTTGTAGAGGGACGCGAACACATCCTTGATGGCGAGCAGGATGTTCTCGATGCCGCGGACGTTCAGGAAGGTTTCCTGCTGCCCGGCGAAGGAGGCATCCGGGAGGTCTTCCGCCGTTGCGCTGGAACGGACGGCCCAGGAGAGGTCCTGGGAGCCCCCGTGCTTGTCCACCAGCTGCTGGTAGGAGTTCCGGATCTGCGCCTCGAAGTCCGGCAGGAAGGGCGTCTCGCGCATGAGGGTCCGGATTTCCTGGCCTGCCGCGGCGAGGGCCGTCACGTCATCGGTATCCAGGCCCACCAGCCGGTCCGCGATCTTCTGGTCCAGGCAGGAGTCAGCTAGGAAGCTGCGGTAGGCGTCCGCTGTTGTGGCGAAGCCGTCCGGAACCTGCACGCCGGCGGAGGTCAGGTTCTGCACCATCTCCCCAAGGGAGGCGTTCTTGCCGCCTACCCGGTCCAGGTCCTTGAGTCCGAGTTCTGAGAACCACAGGATGTCTGAAGTCATAATTGCTGCTCCTTTGCAGATGATGGCATGCGTTGGCGCCGCCCCGCTCGCGGCTGTGGCCGGTTGCTGGGCGCGAATCCTGTCTACAGTGACAGGTCAAGGGCGCTCTTTCCAACATGACGTGCGCCACACCTGGATTGTGAAAATTTTCCCTAATGTTTGAGGTTCATACGCTGCAGGATGGTGGCGGCCATTTCCTCCACGGACACGGTGGCCGAATTCAAGTATGGGATCCGGTGGGCGACGTATAACTGCTCGGCGCTGCGCAGTTCGAAGCCGCACTGCCGCAGCGACGCGTAGGGTGAGCCGCGGCGCCGTTCGGTGCGGATCTGGCTCAGCCGCAGGGGGTTGGAGGACAGCCCGAAACACTTCTCAACAAAAGGCCGCAGCGGCTTGGGCAGCCCCTCCCGTTGAAAGTCCTCGTCCACCAGCGGGAAGTTCGCGGCGAAGATGCCGTGTTGGAGCGCCAGGTACATGGTGGTGGGCGTTTTTCCGCAGCGAGACGGCGCCACCAGGATGACCTGGGCCTTTTCCAGCGCCCGCAGGCTCTGGCCGTCGTCGTGCTCCATGGCGTACTCGACGGCGGCCATCCGGGACTGATACCGCTCCGCGTTGCCCAGGCCGTGGGCCCTGCCGGGTTCAGCGCTGGCCGGGGAACCGAGGGCCTGCTCCAGCTGTCCCACATGCGTCCCGATAAGATCCACGATGATCCCCTGGCACTTTGCAATGGCCTGTCTGATGTCGCTGCTCACGGCTGTGGAAAAGACGATCGGCTGCGGGCCGGTGGCGCCCAGTTTGTCGATGGTGCCCACCACGGTTCTGGCCTGCTCGACGGTGGTAATGAACGGAACCGTAATGCGGTCAAAGTTATTCGCGGGGAACTGCGTCAACAAGGTGTTGCCGAGCGTTTCCGCGGTGATGCCGGTGCTGTCCGAAAGGAAGTAGACAGGCCGAATCTCGTCATTGGTCATGAACGCATTCTCCACCGGAGAGCCGATACGGAAAAATCACCCGGTAGTACAACGGCAGGCTTTTCCACAAAGGCCGGGTGACCGACGTCGTGCGTTCACTGGACCTGATCTGGATCATGGACGCGAGGACCGGCACGCGGAAGCTGCTGGACCGGACGCTCCGGACCGGCAGATCGTGGTTGTGGAGGGCGATCACGCTGATGGCCAGCTTGTGGGCCCTCTTCTACTCGGCCTAGATTTGGGCATGACCAATTCGCCCAAACACGAACTGCTCCTTGAGCTGCAGGACCTGATTATCGGCACGGGATCGGTGGCTGATTTCCTGGGCGGGTTCTCGATCATGGCCGCGGCCGCACTTAGCCGCTCCGCCGGCGCCACGCTGGAATGCGGGGTCACCCTCAAGCACGCCAGGAAAACCACGACGGTCACGGGGAGCACCGAGCACGCCGTCCACCTGGACCGCATCGAACAGTCCGTGGGCGACGGGCCATGCATTGCGGCGTTGAAGGCGGCGACCCCTGTGCTGCTGGCCGATGTCCGCACTGACCCGCGCTGGCCCGTCTACCAGGAACGCCTGATCGAGGAGGGCATCCACAGTGTCCTCGGCGTCCCCCTTGAACTCGGTGAACACGCCGCCGCAGTCCTGAACTTCTTCGCGCCGGCCACTGGCGTATTCACCGAGGAAACCATCAGTGAGGCGGCCAGCTTCGCCGCCGTCGCAGGCAGTGCCGTCCGCTTGGCTGTCAGGGTGGGAACCGCCGAGAGCGCCGCGGACGACCTCAGCGCGGCGATGATGAGCCGCACAGCCATCAACCTTGCCAGCGGGATCATCATGGCCCAGAACCGCTGCAGCCAGTCCGAGGCCATGACCATCCTGACGAAGGTCTCCAGCCACCGGAACCTGAAGCTCCGTGACGTGGCTGACGAAATCGTCCGGAAGGTCTCGGGCGAGGAAGCCACCACCTACTTCGACGTGTAGGCAGCCCGCCCGACGAGCACCCACGAAACCTGGCCTGGGTACAGCTGTCCCGCCCCGGAAGAAAAGCGAGTACTCACTACTCGTGTGCCACCCGGCAGGGGCTTTTACGATGAGGGCGTACCGACACATGAGGACTGGGGCATGATGATCGATCAACTGGTGGACTGGCGCGTCTCAGGCGTCCTGCTGGATATCCGCGGACACTCGGAAGCGGCATCGGTGTGTGCCCTTGCCCGGATCGCGGCTCCCGCCTTGAGCGATATGGCCGGCTCCCCTGTGGAGAGTACAGTGACCATGGTGCGGCCGGACGGAACGCCCTTCACAGCGGCATCCACCGACGTCGCCGGCGGCCTTTCCCGCCGGGACCAGCTCGCCGGACAAGGCCCCACGTCGCGGGCCCTGGACGGCCGCCTGACCATCATCCTCAACGGTCACTGCCTGAACAAGCGCTGGCACGAATACCCGGCGAGCCTCAGGGCCGCCGGGTTCCGATCAGCCGTCGCCGTGCCATTGCAGCTGGAGAGCGGCTACCGGGGCGCACTGACGGTGTATTCGGCGGAAACGAACGTGTTCGCCCCGGTGGTGGCCACCCAGGTACTGGCCTTCTCCGAAGTTGCGGCCACGAGCCTCGTCCTGGCGCTGCAGGTCAGGGCCGGTCTGGCCCATTCCGCAGATCTCCGCGCAGCCCTGGCCAGCCGCACCGCGATCAACACCGCCTGCGGCGTGATCATGGGCCAGAACCAGTGCTCCTACGAGGCAGCGTTCCAGGTTCTTACGCTCGCATCGAGTCAGCGGAACCTGACCATCCGCGACGTCGCCGAAGGGATGCTGCGCACCTTACCCGGCGGCGTTCCGGCCACACACTTCCAGCAGCGCGCCTAAGCCGGATCCCGCCGTCGAGAATTAGTTTGCCTCCGGACGCTTGGGCCCCACCCCACTCCCCCGAATGTAGGTAGCGCTAACTGTCGTTCTGAGAGCTCGAAACGACAGTTAGGGCGACCCAGTTGGGTGGGGACGCGCAGGACGGTCAGCGCAGAACGACTGTGCGCCCGCCGTCGAGCATTACCCGGCCTTCGCAGTGCCACCGCACCGCGTTGCTCAGCGCCTTGCACTCGGCGTCGCGGCCCACCCGTACAAGGTCCTCGGCCGTGTACGTGTGGTCCACGTCGATCACCTGCTGGGCGATGATCGGTCCCTCATCCAGCTCGGCGTTGACGTAGTGCGCCGTGGCGCCCACGGTCTTGACGCCGCGGTCATAGGCCTGGTGGTACGGCTTGGCCCCCTTGAAGCTGGGCAGGAACGAGTGGTGGATGTTGATGGTCCGGCCTGTCAGCTGGGCCGACAGCTCATCGCTGAGGACCTGCATGTAGCGGGCCAGGACCACCAGCTCCACATCGAATTCATCCACGAGTTCCAGCAGGCGCGCTTCCTGCGCCGGCTTGCTCCCCCGAGTGACCGGGAGGTGGAAGAACGGGATGTCGTGCCACTTGACCAGCTCTTCGTGGTCCGAGTGGTTCGAGACCACGGCCACGATTTCCACCGGCAGGTCGCCTGTGCGGGCCCGGAACAGCAGGTCGTTGAGACAGTGCCCGAACTTGGACACCATCACCAGGACCCGGCGTTTGCGGCCATGCGGCTCCAGCTGCCAGTTCATGGCCCACTCAGCGGCCAAGGGCTCGAAGTCCCGGCGCAGGTCCTCCGTGCTGAAGGCCGTCTTCCCGGCTGCAAAATGCACCCGCATAAAGAACTGCTGGGCCTGGCGGTCACCGAAGTGCTTAGTGTCGATGATGTCGCAGTCGTGATCCAGCAGGTACCCGGTGATGGCGTGGACGATCCCCGGGGACTCCGCGCAGTTGACCGTCAGAACATGTTCGGTTGCCACTTAGCTCTCCCGCGAAGCCTTCGCATCGGCCAGCGCCTTCTCGTCGGCCACTACCTTCTCGCCGGCGAGGTCCTTCTGGAACTCCGCGTAGCGGGCCAGGTGGGCCGGGCGCTTGCGCAGGATGACCCAGGCGATGCCGAGGATGACGAACCAGATCGGGGTGACCAGCAGTGCCACGAGGGTGTCCGGCTGCGTGGTCAGTGCCCACAGGACGAAGGCGAAGAACGCGAAGACCACCCCGACCATGGGGATGCCGCCGGGCATCTTGTACTTGGACGAATCGTGCAGGTGCGGGCGGCGTGACCGGAACTTCAGGTAGCTGGCCAGGATGATGGACCAGACAAACACGAAGCAGACGGCGGACACGGTGGTGACCATGTCGAAGGCCTTGCCGATGTCCGAGCCCGCATACATCAGGATGACGCCGGAGAGCAGCAGGATGCAGGAGAGGAACAGGGCGTTCTGCGGGACCTTGCGGGCGGACAGGCGGCTGAACACGGTGGGGGCGTCACCCTCCTGGGCCAGGCCGTAGACCATGCGGGACGTGGAGTAGATGCCGGAGTTGGCCGAGGACATGGCCGAGCTGAGCACCACCAGGTTCACCACGGTGGCCGCGGCGCCGAGGCCGGCGAGAGAGAACATGGCGATGAACGGGCTGTGGCCGGCCTGGAACTGGGTCCAGGGGGTGACCGACATAAGAATGATGAGGGCGCCTACGTAGAAGAGCAGCACGCGGATGGGAATGGAGTTGATGGCCTTGGGCAGGTTCTTCTCCGGGTCCCTGGCCTCGGCGGCGGTGGTTCCTACGAGTTCAATACCCACAAACGCGAACACGGCGATCTGGAAGCCGGCGACAAAACCCATGAATTCGTTCGGGAACATCCCGCCGTGGCTCCACAGGTTCGTGAAGGTGGCCGGGCCGGCGTCGGACTGGAAACCGCTGAAGATCATAAACAGACCCACAATGATGAGCGCGGCGATGGCGATGATCTTGATCAGTGCGAACCAGAACTCCGTCTCACCGAACGCCCGCACGGTGGCGAGGTTCAGGAGCAGGAGAATGCCTACGGTGACCAGGCCCGGGATCCACAGGGGCAGCGATGGCCAGAGTTCCTTGGAGTAACCGGCGATGGCAATGACGTCCGCGATGCCGGTGATCACCCAGCAGAACCAGTAGGTCCAGCCGGTGAAGAACCCGGCCCAGGGGCCCAGCAGGTCGGCCGCGAAGTCGCTGAAGGACTTGTAGTTCAGGTTGGACAGCAGCAGTTCGCCCATGGCCCGCATCACGAAAAACAGCATGAAGCCGATGATCATGTAGACGAAAATGACGGACGGGCCGGCGGCCGAGATGGTCTTGCCTGAGCCCATGAACAGGCCCGTGCCGATGGCGCCGCCAATGGCGATCAGCTGGATGTGCCTGTTGCTGAGCTGCCGCTCAAGGTGGGGAGTTTGGGGGGAAACGGTGGTCCTACTGCCCACGTGCTGCTCCTCGAATCAATGCTGGCTGGAGTGCCGTTGGGGAAGATGCGGGGCCCACTTCGTTGGGGACCGCATCGAGGTTGTTGAAGCTGTAAAGATGGATCCCTGCGATGCCGGGCTGGCTTTCGAGCCCGGCCACCAGGGTGTGGGGTGAGTAGCGGTCACCGCTGAGCAGCTTGCGCGCCAGCGGGCCTTTGCGGCTAAGGAACTTCAGGGAACTTCCGACGCCGATCTGCGTGGCAAGTGCCAGCAGCTTGGTCCGCGGGACGGACCCCGCCACGCCCGCCCAGACGGGCAGGTCCACGCCTTCGCGGCGCAGGAGCGCCGCGTAGTCGAGGATTCTGGGGGCGTCGAAGCACATCTGGGTGACGACGTGCGTGGCCAGGTGCTGCTTGTCCTGCAGGGCATCCAGCAGGTCCAGGGCGGCCACGGTTGGGTGGCCTTCCGGGTAGCCTGCCACGCCGGCGCGCATCCGGCCGCCGGTGTACTGGGCGATGTCCTCAAGCAGCGGGAGGGCCGACTCGTACGGTCCGGCGGGCTGCTTCCGGTCGCCGCCGATCACAAACACCTCGCCGATGCCGGCACCATCGCACTCACGCATGATCCGGGTCAGTTCGGCCCGGTCATGGATGCTGCGCGCCGCCAGGTGCGGGATGACGGTATAGCCGAGGGCGCTCAGCTCCACCGAGGTGCGCATGGTCCGCTCGATGCCGTGGTGCGGCAGGCACGTCATGGTGAGCGTGGTGGTCAGCGGAACCAGTGCCTGGACCTGGTCAACGATCCCGGTTGAGGGGATGATTTCGATTCTTGTAGGGAACATCTTCGGTCCTATCTGGATACCAGTTCTGAATACCGGAGAGCTCAGCTGGCGTGGNTCGCGGGTCTCGCCCATGCCCAGGATCAGGTTGGACTTGGTCACCATGCCCAGCTTCCGGCCCTGGGTGATGACATCCAGGGACCGGTCGTACCGGAACGCGGGACGGATCCGCTTGAAAATCCTGGGCACGGTCTCGACGTTGTGCGCGAAGACCTCCGGCTTGGAATCGCAGATCGCCTCGATGTGCTCGGGCTTGCCGGAGAAGTCAGGGATCAGCAGCTCCACGCCGGTGCCCGGGTTCAGCTCGTGGATCTTCCGGACCGTCTCGGCGTACAGCCACACACCCTCATCGGTTAGGTCATCACGGGCCACCCCGGTCACGGTGGCGTAGCGCAGCTGCATGGCCAGGACCGAGCGGGCCACCTTGGTCGGCTCGAACATGTCCACCGGGGACGGCTTGCCCGTGTCGATCTGGCAGAAATCACAGCGCCGGGTGCATTCGGACCCGCCGATCAGGAACGTGGCTTCCTTGTCTTCCCAGCACTCAA
>NZ_JBVAYW010000029.1:0-33656 GCF_055412845.1 Pseudarthrobacter adonitolis | reverse complement strand
TGCCCGAGCACCCGGGCTTCAGCGCCCATGGCCAGGCGGCGCTGACGCTCATCCAGATGCGGGAACAACGAATCGAACTTTCCCCGCAAAGCCGTCTCAACCTCTGCACCAATGGTCATAGCACCACCATAGAACCAATACGATGAAACGCTGGCTTATTTACTGACGAGCTCTAAAGCACCCCAGCCGCCGAGGCCATAGGTGACCAATGGGACCTGGCGGTCTTCGGCAACTCCGGCACCGTGTCATTCACCGGTCTTAGCCAGCCGTGGTTGCGGGAAGCCGCCAAGCGCTGGGCCATTGATGACCTGCCCAGAAGACGGATCCGCCCCGGCCGGCGGAGCACCACGAGCATGTCGGTGCGTCACCACGTGAACGCCCTGGTTCGTCTGTCGGAGACCTTGCGGATGCCCCCGGACCAAGGCCGGATCCCCGCCGGTCTTGGCCGCGCCCACATCGAGACATTCCTGAACCGGCTTGCCTATCTAGCCTCGACGGGTCAGATCAGCACCGATGCCCGGCTCCGCACCGTCCGCGAGGTCCGGCACGTGCTCTCCACGATACGGGCTCTGGGTCTAACCCGTCCCGGCACCCTGGCCGCCGGCCTCGGTGAGGACTTCACCATCGGCGCCGCCGACATCCCCGATGAACCCGAAGCCGCCGAATCCGGACGGGATCTGCCGCCGGAAATCATGCGGCAGATCTGTTCCCACCTCGACCGGCTGACATCGCCGCCGATGAGGGCCGGGATCGAGTTGGCCATCGACACCGGCAGAAGACCCGAGGAGATCGCGGCCCTGGCGTTCGACTGCCTAGCCCGCGATGCCGACGGATCTGCGGTGCTGGTCTTTGATAATCACAAGGCCGGCCGCCTCGGCCGCCGGCTGCCCATCAGCGCGAACACTACCAATGTGATCACTTCCCAGCAGCAGTGGGTACGGGCCCGCTACCCCCACACCCCGGTCGGTGAGCTCAAACTGCTGCCCACAGACCGGCGCATTCCTCGCGTTCCACCACCGCGCCTGGATCACGAACATGCCGGTACTGAGAACCGCTTACGACACCGAGTTCGACAAGGCCCTCATCGTTCTTTATGCCTACCGGCACACCTACGCCCAGCGGCACGCCGACGAGGGAGTGCCGATCGATGTGCTGCGTGAGCTCATGGATCACCGAAAGCTCGACACCACCAGCAGCTACTACCAGGTCGGCCAGGGCGCCGCCGCGAGGCCGTGGACCGGGTCACCGCCATGCAGTTCAACCGGCACGGCGAACGCATCTGGCGCCAGGCCCAGGAGCTGCTGGACTCTGACCACGCACGCTGGTCCGTCAGAGAGGTGATCGTTCCGTTCGGCCTCTGCACCGAACCGTTCAACGTCCAGGCCGGCGGAAACGCCTGCCCCTACCGGTTCCGTTGCGTCGGCTGTGATCACTTCCGCACCGGCGTCTCCTACCTACCCGATCTGCAGGCCCACCTCGATGATCTGCTCCGCAACCGGGAGAAGCTCCTGGCCACCCAGGACCTGGAGGAATGGGCCCGCACCGAAGCCCTGCCGTCGGAGAACGAGATCACCCGCATCCGCCGGCTGATCTCTAAAGTCGAAGCCGGGCTGGACCAGCTGGCGCCCGTCGACCGGGCAGAGATCGAGCAGGCCGTAACCCTCGTGCGCCGCCACCGCACCACGGCTCTGGGCATGCCCCAGTTCCGGCAGCCGGTACCCGATGTCCGCCCAAGGCCAGTGCCGTGAGCATCCCCAAGGCTCCCGCGGTTATGAAAACAGCCGCCGCCATCGAAAGCCGCCGCGCCGACACCACCCGGCGCCGCGAACGCGTCCTTGCCGCCCATCAAGGCACATTCCGACGGCCACGAGATCAGCGTCGCCACCATCGCCCGCGCCGCGGGCGTTGACCGCACATTCCTCTACCGACATCGCGACCTGCTGGCACAGCTGCACACGATCCAAGCGCAGCCGTCCCACGACTCCACACGGGGTGCAGCGGTCAGCCTGGCCTCGCTGCATACGGACCTGCTCGCCGCCAATGAACGGGGGAACCGCCTCGCAAACCACATCCGGACACTGAAACGGCGGCTATCCGAAACGCTCGGCGAACAAGTGTGGCGCGAATCCGGTCTCGGCGCGCCACACGATCTCGACGAGCTGAACCAGCGCATCACCGGGCTCGAGCAGCAGACCCCCGATCTGAAACTGCGCCTCGAGGAACGGGATCAGGATCTCAACGCCGCGCGAGCCGTGAACCCGGAACTCACGACCCGCCTCAACACCAAAAAATAGGATGCGGCGACAAACGTGCACCACATCAACGGTGTACGAAAACACCACCCAACAAGCCGCTGACCTGCGACGATATTGAAAACGATCGCCCAAAAAATCAACGACCCCCAGAGAACCACCACCACAGTGGCATCGGCTTCCACACCCCCGCGAACATCCACTACGGCCACGCCGCCGGCGTCGCCAAAGAACGCTCGGCAACCCTCGCGGCAGCCCGGACGAAACACCCCGAACGCTTCACGACAACCACCGATCCCAAAATCCTCGCGCTCCCCGGACCAGCCTGGATCAACCAACCCAAGGAAATCCCCGAACAGTCAGCCGCCTAACTCCCGTTGGTACCGTTCAGCTTGAAAAATTCCGCGGCGCCCAACGCCACAAATTCCATGCTGATCCATGATGCCGATGACTCGATCTCGGCGACTCGTGGTATTTTAATAGGGGATGCGCAGGCACTGGCGAAGACTCCGTTGGTGGCAGGGATTTAGCCTCGTGCCATCCGAACAATCGATACCGTATTGGCTACTTGCTGGCCGAGGGATCGTGGCCATAGCTTCGTCCGCTCTAGCGTTACTTCGCTGACTGGCAAATTCTTCCCGCGAACAGCACCGGGCATATCCTCGGTAGGAAACGACTCCTCCGCCATTCGTTTAGGATCCTATGACTCTCCCACTTGAAACCGAACCGCCCGCGACGGGCGCCGGTCCAACCCCGCAGAAGAGCCGCAAGGGCCGCGCAGTCCTGATTGTCGTAGCTGTCCTTGTCCTCGTTGCTGCCGCAGTGGCGGGCGGCTACGTCGTGAACCTTGCCAACTCCTTCAACTCCAAGACCGAGAAAATTCAGAGCGCTTTCCCCGAAGAGTCCACACGTCCCCAAAAGGCACCGGGCACGGCAGGGCCGGAGGCAATGAACATTCTGCTCATGGGAAGTGACAGCCGCGGACCGACAGAAGTGGATGCGCAGAATGGTGTGCCGTCCGATCAGCGTTCCGATGTGATGATGCTGGTCCACATTCCGGCGGACCGAAAAAATGTCTACTCCATTTCCCTCATGCGGGACCTTAGGGTCAAAATTCCTGGATTCGGTGAGGCCAAGATCAACGCGGCCCTGGCTTATGGCGGTGTTCCACTGGTGGTTCAAACGGTGGAATCTATGTTTAACCAGCGGATTGACCACGTTGCCATGATCAATTTCGACGGATTCAAGGGGCTAACTGAGGCGTTAGGCGGGGTGGACGTAAATTCGAGCATGGCATTCAG
This sequence comes from Pseudarthrobacter adonitolis, assembly GCF_055412845.1. NCBI lineage: Bacteria > Bacillati > Actinomycetota > Actinomycetes > Micrococcales > Micrococcaceae > Pseudarthrobacter > Pseudarthrobacter adonitolis. The sequence goes on along the minus strand of NZ_JBVAYW010000029.1, from coordinate 30,103 downwards.
CGTCGGACAGTTCACATATGCGGTCGGGACGAACTCGCTGAGCGGTGAGAAGGCTCTTGCGTTCGTACGCGAACGGCACTCGTTTGCCGACGGTGACTACCAGCGAGTACGAAATCAGCAAGCGTTCATGAAGGGTGTCATTGCCAAAACCATCACCGCGGATACCCTGACCAATCCGATCACCGTCAGCAACTTGGTCAACGAGTTCTCGCCCTTCGTGGCTGTGGACAAGGGCCTAGACGCTGCCACCATTGGCGGCCTCGCCGTGGAACTCAAGAGCGTGCGGCCCCAAGACATCAGCATGTTCACTTTACCCACCCGCGGCGTCGGAACCTCCAGCGACGGTCAGTCAATTGTCCTGACAGATCCGGTGGCCATACAAAGTATCTCGGCAGCCCTCACAGCCGACAAACTGGGCGACTACATCGCCGCCAACAACCTCCAAAACGGAAATTGACCCAAATGGCTAGCCTGGTGCGGGATGGCTAGCCGACGAAGCCCTTCATCCAGGTCTTCAAATCCTCGCCGAACTCCACCCGCTCGGACGCCAGCGTGATGACGGCCTTGAGGTAGCTCAGCTTGTCGCCTGTGTCGAAACGGCGACCTTTGAAGACCACCCCGTACACACCGGAGCCCTCGCCCTCACCGGCAGCCAGGGTCTGCAGCGCATCGGTCAGCTGGATCTCGCCGCCGCGGCCGGGCTCAGTCTTCTCCAGTACGCCGAATACGGACGGGTGCAGCACGTACCGGCCGATCACGGCCAGGTTGGACGGCGCCTCCCCCACGGCAGGCTTCTCCACCAGGCTGTTCACGCGAACGTAATCCTGGCCGTCGACTGCTGTTATGTCTGCACAGCCGTAAGCGCTGATCTGGGCAGGGTCCACCTCGATCAGCGCGATGACAGAACCGCCGGTCTTCTGCTGCACCTCCATCATGGTGGTGAGCAGGTCCTCGGCCTCGTCGATGAGGTCGTCACCCAACAGCACCGCGAACGGCTCGTTGCCCACGTGCTGGCTGGCGCACAGCACTGCGTGGCCCAGGCCCTTGGCCTCGCCCTGGCGGACGTAGTGGATGGGGCCCAGCTCCGAGGCGTACCGGACCGACTCCAGGCCATCGGTATCGCCCTTCAGCTCCAGCGCACGCTCCAGGCCGGGCTCTCGGTCGAAGTGGTCCTCGAGGGAGCGCTTGTTTCGTCCCGTGATCATCAGCAGATCGGTGAGGCCGGACTTCACGGCTTCCTCAACCACGTACTGGATGGCCGGCCTGTCTACCACCGGCAGCATTTCCTTCGGCATTGCCTTGGTGGCGGGCAGGAAGCGAGTTCCCAATCCGGCAGCAGGAATGACGGCTTTGGTTATTGCTTTCCCCGTTGTCATAGCTGAACCTTACAAATCAACAGCGGAAAAAGGCAATTTCTGCCCGGTAAATCGCGGCTCGCGTTTTTCCTGAAAAGCCCGGAAGCCTTCGGCGTAGTCCGCACTCTTGCAGAGTCGTGCCTGCTCAGCGTTCTCCTCCGCCATAGCGTCCCACAAGCCCAGCCGCTGGTCGCGGATGTGCGCCACCAGCTCTTTGCTCGCCGTGAAGGCGCCCGTGGCCCCGGCGGCAACCTTCGACACAATTTCCCGGGTGTTGTCCAACAGTTCGTCCGACGGCATGGCCCGGCTGAACATGCCCTGGGCTACGGCCTCTGCCCCGGACATCAGCTCGGCGGTGTAGATCAGGTCCAGCGTCCGGTGCATGCCCAGCCGCTCTGTGAAGTACCAGTGCCCGCCCGAATCCAGGGTTGCTCCCAGCTTGGCGAACGGCGAACCAAACTTGGCGTTCTCCGCTACGTACACGACATCCGTCGCGAGCAGCAGGCCCAGCCCTACGCCGAGGCACGCCCCCTGCGCCGCGGCGAACGTGGGCGCCGGGAACGCGCTCATTTTCTTCAGCAGCGGCTGAACCAGCCCGCCCAGGTACGCGTCAGCGTCGTCCGTCTCCGGCGTCACTCCGGAAATGTCCCGGCCGGCGCAGAAGGCGCGGCCCTCTCCCCTCAGCAGCAGCGCCCGCACCTCACCGCGCGAGGCGGCGGCAGCGGCGTCGTCGTACGCCTGTGTTAAATCCGCGAGCGCCTGCTCGTCGAGGGAGTTCAGCTTGTACGGCGCGTCCAGGACCACTTCGGCGACGTTGTTGGCGATGGAGAGGGAGATCATGGGTTCCTTAAACGTCGAAGTCGACGGTGACGTCTTTGCTCGTGGGGTGCGACTGGCAGGTCAGGACGTACCCCTTGTCCAGCTCATCCTGCTCCAGCGCGTAGTTTTCGTCCATGGTCACGGTGCCGGTGACCAGTTTGGCGCGGCACGTGCCGCACACTCCCCCGGCGCACGCGAACGGCACATCCGCGCGGACCCGCAGCGCCGCGTTCAGGATCGACTCGCGGGCATGAGTGGGGCTGGCCACCTCGCCCTGCAGGCCGTCCAGCTTGAACGTGATCCTGTACGTCTCCTGGGACTCGTCCACCACCACGGGACGGCCGGCGTGGCCCTCCGGCCGGTCCGGCTTTCCGCTCGTGAACAGCTCGAACCGCACGTGCTCCGGCTTCACCCCGCGCTCGGCCAGGGTGTCCCGGCACAGCTGCACCAGCTCGAACGGCCCGCACAGGAACCACTCGTCCACATCGTCCGCGTGGATGGCGGTGCCGAGGAGCTGCTGGAGCTTTTCGGCGTCGATCCGCCCACTGAGCAGCGGCGCGATCCGCTGCTCGCGGGAGAGCACGTGGTGGATGGCCAGCCGCTGCGGGTACCTGTCCTTCAGGTCCGCCAGCTCCTCCAAGAACATCACGTCCATGGCGGCCTTGTTGGCGTAGATCAGGTCAAAGCGCGTCTCCGGGTTGGCCGCCAGCAGCGTGCGGGCGATCGCGATCACCGGGGTGATGCCGCTCCCCGCCGCGATGGCCACAAACGTGCCCGCCCCCTGGGAGGCTGCCTCCCCCGCGAGCGCCTCCGGATGGTTCATGGAGTTCATGACGTTCTGCTCCACGGCCTTGCCGTCCCGGCCGTGCTTGGACACAAACGCGCCCATGGGGCTCATAACATCCAGGGTGTCCCCCGCCTTCAGTTCGGCGTTGGCCCACGTGGAGAACAGCCCGCCCAGGTCCTGCTTCACGGCCACCCGGATCTCGCTGCTGCCGTCCGGGAACGTGCGCGGCTCGGCGCAGATGGAGTAGCTGCGGCGCACCTCGTGCGGCTCGCCGTTCTCATCCTGCAGCGTGGTGCGCAGGGCCACGTACTGGCCGGGCAGGTAGTCGAACTGGCCGGCGAGCTCCTGGGGGACGCCGAACGACACCTCGATGGCATCCTCGGTCAGCCGGCGCACCTCCGCCACGGTGAGGGTATGGAAGGACGGACGACGGCGGCCGCTGGCTAGCGCCGATTCGGCGGCGGTCTGACGCACAACAGGCATGGGGCTTCCTTACAGGACTTTGAAGTAGTCGAACGGTTCCAGGCAGTCCTTGCACACGTACAGCGCCTTGCAGGACGTGGAGCCGAACCGGGTGAGCTCCTTGGTGTTCAGGCTGGAGCACTGGGGGCATTTCACGGCCATTTTGAGCCTGATAGGGCCGCTGTGGCCGCCGGCTGCTGCCCTGCCCGACGGCGGCGCAATGCCGTACTCCTGCAGCTTGGCCTTGCCCGCGTCCGACATCCAGTCCGTGGTCCAGGCCGGGGCAAGCACCAGGTCCACCTCTGCTTTGTAGCCCTCCTTGGCAAACGCGGCCTTCAGGTCGTCGCGGATGGCGTCCATGGCCGGGCAGCCCGAGTAGGTGGGCGTGATGGTGACCCGAACTTGTTCCTCGGTCACCTGCACGTCGCGGAGGATCCCCAGGTCCTCGATGGTGAGCACAGGGATTTCCGGATCGCAGACCGTGGCCGCGATATCCCACGCCTGCTGCAGCTGTGTCTGCCCAGGCGCAGCGGTGGCCACGGCGGTCACCAGCTTGCTCCGGGATACTCGCGCGCCAGCACCTGCATCTCCGCGAGGAGGTAGCCCAGGTGCTCGGAATGCCTGCCATACCGCCCGCCGCCGGGGGCAGCCGGGACGTCCGGCACCTCCAGGTCCGCTTCCGCCAGGATCTCCCCCGTCAGGCGGTCAAAGTCAGCGCGCAGGCTGGAAGGCTCGACGGCGGCGCCCGTTTCCGCCAGGCGCGTGGTCAGCTCATCGTCTTCGAAGAGCTCGGCAACGTAGGGCCACATCTGCCTCAGGCCGTGGATCATCCTGGTGCGGGATTCCTCCGTGCCGCCGGCCAGGCGCAGGACCCACTGGGCGCTGTGGTCCCGGTGGTAGTCCACTTCCTTCACGGCCTTGGCGGCGATGGCTGCGAGTGTGGCGTCGCTCGACTGGGTGAGCCTGCGGTAGAGCTCGAACTGGTAGTAACTCACCACGAACTGCCGGGCGATGGTGGCCGCGAAGTCGCCGTTGGGCTGCTCAAAGATGGCGGCCGACCGGAACTCATGCTCACGCCGGAAGTACGCCAGCTCGTCCTCGGTCTTCTCCCAGGCGCCGCCCGCGTAGGTCAGGAAGCTCCGGGCGTGGCCCAGCTGGTCCAGGGCGATGTTGCCCAGGGCCACGTCCTCCTCCAGCTCGGGGCCGCGCGAGATCCAGTGGCCCAGACGCTGCGCGAGAATCAGGCCATCGTCCCCCAGGCGCAGCGCATACTCGGCCACGTCCTCGGTGGGCTTGGCCAGGCCGGTGCGGACTTCCAGGGCGATGTCCTCAGGGCGGAGCGCGTTGCCGGGGGTGATGCGGGTGGCTGATTCCCCGCCCATAGGGACAGCGTTCACAGGTGCTTCACCCCTTCACTCTTGGTGTAATACGTGGCGTGCCGGTAGTCCTTGCCCTGCGGGGACTCGAAGAACGAACCCTTGGAGTCAGGGTCACTGGCGGCGATGGCGTCGGCCGGGACCACCCAGATGGACACACCCTCGTTGCGGCGCGTGTAAAGATCGCGGGCGTTGCGCAGGGCCATGGCGGCATCCGGCGCGTGCAGCGACCCGGCATGGACGTGGGACAGGCCGCGGCTCGAGCGCACGAAGACCTCCCAGAGGCCCCAGGCGTTGCGGCCGGCGGCAGGGGTCTCGACCACCGGGCTCATCTTGGCCGCCTCGCGGTTGATTTCGGTGGCCGAGCTGGCCGGAACTTCCGGGTTGCCATGCGGTGTCATGCTGCGTATTCCTTTGTCTTCACTGACTGTTTTGCTGCATACGCCGCGGCTGCCTCGCGGACCCAGGCACCGTCGTCGTGCGCTTCCCTCCGGCGCTCCAGGCGCTGGGCGTTGCAGGGGCCGCGGCCGGCCAGGACTTCCTTGAACTCGTTCCAGTCCAGCGGGCCGTGCTCCCACTTCTTGGTGTCCTCGTTGAAGCGGACCTCGCTGTCCGGGAGGGTGAGGCCCAGCACGCGGACCTGCTCCACCATCATTCCCACGAAGCGGCTGCGGAGTTCATCGTTGCTGAAGCGCTTGATGTTCCAGGCCATGGATTGGCGGGAGTTGGGCGAATCGTCGTCCGGCGGTCCGAACATCATCAGCGCCGGGGCGTACCAGCGGTTCACGGCGTCCTGCGCCATCTGCTTCTGCTCCGGGGTGCCGTGGGCGAGCTCCAGCAGGATCTCGAAGCCCTGCCGCTGATGGAACGACTCCTCCTTGCAGATCCGCACCATGGCGCGGCCGTAGGGGCCGTAGGAGGCGCGGCACAGCGGCACCTGGTTGCAGATGGCGGCGCCGTCCACCAGCCAGCCGATGGCACCCATGTCCGCCCAGGTCAGCGCCGGGTAGTTGAAGATGCTCGAGTAACGGGCCTTGCCGGCGATGAGATCGGTCATCATCTTGTCGCGGCTCTGGCCCAGGGTCTCGGCGGCGGAGTAGAGGTAGAGCCCGTGGCCGGCCTCGTCCTGGACCTTGGCCATGAGGATGGCCTTGCGCTTCAGGCTCGGGGCCCGGGAAATCCAGTTGGCTTCCGGCTGCATCCCTATGATCTCGGAGTGGGCGTGCTGGGAAATCTGGCGCAGGAGGGTCTTGCGGTAGGCATCCGGCATCCAGTCCCGCGGCTCGATCCGCGAATCTTCCGCCATGACGCGGTCAAAGTTCGCCTGGCCGTCCGCGTCACGCTGGACGATGGAATCCATGGTTGCTCCTATGCATTGGCCTCTGGGAAGGGGTCGGAATTATTTACCGACCGTTCGTTCAGGATATGCGGAGGGGCTTCGGGGCGTCAAGCGTGGCGCCGTACTGCGGGCCGCCGTCTTACGTGCCTTCCCGCCCAGCTGCTTCTCCGCCGGACCGGCGGCGCGCCGCGTTCGACGGCGTGTCCCGCCTCGGAGCCAGGGTCCGGCGGGAGCAACTGGGCAGGAGCGCAAGCAGTGGCGTCAGGGGCATCATTTCACTGGCGGATTAGCAGCAGGTTGCGACTGAGCCGGGGGCAGCAACTGCTTCCCCACGCCCTATTACCTCCCGGATGAGGTGCGGGCCGCCGTCGTTCAGGGAGTCGACCGCGAGAAGTTAGGCAGGCTTCTCCGCATTGGTGCCCCGGCGCAGACGCCGTATCAGCGCCGCCCCGGTGGCCAGCTCTACGCCGTAAACCACAAGGGGCGGGATGTCACCGGTGGCGGCCAGGACGCCGGCGAAGACTGCGGCCCCACCCAGGTTGAGCCAGCCAGGCCAGCGCGGATCTCCGGATATGGCGCCGGACTCATCGTTGCTGCGCGCCCGCTTCAGCAGCCCGCCACCCAGGGCAGCCATACCGGCGAAACTGAGCCACATATACCCCTGGAATGGCCAGATGGGCTGGTTCCCTAACGCGAAGGCCTCCGGATCTCTGTACCGCTCCTCCAGATGAACCAGGAACAGGCAAGCTCCTGCCGCCCAGGCAAGTGCAGCGCCCTGGGCAAGGCGCTGACCCGGCAAGGGTTCTTTGGTCCCGCGCCTTTTTCCCGGATCCCAGTGACGGGCAAGCATGGCCACGCCAGCGGGCAAGGCAGCAGTGCCCGCGCCGAGGAGCAGTTGCTGGACGTTCCACTGCACGGGATCTGCCTGCAGAATGGCCCATTTGACCTGCGGATCCGCTTCGACGTACACCCGGGAGACCGGCACAAAGGCGCCAGCCAGAAAGGCTGCGGATGCTGCCGTGATGACAGCGGCCGCCGCTTTCGCATCTCCAGTAATCCGGCGCGTCATGGGATAAAAGGTAAACCTCGATGCCGTCCTGTACAAGAGGGCACAGCGGCACCGCTTCTTCGTCGGTGCCGTCGGATTATTAGTGAGGCTTCTGCATGAGTACAGGCCGAAGCCCACGAGTACGGCTCCCGTGATGCTGTCGATGATGCGGATGCTTCGGGCGCCTTTGAGCCAGCGGGCGGCGTAGCCTGTGCCGAAATCAGCAGACTGAACCACACCATGGCCAGGAGACAGTGGACGCCAGCTAGCAAAATGCCCATCAAGAGAGGCGAGGCGCCGGCGGGGATGAACTGGGGAATGGTGGCGATGTAGAAGACACCCACCTCGGGATTGAGCAGATTCGTTCCGGCCCCCCTCGGCGGGGCCACCGTCACCGTGGGCGCAAGCGCGGGCGTGGCCGTATCGACATCCCCGCAGTCGCCGGACGATCTCCTGAAAGACGCCGACCAGGCCCTCTACTCCGCCAAGCGCCGCGGCCGCGGCCACTACAGGATGTCCGACGACCGCCCGGCGGCCGCGGAGGCCGCGGAGGCCGTGTGACTGTTCCGGTCAACGAACCGGGCGGGCAGGACGTGCCTTTTGGCTCGATCGATGAGAGCGGGCGCCTGGCCGCACAGCGCCCAGTACGCCGAGCCCGCGATGAGCGAGGCAACCACGGCGAGCGCGGGGCTGAACCCAGTCAGCAGCGGGTAAACCAGCCAGTGCACCAGATAGATGTGCAGGGACGCGCTGGCCAGCAGAACGGTGAGGCGGCGGAGCCCGGCCGGGACGGGAAGGCTGGGCAGCCACAGGAGCAGGAGGATCCCGGCAAGGACAGTCAGTTCACGGTACGGATTGTCGAAGAACCCCGGGATGGTCAAAGCGGCCACGAGGCTCAGGGTGCATCGCTGCAGGACGTGACGGGCCCGGGCAACCGCCCATCCCAGCGCGAAGAGCCAGAGCGCCGGGGTCGTGTGCGGAATTCCCGGCTCAAGAAGCTCATACCGGGTGAGCAGTCCGGCGCCGAGCAGCACCAGCGGAAAGAGGAACGGGAAACGCTTTTCGGCCCGGCTGACCCAGGGCAGGGCCAGCAATGCCGTCATGCTGACCAGCAGGTAGACGAGCACCTCAATGAACCAGAAATGCGACCGAGTGGTCACCTCTTCGGGTCCGATAATGGCGTTGAGGAGGACGATATTCGCCAGGCTGTATCTGTCGGTGATCAGGTAGGCGAAGCCGATGAAGGCCATGCTGGGGATGATGACCCTGGCCAGGCTGGCTGCTTGTTTCCGCAGCCGCGGCATACCTTCCCCGGACAGCTGGAACCTGGCGAAGTTGAACCCCGCCACCGCTATGAGCACGTGGGCGGCACCCTGCCAGTGTAGGAATCCGATATGGGTACTGACAATCAGGAAAATGGAGACCGCCCGCAGCACGATGCTGGTTTCAAGCCGGGCGAACACGCGGCGGCGCTTCCCCTGTCTCGGCTGCTCAAAGCCGACCCCCAGCACCCCCACCGGGGTGATGTGCCAGTCCGGCGGCAAATGACCCAGTGCCTGCTCAAGCCGGACTGACGCTGCCACATACGAAAGCGAGTCCCCACCGAGCGAAACGAACGTGTCGTCGTCGGAAATGTCCGTCAGCTCCAGCGTGTCTTCAAAAATCCGCACCACACTGTCCTGCGCGTTAGCGCCGGAGTTCGCGCCGGAAGCCGCGTCTTGAACCGTGGGACCGCCCTGTTTCGAGAGGGCCAGGACCGCAGGGTAGTCCAGCTTGCCGGACGCCAGACGCGGGAGCTCCGGCACCGCGTGGACTTCCAGGGCAGCGCGCGGCAGGCCTATGCCCTGGGCGAGGAGCTTGCCCAGCAGCGCCGGGTCGTGTTCACCCTCGACGGCGACGACGAGTCCCTGGTCCGTGCCGGCGCTCGCGGCCTTAATACCAAGGTCGGCAAGGATCCGCTCCACCTGCCCAAGGTCGACGCGGAGGCCGACGATCTTGACGAACCGGCTGTGCCTTCCCACCACTTCGTACAGTCCGTCAGCGTTCCGGCGCGCCAGGTCTCCAGTGCGGAGCTCATCCACCGTCCGCCCGAGGCCGAGGTCCTCCGGCGTCCGGGCGTATCCCAGCATCACGTTGCGTCCGGAATACACCAGCTCCCCATGCTCCAGCCCGGGAACCGGGTCTATCCGGAAGGCGCCCCCGGGGACAGGGATTCCGATGGCGCCGGGCGACATACCTGCCAGCCGGGGAGGAAGGTAAGCCATGCGTGCCGTGGCTTCCGTCTGGCCGTACATCACAAAGAGATCCCAGCCGCTCCGTGCTCCCAGATCGGCGTAACGCCGGACCAGGTCCGGGTTAAGCCTGCCGCCCGCCTGAGTCACATACCTGAGCGTGGGCAGATCCATGCTGGCGAACCCCACCCGTTCGAGCAACTCGAAAGTATAGGGAACGGCCGCGAACGACGTGGCACCCTCGCTGCGGAACAGGTCCCAAAAGCAGGGGTCCACCACGGACAGATCCGTCAGGACCAGGCTGGCGCCGCGCAGCAGGTGGCTGTTGATCACCGACAGTCCATAGCAGTAGGACATGGGCAGCGTGGTCATTGCGCGGTCATCTTCGGTGATGCCGAGGTATTCCGCGATGGACTCTGCGTTCGCCTGGAGGTTTTCGTAGGAAAGCCGGACAAGCTTGGGTGAACCGGTGGAACCTGAGGTGCTCAACAGAAGCGCCAGGTCCGGGTGCAGGGTATGCCCGGTGCCCGGCCTTCGCTCCTCCAGTACCGTCCGGCCGTTTGAGGAACGAAGGATAACGTCCGGGTCATAGGCCGCGACGAGGGACTCCAGGGCGGCAGGCTTGTCCGCGGGCAGGAGGATCAATGGATGGCCTGCGGACAAGGCCGCCAGATACCCCACCAGCGAGTCCACATCGTTGCCGGCCGTCAGGGCCACCAGGCGACGTTCGGTACCGAGGCGCCGGCCCAGCTCCTCCACACGGTCAGCCAGTTCCCGATACGTCAGGACCTCACTGTTGGTGGCAACGGCAGTCCTGTCACCGTTGCCCGCAAGGTCGGCGGCAAACGACAGGCGTTGAAGGTCAAGTTCGGTGTTCATAGCATGTGGTCCATCGATGTCCAGGGCTGATTTAGGGAAGCCTAACCTTGGAACAGTACACCGGACATTGGCGAATTAAGAAAACGAAAACGTGCCCTATTTCTCCAGTTTCTGGTGTAATGCCGGGGGTCACGACAGGCTCGACCACCGGGGAGTGCGACGTCGGCACCCACGCCGAGTGCCGCCGTCGGACGTTCCTCTCCACTTTCCCTGCCTACGACGCGCATATTGCCCCATGACGCGCAGCCGGTTTGGCGACACCCGTATTTGGGCGTCGCCCGGCCGCTTGCGTAGCGCCAGGCCGTTTGCGCGGCCCCACGACCGGCGGGCGGCAGGTACTGAATGAAGCAACGTATCCGGCTACGCGGAGGTTTTCTATGAGCCATCGCGGACTCTTGACTGCAATACCCCATGGGGGTATCTTTGGGATGGTTGTCAGTGAAGTGGTACGTCCAGGTCCGTGCCTCGCACGGCCGTCACAGCCGTTCAACCCCAGCGCCCATCACACCTCCTTCAAGGAACGGAACTGACATGTGTGGAACAGAGTCCCGGCAAGAACTTCCCTTGGCCTCACCATCGTCCTGGCCTTCGCCGGGGTCGTGCTCTCCCCAGCCGCCGGTGCGGTGCTGATGTCCATCTCGACGATCGTTGTGGCACTGAAGGCCCAGCTGCTGCGGAGGGTGAAACTGAACCCCGCCCAGGTTCGTTGAACCGGGCGGCAGCGCCCCCGGAGAGGTCGGTGCCCGGACACCCCGCCCACCCGGGCGGGTAGCCTTGAAACGAACGGACCCGCACGGAAGGAGGAACGTCATGACCGCACCAGCCCGGCGCCTTGCGACGTCGTTCCTGCGCCGTGCAGGCGGGCTCGCCACGATCCTGGCAGTTATCGCCGGGATCCTCGGCATGCACGTGATGACCGGCAACCATTCGATGCACTCGACGGCCGCTATGACCGCGACCGGCACCGGCGCGGTCCATGCTGAGTCACCGGCTGATGGCCACTCCGGGCATCAGGGATCCGGCACGCACTCAAACCACCGCGGGTCCGCCCAGGACATGGCGGGGGTCTCGTCGGAGCCGTGCTCCGGCACCTGCGCGAGCATGCAGACCATGACGGTGTCCTGTACCCCGTCGGCGAAAAGCGGAATCCTGTCCGCCCCGTTGCCCGGTTCCACGGTGTTCGGCGCCGTCCCCAAAGCCGGGGCCTTCAGCACTGTCCCAAGCCCCTATTTCTATACTCCCGGCGGTCCGTCGCCGGGTGAGTTATCCATCAGCCGGACATAAAACAGGACCCTGCCGCGTCCCTTTCCGGCGCGCATTCCTGCGGACCCGCCCGCGTCGGGCGCGTCTGCCGCATCCATTTGATGCGTATCCTCTCCCGGCGGCACCATTGCGCCCACTGATGTTTGAAGGACCTGACTTTTATGAACAAGAAGTTTTCCACTCTTTCCGCCACCGCCATCGCCGCAGCACTCGCCCTGGCCGGATGCTCGACCGGAACAGGATCCAGCTCCGCCGGCACGTCCATGCCCGGCATGGACCACGGCAAATCCGGCTCCGCGCCGGCCAGCAGCGCCCCTGCCGCGTCTGCGGAGCACAACGCGGCGGACGTGATGTTCGCCCAGATGATGATCCCGCACCATGCACAAGCGGTGGAGATGAGCGACATGATGCTGGCCAAGAAGGACATCCCCGCGGATGTGACTGCCCTAGCCACCAAGATCAAGGCCGCCCAAGGACCGGAGATTGAACAGATGACCGGCTGGCTTCAGAGCTGGAACGAGCCCACGCAGGCACCCGCCGGCCATGACATGTCCACCCCAGGCATGGACGGCATGATGGGTGCTGCGGACATGAAGAAGCTCGACACCGCCCAGGGCACCGAAGCGGCCAAGCTCTTCCTGAACCAGATGATCGCCCACCACGAAGGCGCCGTCATGATGGCCAAAACCGAAACCACCGGCGGCCAAAACCTTGATGCCATCAACCTCAGCAAGGCCATCGTGACCGCCCAGGAAGCGGAAATCCAGGAAATGCAGGACCTGCTGGCCAAACTCTGACCAGCCGGGGCCGGCACCGGACCCCTCCGGCGCCGGCCCCTCCCGGCCTCCCGGCCTCCCCACTCTGCCTCACATCAATTCTGGAGTTCCCCCATGTCTTTGCTGCCCACGAACCGTTTCCACTCCGCCGCCATAACAGCCGGTGCGGCCGCGCTCATTCTCGGCCTGGCTGCCTGCGCGCCGGCGACTGAACCATCTACCGGCGCCTCGTCAACACACCACACCCGCAGCGGCCTGCCCAGCAGCCACGTCCACGGTCTGAGTGTCAGCGGCGACACAAGCCGGGTCCTCCTGGCCACGCACGAAGGCCTGTTCGACGTTACAAAGCAACCCGCCACCAAGATCGGCGGCACCAACGACCTCATGGGCTTCACTGCCGGCCAGGACGAGGGCGTCTTCTACGCCTCCGGCCACCCCGGCTCCGGGTCCGATCTTCCCAACCCTCTCGGGCTGATCAAATCCGTTGACGGAGGCAAGACCTGGGAGCCGCTATCCCGGCAGGGTGAATCGGACTTCCATTCCCTGACCACCACAAAATCCGGGATCCTGGCGTTCGACGGATCACTGCGCACCAGCCCCGACGGCAAAGCCTGGACCACAGTGGCCGCCGGTTTCGCCCCCGCCGTGCTGGCCGGGCACCCCAACAGTGACACCGTTCTGGCCACCACGCCGGAGGGAATACAGCGCTCAATCGATGGCGGCAACTCCTGGACGCTTGAAGGAGCTGGCCCGGTCATCCAGTTCGCTGCGTTTGCCCACCCCATGGAGGCTGCAGGTGTCGAGCCCGACGGTACCGTCCACTACTCCGCCGATGCCGGCGCGACCTGGACACGGATGGGCCGGATCGACGGCGAGGTCCTGGCCATCGCGGCGGTAAAGGGCGCCAACGAAAAACCGTGGATCTGGGCCGCTACGACCGATGGAGTCGTCGTCTCCACGGACGGCGGTACCACATTCCGACCCTCCGACGCCTCGTGACGCTGTGCGCGACCCGTTCCTAGTCCTGGCCGGAGACGCTCATTACCGCAGCACTCGCACTCTGGCTCCGCGGGGGCTACACGTTGCCGGCCGAAGAAGTGGTCACCGGGGCTACTAGAATGGCGCCATGACACCGCATGAGCTGGCCAACCTGGCCCACTTGCGCCGGGCCCGTGACCTGATCGACCGCGACTACGCCCGGCCGCTGGACGTGCCCACCATGGCCGCCGGTGCCCTCATGTCAGCGGCGCACTTCTCCCGCCAGTTCAAAGCCGCCTACGGTGAGACGCCGTACAACTACCTCATGACGCGGCGGATCGAACGCGCCATGGCGTTGCTGCGCGCCGGTGCCAGCGTGACCGATGCGTGCATGGAGGTGGGCTCCACGTCCCTGGGTTCCTTCAGCTCGCGGTTCACCGAGATCGTCGGCATAACGCCCAGCGCCTACCGTGCCCGCGAACACCACGCCGTGAAGGCGATGCCTACATGCATCGCCCGGCAGCATACCCGGCCCGCCCGCAAGCTGAGCAGGATTGAAGAAGCTTCTTCATAACCACTGCAATAGCGTGTGAAACATGAACATTTCATTGAAGTACGCACACGTCACCGTCAACGATCTCGATGAGTCCCTTGCCTTCTACCGTGACGCCCTTGGCTTGGAAGTCCGGAACGACGTCGGCTCGGACGGACAGCGCTGGGTCACCCTTGGCAGTGCCGCCCAGCCCGACCTTGAGATTGTCCTGTCCCCTCCGCACGCGGGCCGCTCCCAGGCCGACGGGGACGCCATCCAGGAGCTGCTCACCAAGGGCGTTATGCCCATGCTCGTGTTCAGCACGGACGATCTCGACGCCGCCTACGAAGCCGCCCGGGCCTCCGGCGCCGAGGTTCTCCAGGAACCCATCGTCCAGCCCTGGGGCCCGCGCGACTGCGCCTTCCGCGACCCCTCCGGCAACATGATCCGCATCAACCAGGGCTGACGGATTCGCTCCCCCAACCGCTCCCTATCCTCGCAAGCTCGGTCAGGGAACCCTGCGGTCGTGGGCCCGGCTCAATCACCGGCCGACGTCGGCACCCAAGCCGGGTGCCGACGTCGTGCGTTCAGTTCGCGCCTGCGCCGACTGCGGCGCCGGAAAGCCGGAGCCAGGTGTCCACCACGGTGTCGGGGTTCAAGGAGACGGAATCAATGCCTTCCTCGACCAGCCACTCGGCGAAGTCCGCGTGGTCGCTGGGACCCTGACCGCAGATGCCAACATACTTGCCGCGCTCCTTGCAGGCCTTGATGGCCATGCTCAGGAGCTTCTTGACGGCAGGATCGCGTTCATCGAAGCCGCCCGAGACAATCGCGGAATCCCGGTCCAGGCCCAGGGCCAGCTGGGTCATGTCATTGGAGCCGATGGAGAATCCGTCGAAGTAATCCAGGAATTCGTCGGCCAACAGCGCGTTGGACGGAATCTCACACATCATGATCACCTCGAGGCCGTTCTCGCCACGGACCAGGCCGTTCTCCGCCAGCAGCTCGATGACGCCGCGGGCCTCATCCAAAGTCCGCACGAACGGGATCATCAGCTTGACGTTGGTCAGCCCCATCTCGTTGCGGACGAAGGACAGGGCCTCGCACTCGAGGTCGAAGCAGTCCCGGAAGGACGGCTCCAGGTACCGGGAGGCGCCGCGGAAGCCGAGCATCGGGTTCTCTTCGTGCGGCTCGTAGGCCGGTCCGCCGATGAGGTTGGCGTACTCGTTGGACTTGAAGTCGGACATACGCACAATCACCGGCTCCGGTGCGAACGCCGCCGCGATGGTGGACACCCCTTCGGCCAGCCGCTTGATGTAGTACTCGCGCGGGCTGTCGTACGCGGCAATCCGTTCCCGGATTTCCGCGGCCACGTCCGCCGGCTGGCTGTCCAGGTTCAGGAGTGCCTTGGGGTGGATGCCGATCTGGCGGTTGATGATGAACTCCAGCCGCGCCAGGCCCACGCCGTGGTTCGGCAGCTGCGCGAAGGTGAACGCCTGCTCCGGGGTACCCACATTCATCATGACCTTGACCGGGGCCTCCGGCAGCTCGGTGATCGCGGTTTCCTCGACACTGAAGTCCAGGAGCCCTTCGTAGATGGTGCCCGTCTCACCGTCGGCGCAGGAGACGGTCACCTCGATTCCGTCGGAGAGCACGGCCGTGGCGTCCCCGGTGCCGACGACGGCGGGAATCCCCAGTTCGCGGGCAATAATGGCCGCGTGGCAGGTGCGTCCGCCGCGGTTGGTGACGATGGCGGAAGCGCGCTTCATGATCGGTTCCCAGTCCGGGTCGGTCATGTCGGCGACGAGGACATCGCCGGTCTTGAAGGCGGCCATCTGGTCGATCGCGGTGAGGATGCGGACGCTGCCGGCACCGATGCGCTGGCCGATGGCGCGGCCTTCGGCCAGTACCCGGCCGGTCGCGTTGAGGCGGAAACGGCTGAGGCTGCCGGCGGCGCGGCGGGACTGCACGGTCTCCGGACGGGCCTGCAGGATGTACAGGCCGCCGTCGATCCCGTCCTTGCCCCATTCGATGTCCATGGGGCGGCCGTAGTGGTTCTCGATGGCGACGGCGTGCCGGGCAAGCTGCTCGACGTCGTCGTCGCTGAGGCTGAAGCGGTTCCGCAACGAGGCCTCCACCGGCACGAAGTCGATGGTGCGGCCAATCTCCTGGCTGTCCGTGTAGGTCATCTGGAGGGCCTTCTCGCCCAGTCCGCGCTTGAGGATGGCGGGGCGGCCGGCCTGCAGCGCGGGTTTGTAAACGTAGAACTCATCGGGGTTCACGGCGCCCTGGACCACGGCCTCGCCCAGCCCGTAGGAGGAGGTGACGAACACGGCGTCCTGGAACCCGGACTCGGTGTCCATGGTGAACATCACGCCGGAGGCGCCGACGTCGGAGCGCACCATCCGCTGGATGCCCGCCGAGAGTGCCACCTCGGCGTGTTCGAATTTGTGGTGCACGCGGTACGCGATGGCGCGGTCGTTGTAGAGGGACGCGAACACATCCTTGATGGCGAGCAGGATGTTCTCGATGCCGCGGACGTTCAGGAAGGTTTCCTGCTGCCCGGCGAAGGAGGCATCCGGGAGGTCTTCCGCCGTTGCGCTGGAACGGACGGCCCAGGAGAGGTCCTGGGAGCCCCCGTGCTTGTCCACCAGCTGCTGGTAGGAGTTCCGGATCTGCGCCTCGAAGTCCGGCAGGAAGGGCGTCTCGCGCATGAGGGTCCGGATTTCCTGGCCTGCCGCGGCGAGGGCCGTCACGTCATCGGTATCCAGGCCCACCAGCCGGTCCGCGATCTTCTGGTCCAGGCAGGAGTCAGCTAGGAAGCTGCGGTAGGCGTCCGCTGTTGTGGCGAAGCCGTCCGGAACCTGCACGCCGGCGGAGGTCAGGTTCTGCACCATCTCCCCAAGGGAGGCGTTCTTGCCGCCTACCCGGTCCAGGTCCTTGAGTCCGAGTTCTGAGAACCACAGGATGTCTGAAGTCATAATTGCTGCTCCTTTGCAGATGATGGCATGCGTTGGCGCCGCCCCGCTCGCGGCTGTGGCCGGTTGCTGGGCGCGAATCCTGTCTACAGTGACAGGTCAAGGGCGCTCTTTCCAACATGACGTGCGCCACACCTGGATTGTGAAAATTTTCCCTAATGTTTGAGGTTCATACGCTGCAGGATGGTGGCGGCCATTTCCTCCACGGACACGGTGGCCGAATTCAAGTATGGGATCCGGTGGGCGACGTATAACTGCTCGGCGCTGCGCAGTTCGAAGCCGCACTGCCGCAGCGACGCGTAGGGTGAGCCGCGGCGCCGTTCGGTGCGGATCTGGCTCAGCCGCAGGGGGTTGGAGGACAGCCCGAAACACTTCTCAACAAAAGGCCGCAGCGGCTTGGGCAGCCCCTCCCGTTGAAAGTCCTCGTCCACCAGCGGGAAGTTCGCGGCGAAGATGCCGTGTTGGAGCGCCAGGTACATGGTGGTGGGCGTTTTTCCGCAGCGAGACGGCGCCACCAGGATGACCTGGGCCTTTTCCAGCGCCCGCAGGCTCTGGCCGTCGTCGTGCTCCATGGCGTACTCGACGGCGGCCATCCGGGACTGATACCGCTCCGCGTTGCCCAGGCCGTGGGCCCTGCCGGGTTCAGCGCTGGCCGGGGAACCGAGGGCCTGCTCCAGCTGTCCCACATGCGTCCCGATAAGATCCACGATGATCCCCTGGCACTTTGCAATGGCCTGTCTGATGTCGCTGCTCACGGCTGTGGAAAAGACGATCGGCTGCGGGCCGGTGGCGCCCAGTTTGTCGATGGTGCCCACCACGGTTCTGGCCTGCTCGACGGTGGTAATGAACGGAACCGTAATGCGGTCAAAGTTATTCGCGGGGAACTGCGTCAACAAGGTGTTGCCGAGCGTTTCCGCGGTGATGCCGGTGCTGTCCGAAAGGAAGTAGACAGGCCGAATCTCGTCATTGGTCATGAACGCATTCTCCACCGGAGAGCCGATACGGAAAAATCACCCGGTAGTACAACGGCAGGCTTTTCCACAAAGGCCGGGTGACCGACGTCGTGCGTTCACTGGACCTGATCTGGATCATGGACGCGAGGACCGGCACGCGGAAGCTGCTGGACCGGACGCTCCGGACCGGCAGATCGTGGTTGTGGAGGGCGATCACGCTGATGGCCAGCTTGTGGGCCCTCTTCTACTCGGCCTAGATTTGGGCATGACCAATTCGCCCAAACACGAACTGCTCCTTGAGCTGCAGGACCTGATTATCGGCACGGGATCGGTGGCTGATTTCCTGGGCGGGTTCTCGATCATGGCCGCGGCCGCACTTAGCCGCTCCGCCGGCGCCACGCTGGAATGCGGGGTCACCCTCAAGCACGCCAGGAAAACCACGACGGTCACGGGGAGCACCGAGCACGCCGTCCACCTGGACCGCATCGAACAGTCCGTGGGCGACGGGCCATGCATTGCGGCGTTGAAGGCGGCGACCCCTGTGCTGCTGGCCGATGTCCGCACTGACCCGCGCTGGCCCGTCTACCAGGAACGCCTGATCGAGGAGGGCATCCACAGTGTCCTCGGCGTCCCCCTTGAACTCGGTGAACACGCCGCCGCAGTCCTGAACTTCTTCGCGCCGGCCACTGGCGTATTCACCGAGGAAACCATCAGTGAGGCGGCCAGCTTCGCCGCCGTCGCAGGCAGTGCCGTCCGCTTGGCTGTCAGGGTGGGAACCGCCGAGAGCGCCGCGGACGACCTCAGCGCGGCGATGATGAGCCGCACAGCCATCAACCTTGCCAGCGGGATCATCATGGCCCAGAACCGCTGCAGCCAGTCCGAGGCCATGACCATCCTGACGAAGGTCTCCAGCCACCGGAACCTGAAGCTCCGTGACGTGGCTGACGAAATCGTCCGGAAGGTCTCGGGCGAGGAAGCCACCACCTACTTCGACGTGTAGGCAGCCCGCCCGACGAGCACCCACGAAACCTGGCCTGGGTACAGCTGTCCCGCCCCGGAAGAAAAGCGAGTACTCACTACTCGTGTGCCACCCGGCAGGGGCTTTTACGATGAGGGCGTACCGACACATGAGGACTGGGGCATGATGATCGATCAACTGGTGGACTGGCGCGTCTCAGGCGTCCTGCTGGATATCCGCGGACACTCGGAAGCGGCATCGGTGTGTGCCCTTGCCCGGATCGCGGCTCCCGCCTTGAGCGATATGGCCGGCTCCCCTGTGGAGAGTACAGTGACCATGGTGCGGCCGGACGGAACGCCCTTCACAGCGGCATCCACCGACGTCGCCGGCGGCCTTTCCCGCCGGGACCAGCTCGCCGGACAAGGCCCCACGTCGCGGGCCCTGGACGGCCGCCTGACCATCATCCTCAACGGTCACTGCCTGAACAAGCGCTGGCACGAATACCCGGCGAGCCTCAGGGCCGCCGGGTTCCGATCAGCCGTCGCCGTGCCATTGCAGCTGGAGAGCGGCTACCGGGGCGCACTGACGGTGTATTCGGCGGAAACGAACGTGTTCGCCCCGGTGGTGGCCACCCAGGTACTGGCCTTCTCCGAAGTTGCGGCCACGAGCCTCGTCCTGGCGCTGCAGGTCAGGGCCGGTCTGGCCCATTCCGCAGATCTCCGCGCAGCCCTGGCCAGCCGCACCGCGATCAACACCGCCTGCGGCGTGATCATGGGCCAGAACCAGTGCTCCTACGAGGCAGCGTTCCAGGTTCTTACGCTCGCATCGAGTCAGCGGAACCTGACCATCCGCGACGTCGCCGAAGGGATGCTGCGCACCTTACCCGGCGGCGTTCCGGCCACACACTTCCAGCAGCGCGCCTAAGCCGGATCCCGCCGTCGAGAATTAGTTTGCCTCCGGACGCTTGGGCCCCACCCCACTCCCCCGAATGTAGGTAGCGCTAACTGTCGTTCTGAGAGCTCGAAACGACAGTTAGGGCGACCCAGTTGGGTGGGGACGCGCAGGACGGTCAGCGCAGAACGACTGTGCGCCCGCCGTCGAGCATTACCCGGCCTTCGCAGTGCCACCGCACCGCGTTGCTCAGCGCCTTGCACTCGGCGTCGCGGCCCACCCGTACAAGGTCCTCGGCCGTGTACGTGTGGTCCACGTCGATCACCTGCTGGGCGATGATCGGTCCCTCATCCAGCTCGGCGTTGACGTAGTGCGCCGTGGCGCCCACGGTCTTGACGCCGCGGTCATAGGCCTGGTGGTACGGCTTGGCCCCCTTGAAGCTGGGCAGGAACGAGTGGTGGATGTTGATGGTCCGGCCTGTCAGCTGGGCCGACAGCTCATCGCTGAGGACCTGCATGTAGCGGGCCAGGACCACCAGCTCCACATCGAATTCATCCACGAGTTCCAGCAGGCGCGCTTCCTGCGCCGGCTTGCTCCCCCGAGTGACCGGGAGGTGGAAGAACGGGATGTCGTGCCACTTGACCAGCTCTTCGTGGTCCGAGTGGTTCGAGACCACGGCCACGATTTCCACCGGCAGGTCGCCTGTGCGGGCCCGGAACAGCAGGTCGTTGAGACAGTGCCCGAACTTGGACACCATCACCAGGACCCGGCGTTTGCGGCCATGCGGCTCCAGCTGCCAGTTCATGGCCCACTCAGCGGCCAAGGGCTCGAAGTCCCGGCGCAGGTCCTCCGTGCTGAAGGCCGTCTTCCCGGCTGCAAAATGCACCCGCATAAAGAACTGCTGGGCCTGGCGGTCACCGAAGTGCTTAGTGTCGATGATGTCGCAGTCGTGATCCAGCAGGTACCCGGTGATGGCGTGGACGATCCCCGGGGACTCCGCGCAGTTGACCGTCAGAACATGTTCGGTTGCCACTTAGCTCTCCCGCGAAGCCTTCGCATCGGCCAGCGCCTTCTCGTCGGCCACTACCTTCTCGCCGGCGAGGTCCTTCTGGAACTCCGCGTAGCGGGCCAGGTGGGCCGGGCGCTTGCGCAGGATGACCCAGGCGATGCCGAGGATGACGAACCAGATCGGGGTGACCAGCAGTGCCACGAGGGTGTCCGGCTGCGTGGTCAGTGCCCACAGGACGAAGGCGAAGAACGCGAAGACCACCCCGACCATGGGGATGCCGCCGGGCATCTTGTACTTGGACGAATCGTGCAGGTGCGGGCGGCGTGACCGGAACTTCAGGTAGCTGGCCAGGATGATGGACCAGACAAACACGAAGCAGACGGCGGACACGGTGGTGACCATGTCGAAGGCCTTGCCGATGTCCGAGCCCGCATACATCAGGATGACGCCGGAGAGCAGCAGGATGCAGGAGAGGAACAGGGCGTTCTGCGGGACCTTGCGGGCGGACAGGCGGCTGAACACGGTGGGGGCGTCACCCTCCTGGGCCAGGCCGTAGACCATGCGGGACGTGGAGTAGATGCCGGAGTTGGCCGAGGACATGGCCGAGCTGAGCACCACCAGGTTCACCACGGTGGCCGCGGCGCCGAGGCCGGCGAGAGAGAACATGGCGATGAACGGGCTGTGGCCGGCCTGGAACTGGGTCCAGGGGGTGACCGACATAAGAATGATGAGGGCGCCTACGTAGAAGAGCAGCACGCGGATGGGAATGGAGTTGATGGCCTTGGGCAGGTTCTTCTCCGGGTCCCTGGCCTCGGCGGCGGTGGTTCCTACGAGTTCAATACCCACAAACGCGAACACGGCGATCTGGAAGCCGGCGACAAAACCCATGAATTCGTTCGGGAACATCCCGCCGTGGCTCCACAGGTTCGTGAAGGTGGCCGGGCCGGCGTCGGACTGGAAACCGCTGAAGATCATAAACAGACCCACAATGATGAGCGCGGCGATGGCGATGATCTTGATCAGTGCGAACCAGAACTCCGTCTCACCGAACGCCCGCACGGTGGCGAGGTTCAGGAGCAGGAGAATGCCTACGGTGACCAGGCCCGGGATCCACAGGGGCAGCGATGGCCAGAGTTCCTTGGAGTAACCGGCGATGGCAATGACGTCCGCGATGCCGGTGATCACCCAGCAGAACCAGTAGGTCCAGCCGGTGAAGAACCCGGCCCAGGGGCCCAGCAGGTCGGCCGCGAAGTCGCTGAAGGACTTGTAGTTCAGGTTGGACAGCAGCAGTTCGCCCATGGCCCGCATCACGAAAAACAGCATGAAGCCGATGATCATGTAGACGAAAATGACGGACGGGCCGGCGGCCGAGATGGTCTTGCCTGAGCCCATGAACAGGCCCGTGCCGATGGCGCCGCCAATGGCGATCAGCTGGATGTGCCTGTTGCTGAGCTGCCGCTCAAGGTGGGGAGTTTGGGGGGAAACGGTGGTCCTACTGCCCACGTGCTGCTCCTCGAATCAATGCTGGCTGGAGTGCCGTTGGGGAAGATGCGGGGCCCACTTCGTTGGGGACCGCATCGAGGTTGTTGAAGCTGTAAAGATGGATCCCTGCGATGCCGGGCTGGCTTTCGAGCCCGGCCACCAGGGTGTGGGGTGAGTAGCGGTCACCGCTGAGCAGCTTGCGCGCCAGCGGGCCTTTGCGGCTAAGGAACTTCAGGGAACTTCCGACGCCGATCTGCGTGGCAAGTGCCAGCAGCTTGGTCCGCGGGACGGACCCCGCCACGCCCGCCCAGACGGGCAGGTCCACGCCTTCGCGGCGCAGGAGCGCCGCGTAGTCGAGGATTCTGGGGGCGTCGAAGCACATCTGGGTGACGACGTGCGTGGCCAGGTGCTGCTTGTCCTGCAGGGCATCCAGCAGGTCCAGGGCGGCCACGGTTGGGTGGCCTTCCGGGTAGCCTGCCACGCCGGCGCGCATCCGGCCGCCGGTGTACTGGGCGATGTCCTCAAGCAGCGGGAGGGCCGACTCGTACGGTCCGGCGGGCTGCTTCCGGTCGCCGCCGATCACAAACACCTCGCCGATGCCGGCACCATCGCACTCACGCATGATCCGGGTCAGTTCGGCCCGGTCATGGATGCTGCGCGCCGCCAGGTGCGGGATGACGGTATAGCCGAGGGCGCTCAGCTCCACCGAGGTGCGCATGGTCCGCTCGATGCCGTGGTGCGGCAGGCACGTCATGGTGAGCGTGGTGGTCAGCGGAACCAGTGCCTGGACCTGGTCAACGATCCCGGTTGAGGGGATGATTTCGATTCTTGTAGGGAACATCTTCGGTCCTATCTGGATACCAGTTCTGAATACCGGAGAGCTCAGCTGGCGTGGGCGGCGAGCAGTGAGCTGGCTTCCTGGCGGGTGCTGCCGGAGGACTCGATGTGGGCGAGCTGGGCGGGGATTTCCCAGCCCTTCTTGCGCATCGCGGTGGCCCAGAGCCGGCCGGCACGGTAGGAGGAGCGGACCAGAGGGCCGGACATCACGCCGAGGAACCCGATCTCGTTGGCCTCGTCCTGGAGGTCCACGAACTCCTGCGGCTTGACCCACCGGTCCACCGGCAGGTGCCGTTCGGAGGGGCGGAGGTACTGGGTGATGGTGATCAGGTCGCAGCCTGCCTCGTGCAGGTCCCGCAGGGCCTCGGAGATCTCCTCGCGGGTCTCGCCCATGCCCAGGATCAGGTTGGACTTGGTCACC
Source organism: Pseudarthrobacter adonitolis (assembly GCF_055412845.1). Lineage (NCBI taxonomy): Bacteria > Bacillati > Actinomycetota > Actinomycetes > Micrococcales > Micrococcaceae > Pseudarthrobacter > Pseudarthrobacter adonitolis. The sequence goes on along the minus strand of NZ_JBVAYW010000029.1, from coordinate 6,729 downwards.
ATGCCCAGCTTCCGGCCCTGGGTGATGACATCCAGGGACCGGTCGTACCGGAACGCGGGACGGATCCGCTTGAAAATCCTGGGCACGGTCTCGACGTTGTGCGCGAAGACCTCCGGCTTGGAATCGCAGATCGCCTTGATGTGTTCGGGCTTGCCGGAGAAGTCAGGGATCAGCAGCTCCACGCCGGTGCCCGGGTTCAGCTCGTGGATCTTCCGGACCGTCTCGGCGTACAGCCACACACCCTCATCGGCCAGGTCATCACGGGCCACCCCGGTCACGGTGGCGTAGCGCAGCTGCATGGCCAGGACCGAGCGGGCCACCTTGGTCGGCTCGAACATGTCCACCGGGGACGGCTTGCCCGTGTCGATCTGGCAGAAATCACAGCGCCGGGTGCATTCGGACCCGCCGATCAGGAACGTGGCTTCCTTGTCTTCCCAGCACTCAAAAATGTTCGGGCAGCCGGCCTCCTCACACACCGTGTGCAGGCCTTCCTTCTTAACCAGGTTCTTGAGCTGGACATACTCAGGACCCATCTGGACCTTGGCCTTGATCCACTCCGGCTTCCGCTCCACGGGTACAGCCGAGTTGCGCTGCTCAACGCGCAGCAGCTTCCGGCCTTCTGGTGCCAGTGTCACAGGAGTGCTCCCTCAGGGCTTGAAACGAGTGCTTCTTCGTGCTTGCGAAATTCTTCCACGAAGCGGTCCGCGATATCGATCGGGGCGATGTTCCTGCCGGTTTCGATGGACATTGTGGTGACGCTGGCGTCGGTGATGCCACAGGCGATGATCTGGGCATAAGGTGCCAGATCATTGTTGCAGTTAATCGCGACTCCGTGCATTGTGACCCCGGCCAGGACGCGGATGCCGATTGCTGCAATCTTCCGGTCCGGGCCTTTGCTGTCAGCTGCGATCCATACGCCGGCGCGTCCCTTGATGCGCTGAGCGTTGATGCCATAGTCAGCCATGACGGTGATCATGACCGCTTCGAGCCGCTCAACGTAGTCGCGGATGCCTGACCGGTTCTTCAGCTTGAGAATCGGATACGCGATCAGCTGGCCGGGGCCATGCCAAGTCAGCTTTCCGCCACGGTCCACCGCCACGACGGGCGTGCCGTCCAACGGGCGCTCGTGCTCTTCTGTGAGCTTGCCGGCTGTATAGACGGCGGCATGTTCAAGGATAAGGACAGTGCTGGGCGCCTCGGCTGCGACGACCTTGCCGTGGATCCCGCGCTGCAGATCCCAGCCGCGCGTGTAGTCAACGAAATCCGGGGCGAGACCCACCTGTGAAAACTCAAGAGTCATGCCGTCCAGCTTAGACCTCGATCCGCGAGGGGTCTGGTTATAGTGTCGGACCTCTCATGCCAGCGGCGGATCCAGTGGATGCCCATGGCCTGTGGATAACTTCTGCAGGCATTCCCGGATTCCGCTAGACATGAGTCATGGATGATTTCACTGCCCCGGTGGTTCCCGGCTTCCTGGTGGGCCGCGTTTTGGGCCGCGGCGGAAGTTCAACAGTGTGGCTGGTTAGTGAAGAAAGGTCCGGCCGCGAGTTCGCCCTGAAATGCCTTGGTGAAGGGCGCAGCGGGGCCGACGCCGAGGAGGCCATCCGCCGTGAAATCCGCATTCTTTCTGTCCTCGACCACCAGCACCTGATCAAGGCCCACGACGCCCTACGTCTTCACCGGCCAGCCGGATNATACTCAGGACCCATCTGGACCTTGGCCTTGATCCACTCCGGCTTCCGCTCCACGGGTACAGCCGAGTTGCGCTGCTCAACGCGCAGCAGCTTCCGGCCTTCTGGTGCCAGTGTCATAAGTTCTCTTCCCTTAGCATTCCACGACGTTGACGGCGAGGCCGCCCATGGCTGTTTCCTTGTACTTGGAGCTCATGTCCCTGCCGGTCTCGCGCATGGTCACGATCACCTCATCCAGGGATACCCGGTGCGTGCCGTCCCCCCACAGCGCCATCTTCGCGGCGTTGATGGCCTTCGCCGCCGCGATAGCGTTCCGTTCGATGCACGGCACCTGCACCAGCCCGCCGATCGGATCGCACGTCAGGCCCAGGTTGTGTTCCATCGCGATCTCCGCGGCGTTTTCCACCTGCTGGGGTGTGCCGCCCAGCACCTCGGCGAGGGCACCGGCCGCCATGGACGACGCCGATCCCACCTCGCCCTGGCAGCCCACCTCGGCACCCGAAATGGACGCCTGTTCCTTGTACAGCACCCCGATGGCACCGGCCGTGAGCAGGAACTTGACCACAACGTCGTCGCGGTCTTCCTGCGTGGCCTTGTCCATCCCGGGTGCGAAATGCAATGCGTAATACAGGACTGCCGGGATGATCCCCGCAGCACCGTTGGTGGGTGCCGTGACAACCCGGCCGCCGGACGCGTTCTCCTCATTCACCGCCAGGGCGATGAGGTTCACCCATTCCTGCCAGTATTTCGGGTCCCGGTCCTTGTCCTCCTTCTCCAGCCGCTCATGCCAGTCCGGAGCACGACGGCGGACCTTCAGTCCGCCCGGCAGCAGCCCCTCACGCTTGAGGCTGGTTGCCACGCACTCCTCCATGACGGAGTAGATGTGCAGCAGGCCTTCGCGGATTTCTTCCTCAGACCTGGAGGCACGTTCGTTGACGAACATGATGTCGCCGATGGACAGGCCCTTGGACTGGCACCGGCCCAGCAGCTCGGCCGCGGTGCGGAACGGCAGCGGCAGTTCCTTCTTGGACTCGTCGAGTTCCTGCAGGGCCGCGTCCTCTTCGCCCTCGCGGACAATGAAGCCACCGCCGACGGAGAAGAACGTGGCCTTGTGCAGGACTTCGCCTGCCTCGTCGGTCACTGTGAAGGTCATGCCGTTGGTGTGCCGCGGCAGGACAGTCAGCGGGCGCAGGACCATATCCTTGACGCCATAGGGCAGGGGTACGGAACCGGCGACCTGGAGGGTGCCGGTCCCGGCGATGGCGGCAAGCCGCTCCTCCACCTCGGCCGGCAGGATCTTTTCGGGGTGGTACCCCTCCAGGCCCAGCAGGATGGCCGTCATGGTGCCGTGGCCGTGGCCGGTTGCCGCCAGCGACCCGTACAGGTCCACCCGCAGCCCGGCCACCTTGTCCAGGCTGCCGGAGCCCTTGAGCTCCTCGGCGAACACTGCGGCAGCGCGCATCGGACCAACGGTGTGCGAACTCGACGGCCCGATCCCGACGGAGAACAAATCAAAGACTCCAACGGCCATGTGCATTTCCTAACTAACTAATTTTTCGGTGATGCGAGCCGGCTGGATCGCTACCCCGGCGGATGCGGCCCCCTCGGGTCCGGACTCCGGCAGCATGCGTCTAAGGGAGCGTCACGTCCGCTCAGCGGGCGTCTTCGCGACCGAGCATGCAGAGGAATCCGAACCCGACGGGCCCCAACCAATGGAAGGGGCTAGAGCCCCGGGTACAGCGGGTGGGCGGCGGCGAGTGCCTCTACCCGGTGACGCAGCCCGGAAAGGTCCGCGTCGGCGTCGGCAATCAATGCCTCGGCGATGATGTCCGCAACTTCACGGAAGGCTGCCTCACCGAAACCGCGGGTGGCCAGCGCGGGGGTGCCGATGCGGAGGCCGGACGTGACCATCGGCGGGCGCGGGTCGAACGGCACGGCGTTGCGGTTGACGGTGATGTCAATCGCGGCCAGGCGGTCCTCGGCCTGCTGGCCATCCAGCTCGCAGTTGCGCAGGTCAACCAGGACCAGGTGCACGTCGGTGCCGCCGGAGATCACGTTGATGCCCTTGGCGGTGACGTCCGGCTGGACCAGTCGGTCGGCCAGGATGCTGGCGCCGGCCAGGACGCGCTCCTGGCGTTCCTTGAACTCCGGCGTTGCTGCGATCTTGAAGGCCACAGCCTTGCCGGCGATGACGTGCTCCAGCGGGCCGCCCTGCTGGCCCGGGAACACGGCCGAGTTGATCTTCTTGGCGATCGCGGCATCGTTGGAGAGAATGATGCCGCCGCGCGGACCAGCGAGGGTCTTGTGCGTGGTGGACGTGGTGACGTGGGCGTGCGGCACCGGGCTCGGGTGCAGGCCAGCTGCCACCAGACCCGCGAAGTGCGCCATGTCCACCATCAGGTAGGCACCCACCAGATCAGCGATCCGGCGGAACTCGGCGAAGTCCAGCTGGCGGGCGTAGGCCGACCAGCCCGCAACGATCAGCTGCGGCTTGTGCTCCAGCGCCAGGCGCTCCACCTCGGCCATGTCAATGGTGTGGGTGTCTTCGCGGACCTGGTACGGGACCACGTTGTACAGCTTGCCGGAGAAGTTGATCTTCATGCCGTGGGTCAGGTGACCGCCGTGGGCCAGGTTCAGGCCCATGATGGTATCGCCCGGCTTGATCAGCGCGTGCATCACCGAGGCGTTCGCCTGAGCGCCGGAGTGCGGCTGCACGTTGGCGAACTCGGCACCGAACAGGGCCTTGACGCGGTCGATGGCCAGCTGCTCGATGACGTCCACGTGCTCGCAGCCACCGTAGTAGCGCTTGCCCGGGTAGCCCTCGGCGTACTTGTTGGTCAGGACCGAGCCCTGCGCCTGCATTACGGCAACGGCCGTGTGGTTCTCGGAGGCGATCATTTCCAGGCCATTGCGCTGGCGGCCCAGTTCGTCGTCGATCTTGACGGCGATCTCCGGGTCAAGCACCGAGAGGTCGGTGTCCAGGCTCGCGGAGACTACCTGCTCGAAAACTGCGGTGCCTGCTGCAGCGGCGCTCACAGCTCGCCACCGTTTACTTCGGCGTATTCCTGTGCGGACAGCAGCGGGCCCTCGGACTCAACGGTGACCTTGAACAGCCAGCCGGCACCGTACGGATCGGAGTTGACCAGCGCAGGATCGCTCACGGCGCCGTCATTGATTTCCGTAACCTCGCCCGTCACCGGGGAGTACAGGTCAGAAACGGACTTGGTGGACTCGATCTCGCCACAGGTCTCCCCCGCGGTCACAGTGGAGCCAACCTCGGGCAGGTCAATGTAAACGATGTCGCCCAGCGCCTCAGCGGCGACAGCGGACACGCCAACAACGGACGGACCTGAGCCATCAGTGGAGATCCACTCGTGCTCGGCGGAGTACTTCAGTTCAGCGGCAACCTTAGCCATGTGTGTTCCTTACGTTTGGAGTGCAACAAGTGAGAGAGCGTTGGCCCAAACACTGCATAAAGTGGGAGAGCGTTGGGCTATTTCTGGCGCTTGTAGAACGGCAGGGCGACAACCTCGAAAGGTTCTGCCTTGCCGCGCAGGTCGATGTCCAAGGCGATGCCAATCTCGGCGTGCTCGACGTCGACATAAGCCATCGCAACCGGGTAGCCGAGGGTGGGGCTGGGCTGGCCGGAGGTGACTTCGCCAACAACTGCGCCGTCCTTGAGCACCGGGTAGTGCCCGCGGCCGGCGCGGCGGCCGAGACCCTTCAAGCCCACAAGCTTACGCTTTGATCCGGCTTCCTTGGCGGCTTCCAGGGCGGAGCGGCCCACGAAGTCGCCTTCCTTGCTCTTGAGTGCCACAACGCCGCCCAGGCCGGCGTCGAACGGTGACCGTTCGAGGGAAAGCTCGTTGCCGTACAGCGGCATCCCGGCTTCGAGGCGGAGCGAATCGCGGGAGGCGAGGCCGCACGGAACGATGCCGAACTCAGCCCCCGCTTCGGCGACGGACGCCCACAGGGAGGCGGCGCCGTCGTTCGCTACAAAGAGCTCGAAGCCGTCCTCGCCGGTGTACCCGGTGCGCGCCAGGATGACGTTGTGGCCGGCCACGGTGAGCTCGTTGAACGCGTAGTACTTCAGGTCCGTGACCAGCGCGTGCTGGGCCTCAGCGGTCAGCTTGAGCAGGATGGCCTCGGCCTTGGGACCCTGGACCGCGATCAGCGAGGTGATTGCGGAGGCGTCCTCCACCTGCACGTTGAACGCCACGGCGCGTTCGGCCAGGGCGACGGCGACGGTGGGGGCGTTGCCCGCGTTCGGGACCACGAGGTACTTCTCGTCGCCAAAGCGGTACACGATGAGGTCATCGATGATGCCGCCGTCGGCGTTGCAGATGAGCGAGTACTTGGCCTTCCCGTCCGCGATGGCGGAGAGCTTGCCTACCAGCGCGTAGTCCAGGAACTCGCCGGCTTCCAGGCCGGAGACCCAGACCTCGCCCATGTGGGAGAGGTCGAACAGGCCGGCGGCTGTGCGCACCGCGTGGTGCTCGGCCAGCTCGGAGCTGTACTTCAGGGGCATCTGCCAGCCACCGAAATCGGTGAAGGAAGCGCCGAGTTTCTTGTGCTCTTCGTAGAGAGCGGTGTAGTTCTCAGTCATTGTGAAAGCCTTTCACACGAAACTAGTTCGCGAATTCTTCGATGGGTGGGCAGGAGCAGATCAGGTTGCGGTCCCCGGCTGCGCCGTCGATGCGGCCTACGGGCGGGAAGTACTTGTCCTGCTTGAGCGAGGCGATCGGGAAGGCGGCCTGCTCCCGCGGGTACTGGCGGGTCCAGTCGGAGGAGACGACGGCGGACGCGGTGTGGGGTGCGTGGCGCAGCGGGCTGTTCTCCACGGTGAAGTCGCCGTTGGCCACCTGGTCGATTTCCTGGCGGATGGTGATCATCGCGTCGATGAACCGGTCGATCTCCACGAGGTCCTCGGACTCCGTCGGTTCCACCATCAGCGTGCCCGCAACCGGGAAGGCGAGGGTGGGGGCGTGGAAGCCGTAGTCGATAAGGCGCTTGGCCACATCCTCCGCGGTGACGCCGG
>NZ_JBVAYW010000028.1:0-33847 GCF_055412845.1 Pseudarthrobacter adonitolis | reverse complement strand
TGCTTGGTCGCTACCAATTCAAAGAGGCCCTGACCTCTTTCCTGCCGCACCACGCCGCAACGAAACCGCGGCGGAGGTCTCAGATCGCCCTAACCACGCTCAACTGCGAAGGGCCGGAATACGGCGCCACGGGCCGGCTGCGCCTGGGAGTTTTCTACGCCAAGCGGCTCCCACGGCTCTGGCCAGCGCTGCTGGTCCTTTGCGCAGTAATCGTTGTGGTCGGATTGATCTTTCCTGCGTCCGGGTGGGGCGGCCAGCGAGAATATGTCCTACCGGCAGCTGCCTACGTGATGAATCTGGCCCATTTCGGACTGCTCGGTGACCCGATTGCCGGCGAAACGCTGGGCCTCACCTGGACCCTGGGTCGAGGAACAGTTCTACCTGGTCTGGCCGTTGGTCCTTCTGGTCATGATGCGGTTCTGGAAGGTCCGCACTGTCGCCTGGATCGCGGCCCTCCTGGGGGCGGCATTCCTGCTGGAACCGTTTCTCGTGGTATCCGGCGGCGTACCGCTGAACCGACTTTACAACGGGCCGGACACCAGGGCACGAGTTGCTTTCGGGGTGCACGCTGGCCCTGCTGTTTGCCTCCGTCAGCCCGGGCTCCAGGTTCCACACCTCCCTGCAGGCCGGTGCACGCTGGGCGGCCCGCTGGCAGGGCTCGCCCTGGTGATCGCCGTTTCCCCTGTTCAAAGAGCCGGACACCCGGCAAACGGTTTGATCTCTTCTGGACCGCCGGCCCCACTGCGCTGGCACTGCTCGCAGGACTGGCCATCGGATCGCTTGCCCTGACCGTGCTGCTGGCGCACTGGGTCATTCCGTTGTGTGGAAACGCCCATCCGCCGCTGGGCCTCCAGAAGGCTCGAGCCCGCCGCCGTCCGCCCCGTCCCGGAGCCAGCCGGACGCGCGTCCTAGCAGCCTGCAGGGATTTCCGGGAACCTACCGCGTATCAACATCCTCAAACACCAGAAATGTCTGCGTGTCCAGCACGCCCGGCATGGACTGCAGCTGATCGAAAATCACCCGCCGCAGGTCGGTGTTGTCGATGGCGCGCACCAGCAGGATCACATCAAAATCGCCCCCCACGAGCGCGATGTGGTGGACCTCCGGGATCGCGCGCAGCTGCTCGCGCAGCTCACGCCATGAATGCTGGCTCACCTTCAGCGTCACGTAGGCGGAGGACTTGAGGCCCGCCTTGATGGGGTCCACCAAGGCCGTGAATTTGGTCAGCACACCTTCGCCGGTCAGCCTGGCGATGCGGGTGTACGCGTGCGCCCGGGAGATGTGGACATTCTCGGCCACCTGCGTCACGGACATTCTCCCGTCCCCGGTGAGTTCGGCGATGATCTGCCGATCGACGTCGTCCAGGGGCACCTCCCCGGACTCTCCTTCAAGTCGTGCCAATTCGTCCACCGCTCCTGCTCGTTGTCCAGATCACATTTCAATTCGTCTTCCAGAGTAGGTTCATCCGGCGGAATCTTCCACGATTCGGCGAAGTACTGGATACGAAACTTCCTCGAGGGCGATACTGGAAGCAACTAGTGGCTACAGAAGGACGGACCAATGACGATCTCCGCGGACCACTCTGCGCCGGACCAAGCACAACGTTTGGCGGCTGAAGATGCTGTATCGGAAGCGGTACGGAAGTTCGGCATCACGGTGGAGGACTACATGCTGCCCGCCCGTCACCAGATCCAGATGGTGGACCCGGACGGACGGCTCAAAGCAGAAAGCGAGCAGGGCACAGAACCCGGCCACGAGTACCCGTTGCCTGGCGATGAGGAACTAGTGGCCGCCTACGAGCAGCTCGTCGTCGGACGCCGGGTCAACGACCAGAACTCTGCGCTCGTCCGTCAGGGGCGCATGGCCGTGTACCCGTCCAGCCATGGCCAGGAAGCCTGCCAAGTGGCAGCCGCACTCTGCCTCTCCGACGGCGACTGGCTGTTCCCCACCTACCGGGACGCAGTGGCGGTCATGGCGCGGGGAGTTGATCCCGTAGAGACCATGACCATCTTCCGGGGTGACTGGCACAGCGGCTACGATCCGGCCAGGCACAAGGTGGGCATCCAGTGCACGCCCCTGACTACCCAGCTGTTGCATGGCGTGGGTGTCGCGCACGCGGCCAAGCTCCGCGGCGAGGACACCGTTGTCCTGGCGATGTGCGGGGACGGCGCCACCAGCGAAGGTGACTTCCATGAGGCCCTGAACTTCGCCGCCGTCTTCCACCTGCCGGTGGTCTTCTTCGTCCAGAACAACAAGTACGCCATCTCGGTGCCGCTGGCGCACCAGTCCGTGGCGCCGTCGCTCGCCCACAAGGCCGTGGGCTACGGCATGGCCGGCGAACGGGTGGACGGCAACGACGTGGTGGCCCTCCTCGCCGTGCTTGACCGGGCCGTCAAGCTCGCACGGGAAGGGTCCGGGCCGCTCCTCGTGGAGGCACACACGTACCGGATGCAGGCACACACCAACGCCGACGACGCCACCCGCTACCGCCAGGACAGCGAGGTGGCCGAGTGGCTGGCCAAGGATCCGATCAGCCGGATGAAGACGTACCTCACCGGCCGTGGACTGCTGGACGACGACGGCGCCGCGCGAATCGCAGAAAAGGCGGAAGCAGTTGCCACCCAGCTGCGGAACGGCCTGGGCGAGGACGTCCCGGTGGACCCCCAGGAACTCTTCCGGCACGTGTTCTCGGTGCCAACACCACAGCTGAAGGAGCAGTCCGCCATGTTGGCCGACGAACTTGCCCGCGAAGCGTCGTCTGAGGAGTCCCCGAAATGAGTCCGACCATCACCACATCGTCCGAGGCGAACGGCAACGTCAGCGCAGCAACGGCCCGGGCTGCGGCTTCCGCCGCGGCGACCGTCGAGGCCAGCGGACCGCAGGCCGTCACCATGGCCAAGGCCCTCAACACGGCTTTGGCGGATGCCATGCACGCCGATCCGTCCGTCCTGGTCTTCGGCGAGGACGTGGGCCTGCTGGGCGGGGTTTTCCGCATCACGGACGGGCTCACCAAGACCTTCGGGGAGCAGCGCTGCTTCGATACCCCGCTGGCCGAGTCCGGCATCGTGGGCATGGCCGTGGGGATGGCCATGAACGGGATGCGGCCGGTGGTGGAGATGCAGTTCGATGCGTTTGCGTATCCGGCGTTCCAGCAGATCGTCAGCCACGTGGCCAAGATGCACAACCGCACCAGGGGGGCCGTGAAGCTGCCCATGGTCATCCGGGTTCCCTATGCCGGCGGGATCGGAGGAGTGGAGCACCACTGCGACTCCTCCGAGTCCTACTACGCCCACACGGCGGGCCTGAAGGTGTTCACTCCCGCTACCGTGGCCGACGCCTACCGGATGCTGCGTGAAGCCATCGATTCGGACGACCCTGTCATGTTTATGGAGCCCAAGAAGCTCTACTGGTCCAAAGACCTGGTGGACCTTGAGGATCTCCGGGCGCAGCACGCCGCCAACGCGGAAGCCGGGACGTCCTCGGAAGGCCGTGCCGCCGTCGCCCGTTCCGGGACCGACGCGACGCTCATCGCCTACGGACCGTCCGTGCCGACGGCGCTGGCGGCGGCCGCCGCTGCTGCGGAGGAGGGGCGCTCGCTGGAAGTCATCGACGTCCGCTCCATCGTCCCCTTCGACGACGAGACCGTGTGCGCGTCCGTCCGCAAGACCGGCCGGGCCGTGGTGATCGCCGAAGCGCACGGGTTTGCGTCCGTGTCCTCCGAGATCGTGGCGCGGGTCCAGGAGCGCTGCTTCCACTACCTCGCCGCTCCCATCCGCCGCGTGACGGGATTCGACGTCCCGTACCCCGCACCGAAGCTCGAGCACTACTACCTGCCCGGCGTGGACCGCATCCTCGACGCCGTAGACGACCTCCAGTGGGAGAACTGACCATGAGTGAAACGAAAATATTCCTGCTTCCGGACCTTGGCGAAGGCCTGACGGAAGCCGAGCTGGTCAACTGGCTGGTGTCCGTGGGCGATGAGATCCGCGTGGACCAGCCCATCGCCGAAGTGGAGACGGCCAAGTCCATGGTGGAAGTACCGTCCCCGTACGCCGGCACTGTGACGGTGCTCCACGGCGAGCCCGGCCAGACGTTGGATGTGGGCAAGCCGCTGATTTCCGTGGCGCCGATTGGTGCGACGGCGCCGGTGGTTGAGCCTGTCGAGACCGCCGCAGCGGATACCTACCGAGAAGAAGAAAAGGCCGGGTCCGGAAATGTGCTGATCGGGTATGGGACTCCCGGTGGCAGCGGCGCCGCCCGGCGAACCCGGGCTCCCCGCACGGTCGCTGAGCCTGTCGCTTCGGTGCTTGAGCCTGTCGAAATCCCGGAGGTCGACATCTCGCTTCTCCGGACGCGCGTTCCCGGGAAACTGGGAGCCGTCATTTCACCGCTCGTCCGGCGCATGGCCCGTGAACACGGTGTCGACCTCGGCGACATTCACGGCTCGGGTGACAGCGGGCTGATCATGCGTAAAGACGTTGAAGCGGCGATCAGCACCCCGGTGGTTGAGGTTTCGCTCCCCACCCGCCCCCTAACCTCGCAGGCTCGGTCAGGGAACCCCGCGGTCGTGGCCCCAGGCTCAACCACCGGTGGCGTCGACACCCGCACAGGCCTGGGCATTTCCTCCCGGACACCCGTCAGGGGTGTCCGCAAGGCCGTTGCAGCCAACATGTCCCGCAGCCGCTCGGAGATCCCTGAGGCCACTGTCTGGGTTGATGTTGATGCCACGGCGCTGGTGGAACTCCGGGCAGGCCTCAAGAAGTCTGATCCGCACAATACGCCGGGGCTCCTGGCATTCATCGCGCGTTTTGTCACCGCTGGGTTAAAAAGATTCCCGGACCTCAACACCCGCATCGAAACTGCTGCCGACGGCTCCCAGGAGATCGTTGGCTTCGCCGGCGTCAACCTGGGCTTCGCGGCCCAGACGGACCGCGGACTGATGGTCCCCTCGATACGCAACGCGGACAAACTCAGCGCCCGCGAACTGGACGCCGAGATCCGCCGGCTCACCGCCGTCGTACGCGACGGCAAGGCGACGCCAGAGGAACTGGGCAGCGGCACCTTCACCCTGAACAACTACGGCGTCTTCGGAGTGGACGGATCCGCAGCTATCATCAACCACCCCGAGGTGGCCATCCTCGGAGTTGGCCGGATCATAGACAAGCCGTGGGTGGTGGAGGGGGAACTCGCGGTCCGCAAGGTCACCGAACTGACGCTCACCTTCGATCACCGAGTATGCGACGGCGGCACAGCGGCCGGGTTCCTCAGGTTTGTAGCGGATGGCATGGAGAACCCCGGGGCCGTGCTGGCGGACGTCTAGCCGTTTAACACCCGATTGGTTCTACGTGGTAAGCGCCAGCTGAACTGCCGCTTCGGCATGAATTCTTGTTGTCGGAAACACTGGAACGTCAGACGGCTTCCTCCGTGTGCTCAGCGCACCGCACGTTCGCGATCAGCTGGCCACCGCCGTCGGCCTTTTCGTAGCGGGTCACGTGATTTGTGATCCTGCCGCATTCGGCGCAGAAGCACGTGTGTTGTTTTGTCTGCATAGCGAGATGTTACGCAGATCGATGGATTTAAGGCGAAATCCCGGTTGGGAATGTGGATCTCCACATGCGGCCGAGGCCGCGTCCCGCCTCCCGGGAACTCCAAGGGCCCATGGGTAGAATCGAGGCCAAGAAGAACGCAGTCGCTTTCCGGAGGTACAGAGAAACAATGTCAGAATGGCTCGAGGTCGGCGCGGACAACTACGTGCTGGTCACCGAAGGATCACTGCTGAACACCGGCCTGATTGTGGGCTCCGAGCGGGCCATGGTGATCGATACCGGCTGCGGGCCGCGGCAGGGGCGCGAGATCCTGGACGCGGTGCGGGAGAAGACAGACTTGCCGCTCGTCGTCGTCAACACGCACGCACACTATGACCATTTCTTCGGCAACGCCGCGTTCGCGTCCGACGGCGCCACTGAGTTCTGGGCGCACGAAAACTGCGCCCAGGAGATCGACGACCACGGGGACCTGCAGCGCCGGTTTGTGGGAACGCTGGAGCCGGAGATGTCCACGGGCGAGGGCGAGAACGTGGAACTGGTGGTGCCCAACGCCATCGTCAAGGACCAGCCCGTGCTGGTGGACCTGGGCGGCGTAACCGTCACGCTCTTCTACCTGGGCCGCGGCCACACCGACGGCGACCTCCTGGTGGGCACCGCCACCACTCTCTTCGTGGGCGACCTCGTGGAGCAGGGCGCGCACCCGTCCTTCGAGGACTCCTACCCCGAGGAATGGGCCGACTGCCTGCGCCACATCTCCGCCCTGCGCCATCGGTACGAGTTCTTGATCCCCGGCCACGGCCAGCCCTGCAGCGACCAGTTCGTCAAAACCATGGCCAACACCATGACCACCGCCGTCCGCCAGGCCCAGCAGTCCATCCGTGAAACCCCCGCCGACGCCACCAAGGCCATCCCCGTGCTGCCCTACGGCCCGGAGCAGTCACGCTGGTTCATCAAGCGGCTGCAGGAGACACGGCCGCTGCACTGAGGAACTGGAATCCGTCTTCATTGCCGGAACCACGTGTCGACGAACTTCGATACTGAAGCGCAGGCCCGGGAGACTTCAACGATTTCGGATGCGAAGTCTTCGCGTTGGTTGATCGGCAGGAATCCGAGCCAAGGAAACGGGCCAATGAGGCGTTCAGCGAAGGTTGACTCGCCCGGGGCAAGCGATGCAGCGATCAGGTTAGCGGCCAACTGAAGTGCCTCATGTTCGCGCTCAATTGTCCTAGATGGGAGGAGTGTCACATTGACGTGACCTGTCAGTAGGCGTGATGAACCGATAGCGTCACCTCTGATCGCGTGGGGGATCACTCTAACGTTCGGAGACTCGTCATCGCCGCGCTCACCCGCGGCTGACCTCGCAATTCTGCCCCAGCGCCTAGACTTACTGATTGAATCAGTCCGTAAAGTGCCGCAGAACCTTGTGCCGAAAGTCCTGGGGGGACAGACATGCCCGATCCGGCGGATCAGAACGCACGCCCCATCGCAGAAGATGCAGGGCTACAGCAACCGCCCCGGCGACGCCGTGACCTCCGTCGCGCCGACGGTGCGCTGCAGGATGCCCAGACAGGAACCATGCCAGCAGTAACGCCAGATCTTTCCAACACCTCCGACGCCGTCACCCCCGTACCGCGCCGCAGTTCCTGGGCGGAGGCGGCGGCCGCCGCCGACCAAGCCAGTCCCGCACCTTCGGCTCCCATCACCTCTGTCCCTGCGCCCACCCGCCGGCCCGCCAGGCCGCCGGTCACCGCGCAGCCGCAGGCCGGGCAGCCAGCCGAGCCGGACTCAGGCACCCCCGCAGTGGCGTACGACGGCGCCGAAGCCGCGCCGCCGTCGTCGTACGTTTCAGACGAAGCACCGGCGTTCCGGCGCATCCGCCCCACGGCGGCAGACGTCATCGCCGACAGCCCCATGCCTGACTTCATCAGCTCCCCGGGCCTGTTCGTGCGCGAACAGAAACCGCGGCCGGTGGGCGGCGTCCGCGGCGCCCTCTACTCGCTCACGGGCGGGGCCTGGAACATGGGGCCCGGCGCCAAGCAGCGCGAGGAAGACGAACTGGGCCGCCGCATCTCACGCCAGCTGCAGGGCAGCTACAACACGGCGGTGCTGAGTCTCAAGGGCGGCATCGGCAAAACCTCCACCACGGTGGGTGTGGGCCTGACGCTGGCCGAATTCCGCGGCGACCCGCCCTGCGCCATCGACGCCAACCCGGATTCCGGCGACCTCGTGGAGCGCGCCCTCGGCGAGGGGATCTACCAGCAGGCCAGCCCGCGCACCATCACCGACCTGCTCAAGAACATCGACGGTGTTGACTCCCTCACCGCGCTGGCCCGGTACATGCACCACGCCGGCCGGCTGCACCTGATCGCGGGGGAGCAGGACCCGGAGGTCTCCGACTCGCTCACGGCCGCCGAGTACCTGCGGATCCGCAAGCTCATCTCCAGCTACTACTCCGTGGCCCTGACCGACTGCGGCACCGGCGTGACCCACAACGCCATGAGCGGGATCCTGCAGTCCGCGGACAACCTGATCATCGCCGCCGGGTATGCCGTGAGCGGGGCCAAGCGTGCCCGCAGCACCCTGCACTGGCTGGCGAGCCACGGGTACGAGGACCTGGCCCGGAACGCCGTCGTTGTTATCACAGACAAGGACGAGGTCTCCTCCCGCGTGGACAAGGACGCCATCGAGGAGCACCTCGCCGGGATCTGCCGCCAGCTCATCGCCGTCCCGCACGATAGGGGTGTAGCCGACGGCGACCTGGTCACCCTGGACGTGCTGAAGCCGGATACGCGGCGGGCATACAAGGAAATCGCAGCGTCGATCGTGGACGGGTACCGGTAGGGGTTCGTTCCTCCGTTCCCTACTTTCGTGGGCGCCGGAATCTTGAGTGAATGCACCTTGCCACCTTTGGCTGATCCTGAGCAGCGACCCCTAGCGTCAGCGCATCAGCCATATGAAAGGTGCGTCAACGATGACCATTCTTGAATACCTCACAGGCCTGGCAATCACCCTCGGGTCTCTCATGGGCATCATGGGGCTCTCTGCCGCGGTGATGCGTCACAGGCAACGCCACTAGTCGACTGGACGCCTGGTTTCCAGCCACTCGTGGAACGTCTGGCGTCCGACGGCGGAGCCTGCCGCCGGGACCAGGTCACCACGACGCATGGCCTGACCCATGGCGCCGGGTGCCGGTACCTTCACGACCAGCTTCCGCTGCCCGGATTTCCGCAAGTATTCGCGGACCAGATCCGCGAGCTGCTCCCGACGGGGACCGCCAAGATCAGCAACCCGTCCGCGGGGTCCCTGCTCTGCTGCATCCACTAACGCCCCAGCTACTTCCCGCGCCGCGACCGGCTGAGTGATCATCTGTGGAACCAGGACCACCGGGCCGATCGAGGCGGCGTTGATGGCCATAGGCACAAACTCGTGGAACTGAGTGGACCGCAGGATGGTCCACGGCACCTCTCCGTGCCGGACGGCATCCTCCTGCGCGAGCTTCCCGGCGTACAGGCCAGAAACAGCCGTGTCGATGCCTACGATCGAGAGCGCAATATGGTGCCTGCACTGAACCGCCACCTCAGCTGCGAGCAGGTTCCGGGTGGCGGCGGTGAAAAAGTCCACGGCCTTCCTGGTGGAAATCGTCTGGATTCCGGAGACGTCAATAACGGTGTCCACACCGTGCAGGGCTTCGTGCAGGCCGCGGCCCGTCGACAGGTCCACGCCTTCCGATCGGGTCAGGCTTGTCACCCGATGTCCGCGGTCCCTGGCAATAGAGACGACATGTTGGCCAACGGCCCCGGTACCTCCTGGAACGGCAATATGCATGCTCAGATCCTATGGCCGGACCGGCGTTCCATCTGCAGCAGCTCATGTCAGAGGGAGTGGCTGGGTTTCGACAGGCGCCGGGGACAGGCTCAACCACCGGATCCGTCAGAAGTCCCGGTCCAGCGTCCCTGTCTCGGTGGCCGGCGCCGTGGAGGAGGCGACGCCCGCGCTGCTGGTGACGGACGACGTCGGGCTCCACACCATGGCCGCCGCCGTGGACGAGGTGCGCAGGTTCGCGCTGCCGCTGGCCGCGCTGCCCAGGGTGACCGTCACTACCGTGCGCGGCACCCCGCCGGTGGTCACGGTTGCCGCGGTCATGGTGGCGTTCAAGGTGATGGTCTTGCGGTTCTTGGCGAAGTCGGCCTTGGTGTTGACGGTGCCCAGATTCACGGTGCTGCCGGGCCGCTGGACATCCAGGGTGTCGCCGCTGTTGCCCAGGCCCAGCAGGGTGCCGTCGCGCAGCCGCACCGTCACCGGGAGCGGGGCGCCGGCCCAGCCGGGCGTGACGCTGGCGAGGTTGACCTGCTGGCTGTACGTGAAGCTCAGAGTGTCGCCGGCATCCAGTTTCCCGAGTGCGCCTGAACCGTTGGTTGCCTGGACGTCGGTGGCGCGCAGGGGGCTGTTGTCCACCCGGCGTCCGGTCACGGTGGCGGAAATGGTCTCCTTGCCGGCGGCGTCGGTGAGGATGGCGCGGAAGTCGTAGAGGCCGTCCGGGACGATGGTCGTGTTCCACGCGCAGGCGAACGGTGCCGCCGCGAGAGTACAGCGGGTGGTCCACGTGGTGGTGCCGGCCGGGGCCGTCTGGATCCGCACGCTCCCGACGCCGGCGGTGGAGTTCGCTGCGGCGTTCAGGGTGACGGTGCCGGTCAGGTAGGCGCCCGGATCTTCGACGGAAACGGAGGAAACGGTGTTGTCCACCACGCGGTTGGCGATGGCTGCGGACGCCGTGCTGTTGCCTGCTGCGTCGGTGGCCACGGCGCGGAAGCTGTAGCTGGCGTTGGCCAGGGTGGTGGTGTCGAACCGGCAGGAGTACGGCGCCACGTCCACGGTGCACATGGGCAGCCAGGTGCTGGTGCCGGTCCGGGCGTACTGGAGCTGCATCTGGGCTATGCCGGAATGGGCGTCCGCCGCGGTGGCGGTGAACGTCCTGATGCCGCTCAGCGGGGTTCCGGGATCAACCATGCTGACCGTGGGTGCCAGGTTGTCCACCAGGATGTCGGTCAGTGTTTCGGAGTAGGTGCTGCTGGGGCCGGAGTCCGCCACAGCCCGGAGGTCGTAGTAGTCGTTGGCGAAGGTGCCGGTTGCCCAGGTGCAGTTGTACGGGGCGAGGAGCGCGGTGCAGAGCGTGTTCCACCTGTTGGCCCCGGCCACGGAGTATTCCACGCGGACGGTGCTGATGACGCCGGGGGGATTGAACACTGTAGTGGACAAGCTGACCGAGCCGCGCTGGATCTCGCCGGGATCGGCAAGGACCACAACATAGGTGTTGGCCACCCGTGTTTCGAGGATGGCCGAGGTGGTGGTGAAGCCTGCGTTGTCGGTGGCCACGGCGCGCAGGCTGTAGCTGCCGTCCGTCACGGACGTGGTGTTCCAGCTGCACGAGTAGGGCTGGGCGGCGGGCGTGCAGAGTGCAGTCCAGGTGCTGGCCCCGGCCCGCTGGTATTCGACGGTGACGCTGCGGAGGCCGGATTCGGCGTCGGCTGCGTCAGCGGTGAGGGCCACGGTGCCCTTCACCGTGGCTCCGGGGTTGGCCAGGCTCACGGTGGGTGGATTCCAGTCGGCGGAAGTACCGAAGGTGTTGGCGGCGTTGGCCGTGCTGGCGGTAAAGGCGGCCGAGGAGAAAACGGTGGCGCCGGCAATGACCAGGGCCACCAAAGCCGCAACGAGGCCCAGTGTGCTGCCGGTGCGGAGGCGAAATGATTTGGTGCGGTGCGCCTGGGTGCTGTGGGCAGGCGGGGGAGTGCCGCCGTCGTCCGTCTGTTCTGATTGCCCTGCGGGACGCCCGCCGAAAAGGGCCGCGACGACGGCGAGCAGCGTCAGCACTGACCACAAGGCCAAGGCCGGAAAGTTGCCCAGGCCCAGCCACAAACCGGGGAGCCCGATCGACGGAACGAGGATGCGGGCCTGGCCCGAGATCTGCCCGCGGTCCAGAGGGGTGCTGTCCACCTCGGCGTTGGCGTCCCCGGCCGTGACGAAGGTGCCGTCCGGATTCTCGGCCACGATCCGGTGCAGGCGGGTCTTTTCCACGCCGCTCGGCTCGGCCTCCGCCGGGCTGGTGAACTCGACCACGCCGCCGACGGGAACCCGCTGGTCGGGACCGAATGCGGCCGCAAGGACAACGTCGCCCGCGCTGATGTGCGGCTCCATCGAACCGCTCTGGACCACCGTGCCGTGCCAACCCAGCAGGGCAGGCAGGACCGCAATCAGGGCAAGGCTAAGCATCACGCCCAGATACAGCCGCGACAGGGTGGACGCCACAAAGAGCGCCCATCCGTCGGCGGAAAACAGCGGGCCCCACCAGGAGGAGTTCTGGGCGGACCCGGGTTCCTCCCGGTTCACAGTTTTGCTAGTGCCGTAACCTCGTGGCTAGGGCAGGACCGGGGACTCGTCCGACTGGAGTTCCCACACCAGGTCGAGGCCCACCCGCGCACCCTGCAGGGCGTTGATGGCGTCCTGGCTCAGGCCGGTGGTGTCGAACCGCCACGTGCCTCGGTAGCTCTGGGCCTCCCCGGGAGTGCCGGTGGTATCCCAGGGTGCGCCGCCGGTGGCGAAGTCCCGGTTGACCGCGGCCAGTCTGGAGATGGGCAGTTCCGGGATTGTGTTGGCCGTGGGTGTAAAGCCGGTGCAGTCATTGAAGGAGCCGCCGGTGCCCCGCTCAAGATCGAAGAAAATCCGGTCCTCCAGGCCCTTCGAGGTGATCAGGTTCTGCGTGTAGACCCTGACCTCACCGGGCACGTTGGCGTTGGACGTGACCACGATGCACTTCTGGCCGGTCTGGCCAGGCACAATGTTCTCCACCGTGAAGGCCGCTGCCCCCAGGTCGTCGTCCGTGAGCACCACGTTGCCGGTGCTCCAGGCGCTACCGGCGTTGCGGGTGGAGGCGGTGAAGGCCGCTTGGGAGCCCTGCCAGACCATGCCGCCGGCCACCAGGACCGCCAGCGGCCCGGCTGCGAGCAATGCGATTTTACGTGTACGCGGGGAAGGATTTTTCATGGCTGAGACCTTTGCTTTGAGACCGATGAATGCGATGTTTTCTGCCCGGCCTGTCCAGCGAATCCATTTTTGGTGTCCCGCTAGCCCTTAAGCAATGAAACCAACAGGCACTGGCAGTATGACAGACGATTCCAGCCAATTGTCAGTAAGTTCACATGTTTCGAATTGTCAGTAACGGAAATGTCTAATCCGGGTGAGTGCGGGGGCTGGCCGGGTAGGCGCCGCGGCGGGCTCCGACGTAAACGGGTCGGGATGTTGCGCATGTCACATTCGTTGCCTATTCTGAATGAGGCTGCAGAGGCGCGGCCATTGGTCGCAGCGTCGCGGCCTCCGGCTGCAGCGTCGCAGCCACGCAAGGAAGGCATGATTATCTTGTCCGAAAAGCTCAGCATTCTTGTCCGGGTAGATCTCGACCACGCGAAGGCCCAGGTTCTCGCCAAAGGCCACGTCACCGTGCACAGCATTCAAGCCCTCTACGTAGTGGTGAAACGCGCCAACGCCTTGAAGCACAACCTCGACCTGGAATTGGACGTGCGGAATGCCCGCGTCGATCCCGAAGCAATGCGGCAACTGCAGGCCTGCTCCGAGACGCATCACCTGCCCGCCAGGATTGACCCGCAGCAGACACCCTGCACGCTGAGCATCCTCGCGCCGCGCCGTGCCACCGCCAGGGCCACCGAGTTCAGCCACGCCGCCGCCTGACCCCGCACGTGCGCCACACCGTTTAGCGCGAACTCCCATTTGCGCGAACTGGCAGCAGATGACCTCAAATGGGGGATTTGGCGTCATCTGCTGCCTGTTCGCGCTTGGAAGAGGGGCTTAACTGTCCCTTCGCGCTTTAGTGGAGGGCCGCCGGCGGGGGTTATCCGACGGCGGGAATCCCGCCGGCCAGTTCCGCCGCCGCGGCGAGTGCCCAGCGGTCGCTCTGCGGCTCGAAGAAGACCACCATGGACGCGTCGGCTTCGCGGGCCTCGTCGAGGGCGAACAGCAGGGCATCCTCCAGGTGCTGTGCGTGCTCCAGCCGTTCGGGAAGCTTGCCTGGCAGATCGCCGTCGTCAATCACAACGTGGGCCTTGCCGTCCACGATGACCTTCAGGGCAAAACCCTGGTCCTCATGAAGAGACCCCCGGGTGGACGCGATTTCCGTGACTTTGTCGGCCCGGACCAATCCGTTGTTGATGGTGCGGATCCACACTTCACCCATGAGCCCTCCTTAGCTGTGAGGGGCAGGCGGGAGCGCCCCACAAGGCAAACGTTAGTCCTCGCGGGGCCGCTTGTGACCCCCTGAAAGCCGGCGAATTTCCGGCGGGCATAAGATAAATCTGATGACTTCGCCCGGAACCCCACAGCCGTTCAATTTCCGAAGCATTGCCATACCCGCGTTCGGGCCGGCGCTGCTGTTCTGCATCGGCGAAGGCGCGGTCCTCCCGGTGGTGGTCCTCTCCGCCCGCGACCTCGGCGCGTCGGTAGCGGTGTCCGCACTGATCGTCACGCTGATCGGGCTCGGCTCGTGGTTTTTCAACCTTCCCGCGTCCCTCATCACGCTCAAGTTCGGTGAACGCTGGTCCATCGTCGGCGCGGCCGCGGTGGGCGCCCTGGCGCTCGCGGCCGCAGCCATGTCATCCATGATTCCCAACGGACTGTGGCTGCTCGCGGTGGCGATGGCCGTCGTCGGGATGGCCGCGAGCGTCTTCAGCCTGGCGCGGCAGAAGTACCTCACCGAGGCGGTGCCCGTCCGGTTCCGGGCGCGCGCGCTGTCGACGCTGGGCGGGGTCAGCAGGATCGGCATCTTCATCGGGCCGTTCATTGGTGCCGGCGTGATGCAGTTCGCCGGGATCGCCGGAGCGTACTGGGTGGGGGTGGTGGGCATGGCTGCGGCCGCCGTTTTGGCGGTCACCATCCCGGATCTGGTGGTCCCGCCAGCGCCCGACGGCGGACACAAGGGTCCGGAGCCGACGCTGCGGAATGTGGCGGTTTCGCATGCCGGCGTGTTCCTGACGCTGGGTGCGGGGGTCCTGCTGCTCAGCGCGCTGCGCGCGTCCCGTCAGGTGGTCATCCCGCTGTGGGCGGACCACCTGGGCATGGATGCGGCGCAGGCATCGGTGATTTACGGGCTGTCCGGGGCAATCGACATGCTGGTGTTTTACCCGGCCGGCAAGGTAATGGACCGCCGCGGCCGGCTGTTCGTGGCCATCCCGTCCACCATCATCATGGGCATCGCGATGCTGCTGATTCCGCTCACTGCTTCGTATGCCGGGCTGCTGCTAGCGTCACTGCTTATTGGCTTCGGCAACGGCATCAGCTCCGGGCTAATCATGACGCTCGGCGCCGACTTCTCGCCCGACCGCGGCCGCGGCCAGTTCCTGGGGCTGTGGCGGTTCATCGCCGACGCAGGATCCACCGGCGGGCCCGTCCTGCTCTCCGGAGTGACGGCGCTGGCCACCCTCGGCGCTGGGGTCTCGGCTACCGGTCTCCTGGGGTTTGCGGCGGCCGGCGTGTTCGCCGTGGTGCTTCCGCGGTTGCGGCAATCTTAGCTGAAGGCGGGCTGATCAGAAGCAGGTATACGTGCGAAGCAGCGGCGGACTGGTCCAAGCGTGGGCGGCGTCTACTTTGTAGATTGCTCGGATCTCGAGCTTGAACACGACTGTCTGGCCGCCCGAGTTTGCCGTAAATACTTGATCTCCGTTGTATGTCAGCGCTTGATCCTTCGAGGACGCGGTTCCACCGGCGTCCGCCGAGATCCGTAGTGCGTTCGCGTACGGCAGCGAGCCCGTGGCGGCCAACGTGACAGTGAGGGTCTTCTTGCTCTGGCTGCAGCTGGCATTCAGCGAAATCGAGGAAGTCGTCGGGGTGTTCAGGGTGGCCGTAGAAAAGCCTGTTGACGCTTGGCTGGCGGACCTAAAGGAGGCGCTTGCTGCGGGGGCGAGGGTCAGGCCCAGAACGACGACGAGCGTCACGCCGATGGCACGCACCACCCTGCCGGCTTCCGATGTGCGGCTACTCACGGACTGCTGGTTCCGGGTCCTTGCGCCAGATGGACGCCAGCAACCCGATCACCAGCACGGCCGGTGCGCCGTACATGAAGGTGTTCAGGACAACCGGCTGGCGCAAAGTGCGAATGACTTGACCCATGTAGGGGACCGTCAGGACGTGCCGGTCAACGGTCGCTCCCTTGAGGGTTGCGGTCCAAGGATCCACGCCGTTGTTGGCGTCACCTTTGGTCCGCACAGCCGTCGTCCCGTCCGCATTTGTGAGTATCTGGGTGACGCGGTGGGTTTCCACCCGGTGGTCCTCGACGGGAATGAGGTAGGTGATGATGTCGCCCACCACGATGTCACCGACTGGGGTGGGGGCCGTGACCACAACGTCGCCGGCGTTGATCAGGGGGGACATCGAGCCGGTGAGCATCGTGGACGTCTGATAACCGAGGACCCGGGGACCAATAGCGAGGAAAAGGAACGCGGACACCGCGACGACGACCATTGTCGTGGTGAGGACGTTGACCCCGCGGCGAATGCCGGTTTTGAAGCGCGACGCGGCCCGTGCAGGGATGAAGGTCCCAGCGCCGCCGCGGGAGGTGCGGGGGCGCTGGGACAGCTCAGTTACCTGGGCGGCGCTGCCTGCCGCTGTCGGAATTTCAGTTACTGCGCTCATCGCTTTCCAGCCTTGAGGAGGGTCCGGTGGTGCTTCTGGCTATCGGTGCGGGGTTCGTAACTCCGCCAAGACTCAGGCCTGACGGCTACTTGACTTGGCCAGTGCGCTGCGTCGCGTCGAACGTGAAGCCGATGGTGCTGGTCAGGCCTTGGAAGGTGTCGTCTGCCGTAGAGGGCAGGGAAGTGGTGATCTTGAGCTTGTCCTCAGCTCCAGCCGTAGTGGATGACAGGCCGGTGAGTGCCGTTCCCGTGCCGATGATCGCGCTCTTAGCCAGAATGGTGGACTTGATCCCTGCGCAAGTGTCTTCCGCGGCAGCCACGACTGTCCAGGCGACGGTGCAGGACTCGATGGTCAACTGCAGGCCGTTAGTTGCCTCGGCGGTGAGCTTTGAGGCGACGGTGGGCGCTGTGGTGAGCGTCACGGTGTTCAGGCTGGAGTTGCCAGTGTTCTTCAGTGTGGCGAACTTTTCGACGGAGTCACCGGGCAGGAGGCCGGTGACGGCGACACTCAGGGTCCCCGGATCGGTCAGGTCGATATCGACGGTGCCGGCAGTGACCTGCTCGTCGACCCGTGTTGTGGTTCCCGTGAATGCACCGTAGGTGCCCATGCCTGCGACTGCGGCGGCAGTGCCCACCAGTGCGACGGAACCAAGAATCTTGCCGGAAGTGGTTTTCATGCTGATGCCCATGAGAAGAATCCTTTTCGACCTTGCCCACCCCAGGTGGGCCAGCCGCCCCCCAGTGGGCCG
Organism: Pseudarthrobacter adonitolis; assembly: GCF_055412845.1. Taxonomy (NCBI): domain Bacteria; kingdom Bacillati; phylum Actinomycetota; class Actinomycetes; order Micrococcales; family Micrococcaceae; genus Pseudarthrobacter; species Pseudarthrobacter adonitolis. The sequence continues at coordinate 16,861 of NZ_JBVAYW010000028.1, read as the reverse complement.
ACCGTGAATGCCAGGCTCACGTGGGCTGGCAAAAACCACTTTTCACGACCAGGCGCAACTTAAGCCCGCGAATTCCTCAAGATTGCGTCAAGGTTTCTTGTGTTTTCGCAGGTCAGGGCCAGGCTCTAACACTGCCGTGAAATGCCATCTCGCTGCCAAGAAGACCCGGCTGGACCTGTTGCCAAAGTGACGCGCAAGGATCACCCTAAAGTAGGCCACGTTTGACGTATTGAGTGTGGAGGTCAGGGCGATGAGCACCACTTCAGATGACCTGTTTCCGGCAACTCCGGAGGCAGAGACACACGAGCTCAAGCGGGTCCTGGGCCCCAAGCTCCTCCTGCTGTTCATCGTCGGCGACATCCTCGGCGCCGGAGTGTACGCAGTCACCGGAACCATGGCAGGGACAGTGGGCGGCATCGTCTGGCTGCCGTTCCTGCTCGCGTTCGTCGTCGCGACGCTGACCGCCTTCTCCTATCTCGAGCTGGTCACGCAGTACCCGCAGGCGGCAGGGGCGGCGCTCTACACCCACAAGGCGTTCGGCATCCACTTCGTCACGTTCCTGGTGGCATTCGCCGTGGTCTGCTCCGGCATCACCAGCGCCTCCACGTCCGCGAACGTCCTCGCGCAGAACTTCTTCGGCGGCCTGGAAATCAACGGCTGGATGGATGTGCCTGCGCAGGGCGTAATCACCGCCGTCGCGATGGGATTTATGGTCCTGCTGGCCGCAATCAACCTGCGCGGCGTGGGGGAGAGCGTGAAGTTCAACGTGGTGCTCACACTGGTGGAGATGATCGCCCTCTGCATCGTGATCGGCGTCGGTTTCTACGTCATGACGCAGGGCACCGGGAACGCCGGAGAAATCTTCGTCTTCAACGACTACCAGGACAAGGGCCTGTTCCTGGCGGTTACCGCAGCGACGTCCATTGCCTTCTTCGCCATGGTGGGTTTTGAGGACTCGGTGAACATGGTGGAGGAGACCAAGAACCCCGAACGGATCTTCCCACGAAGCATGCTGACCGGCCTCGGCATCGCGGTGCTCCTCTACATGCTGGTGGCCGTCTCCGTGGTCAGCGTGCTGTCGCCCACCGAGCTGGAGAACATCCGCGAGGCAGAGGGCGCCGCGCTGCTGGAGGTGGTGCACAAGGGCTCGCCGGACTTCCCCATAGACAGGGTCTTCCCGTTCCTCGCCGTCTTCGCTGTTGCCAATACCGCGCTGATCAATATGCTGATGGCGAGCCGGCTGATTTACGGCATGGCACGCCAGAACGTCCTGCCGCCTGCGTTGGGCAAGGTCCTGCCGGGCCGCCGCACCCCGTGGGCCGGGATCCTGTTCTCCACCGTCCTCGCGCTGGGACTGATCTGGTACGTCACCAGCGACACCAAGAGCAACATCGTGGCCAACCTCTCCGGGACCACGGCGTTCCTGCTGCTGTGCGTCTTCACCGTTGTGAACGTGGCCTGCCTGGTGCTTCGCCGGAAGAGGGACCTCACCCGCAGGGTGTTCTTCACATCGCCGGGGCAGCTGCCGCTGCTCGCCGCCCTGTTGTGTGCATTCCTCGCCGGGCCGTGGGTGGGCCGCAACGTCATCCAGTACCAGATCGCCGGGGGACTGATGGCGATAGGGGTGGTGCTCTGGTTTGTTACCTGGTTGATCAACCGGCGGACGAACAGGGCCGAAGGCGAGCCGGTAGTGACTCAGAACATCGGCAAGGATGACGCCTAGGCGCCTGTAACGGTGCTGACGACGGCGGCGGGCTCAGCGCGTTGGCGCGTCCCGTCGTCGTACGTTTCCGCTGCGTCCGGCGAAGGGCGGGTTGTGCTAGCCGATGATGGGGCGCTCCTCCGGCAGGCTGTAGCGGCGGGGCCGGGAGGACAGGGCCAGCGCGGATGCGACCGTCACGGTACCGATTCTGCCGAGGAACATCAGTGCTATGAGCACCCATTCGGCCGACGGCGGGAGGTTGTAGGTGATGCCGGTGCTCATCCCCACGGTGGCGAACGCGGAGATGGATTCGAACAGTACTTTTTCCAGGCTGTAGTCGGTCAGCATCAGCAGCGCCAAGGTGCCGCCCACCACCGCGGCCACACCCAGCAGCGCCACGGACAGGGCCTGGCGCTGGGAGGAAGCGCTGATGGAGCGGTGGGCGATGGTCACCACGTCGCGGCCGCGGATCTCGTTCCAAATGGAGAAACCCAGTACCAGGAACGTGGTGATCTTGATGCCGCCGGCGGTGCCGGCGCTGCCGCCGCCGATGAACATCAGGATGTTGGTGACCATGAGCGTTTCCGGTGACGCTACGCCGTAGTCGATGCTGTTGAAGCCGGCAGTGCGGGGGAAGACGCCACCGGCCAGGGAGCCCAGCAGTTTGCCGGTCAGGGACAGTCCGCCGAGTGTTTCGTCCCTGTTCCATTCGAAGGCCGCGAAAAGCGTGGTACCCAGGGCCAGCAGCGCCAGCGTGCCGTAGATCGTCAGGCGGAGATGGACGCTCCAGTTGCCGGCTTTGACGTTTCCCCGGAGCAGTTGGATGATGACCGGGAACCCGAGGCCGCCTCCGATGATCGCCAGGCAGATGGGGACGATGACCCAGGGGTCCTCCGCGAAGCCGATGAGGTTGTCGCTGTACAGCGCGAAGCCGGCGTTGTTGAACGACGAGATGGCGTGGAATACACCGTGCCACAGCGCCGTGGCCGGGTTCTGGTCGTAGGCCAGCCAGAAACGTCCGGTCAGGACCGCGGCGGTGGCTGCCTCTATGCCGACCATAAGCTTCGCCACGCGGAGCAGCACGGCGCGGACGTCGCCCAGGTTGAGCGTGTGCGTTTCGGATTGCGCCACCAGTTGGCCGCGCAGGCCGATGCTTTTCCGGACCAGCAGGGCCAGGAGCGTGGCTAGCGTCATGATGCCGAACCCGCCTACCTGGATCAGTCCGAGGATCACGGTCTGCCCGAACGGCGTCCAGTACGTGGCCGTGTCGACGGTGATCAGCCCCGTGACGCAGACGGCTGAGACGGAGGTGAAGAGCGCGGCCATCAGGGGGTCGGTTCCGGGGTCGCTGCCGGTCCGGGCGGCGGGCAGCATCAGCAGGGATGCTCCCAGGATGATGACTGCCAGGAAGGCCAGAGGTACCGAACGGACCGGGTGCGAGAGGGCCCGCCGGACAGCATTCTCCTTGCCGGCTTTGACGGCTTTGCCCTTCCATCGGGCAGGGCCGGGGCCGAGTCCCTTCACCCGTAGGGCAGGTCCCTTCGCGCCGGGGACGGCGCCGCGTGCGGTCATTGGACTGCCCGTCAGCCCACGTGGATGCCGGGGCGGCGGGCAGGATCGGGCTCGTTTTCCCTGATGATCTCGCGGACCACGGGGGCGGTGTCTCCGCGTCCCAGCAGCAGGTAACGCATGAGGTGCGCCAGGGGATTGCCTTCTGCCCATTCAAAGTAGGCGTGGGGCCGGACGCCGGTGGCGTCGCGGAGGGCCAGCAGGATGGCGGCGATGGCGTTGGGAGCGGCCGGGCTTTCGGCGCGGAGGACGCGGTGTCCGCCCACTTCGATGCCGCGCACCTCGAGGACATCGCTGAAGCCCGAGGGATCGGTGACTTCGATCTCCAGGAAGATCACATCGGCGGTTCCGGGCACAGGGTTGTTCTCCCGCTGCTGGGCTTCCTTCTCGCGGTATTCTGCGGCGTCGCGGGCCTGCGGGCGGTTCGCGATCAGGTTTATCCGCCCGTCAAAGTCGAGCGTGTGGGTGATGAAGTTGCGGGCTTCGTCGTCGAACTCGATCTTGTGGACCCGGAGTTCGGTGGTGCGGCTGACCCGGGAGACGAGCGACACGACGATGATGCCCAGGATGAAGAAGCCGGAGATTGCGATGCCGTCCGGCTTGGCGATGACGTTGGCCCCCAGCGCGTACAACAGGATCAGGGTCAGGATGGTGAAGCCGACGGCGGCGCCCAGCCTCTTGCTGCGGGCGGCGGAGATGCTGACCGCGACGGCGCCGGAAACCATCATGGCCAGGATGCCGGTGGCGTACGCGCCGGCCTGGGCGTTGACGTCGGCGTTGAAACCGATGGTGATCAGGATGCTGATGGCGGTGTACACCAGAACGACCGGGCGCACGGCCCGGGACCAGTCCGGGGCCATCCCGTAGGACGGAAGGTAGCGGGGAACGATGTTGATCAGCCCTGCCATGGCGGACGCACCAGCGAACCACAGGATCAGGATGCTGCTGACGTCGTAGACGGAGCCGAAGCCGTTGCCCAGCAGCTCATGGGCCAGATAGGCCAGGGCACGGCCGTTGGCCTCGCCACCTGCCTGGAAGGCCTCTGCAGGGATCAGCACCGTCGTCACGAAGCTGCTGCCCAGGAGGTAAACGCTCATGATCAGGGCGGCCGTGGTGAGGAGCTTTCGGGTGTTCCGGACGCGGGCGGCCAGGCGTTCCTCAGCTGTGGCGCCGTTGGCCGCGACCAGTGGCATCATGCTGACGCCGGTCTCGAAGCCGGACAGGCCCAAGACCAGCAGCGGGAAGGCGAGCAGGGCAGGTCCGGCGATGTCGCCAAAGCCGGTTCCGGCGGACGTGAGCGCCGCGGTCCAGTCAGCCATGGCACCCGGCTGTGTGACGGCGTCGTAAATTCCCGTTCCGATGATCACCGCGTTGAGCACGAGGAAGATGCCCACCAGGGGGATGGCGACGGCGACCGCTTCGGAGAATCCGAGCAGGAACACCCCGCCGAGAATGAGCAGGAGCACCACGGTGATGGCGACTGCCTGGCCGTCCAGGAAGGGCGGCAAGTAGGGGTTCTCGAGCATGTGGACGGTGGCGTCGGCCGCGGAGAGGGTGATGGTGATGATCCAGGAGGTGGCTACGAATCCGAGCAGGATGAGCACAAAGATTTTCCCGCGCCAGAACGGCAGGAGCTTTTCCAGCATGGCCACCGATCCCTGTCCGTGCGGGCTTTCGTGGGCGACCCTCCGGTACATCGGCAGCATGCCCAGCAGGGTGAGGCCGACTATCAGCAGGGTGGCCAGCGGGGAGAGCGCCCCGGCGGCGAGGGCGGCGATGCCGGGCAAGTAGGAGAGGGTGGAAAAGTAGTCCACCCCGGTGAGGCACATGACCTTCCACCAGCTCTGGGTGGGTGCGTGGTCCTCAGCAGTTTCCGGGCCCACCGGCTGGTGGACCGTGTGTTCCAGCAGCCACCGGGTGAGCCCGTTTCCGGGTCCCTCGTCGCGTTCCGGATTGGGCACGCTGGCGGGAATGGAGAAGCGGGTGGGTGCAGTCAACGGGTAACTTTCTATACCCCGCGCCGGCGGGATTGGGGTGCATAACCAACGGAGCCTAGCACCGCGCCTAGGGCCGTTAGCGGGCAAACCCGGGATCTTAACGCATCCTTAACGCCGCCGGGGGCTGATCCCAGTCAACCCCCGGGAAACTGGAGGCAAACGCGTTCCTGACGAATCCTTAATGCGCAGGCACCGAATATTGACGCGGTCTTAACGGCAACGTGGACGATACGGAACCGGGCACCTCATCTCTGCCGCTTTACTGCTGCGATCCTGTCCGCCCCGGACCCATCTCATCGAGAGCTTCAGGAGTCAGCGGCCAGCGTGGAGCGCAGGGCCGCGTGAAGCTCTTCCAGTGGCGGAACGCCCGAAAGGGTGGGCCCGGAACGGTAGAGGCGGCAGGAGAGCGCGGGTGTGCCGTTGCCCGGAAACAGGTCCCGGCCCGCTGCCCTGAAGGTCGGGGAGCCGCGGAAACCGAGGGCTTCGGCCTCAGCGTCGGAAGAGACCTCCCTGAGATGCACTGTTTCTGAGATTCCTTCCAGTGCCAGAGCCCTGGCAAAAACGTCCCTGGCGGCCGCGGTGTTCGGGCAGCCGGGGATGCTGAGAAGTTCAAAGTCCACGCCAGTGCCCGGTGACGGCGCGGACGCGGGGGCGGCGCAGCAATCGTCCGCTTTCCATTCGTCAGACTCGGCGGCGTGGGGGACTGTGCAGCAGGCCTCGCCGCGCCAGGCGTTGATGCCTTCGCGCACTGCGATTGCTGCAATCACGAGGGCGGCGCCGGCGTCGGCCCACCACCAGCCCATGGTGCTGTTCAGCAGCAGGCCGGCCAGCAGGACCGCTGAGAGGTACGTGCACAGCAGGGTCTGTTTTGAGTCGGCCACCGCTGTTCGTGAACCTAGTTCCCGCCCGGCCCTGCGCTGCAGCCAGGACAGTACCGGCATGATCGCCAGACTCACGGCCGCGATGACAATACCGATGGGGGAATGCCGGGGCTCGCCGGCGCCGAACAGCGAGCGGACCGCATCCACGGCGACAAAAGCGGCCAGGGCAAAGAAGGATACGGCAATGATCCGCAGGGTCAGCTGCTCACGCCGTTCGGGGTCCTTCGCGGAGAATTGCCATGACAGGGCCAGAGCGGACGCAACTTCGATCACCGAATCCAGCCCGAAGCCGATCAGCGCGGATGAATCGGCCTCGCCCCCGGCCCAAAGTGCCGCGGCGGCCTCGATCACGTTGTAGGTGATGGTGGCCGCGGCGAACAGGCGGATGCGCCGGGCCAGTACGGCCCGGCGGGAAGCGGAAGGCGCACTCTGCATAATCGCGGTCATGTCAGGCAGGTCCCGTCGGCCGCGCAGCATTCTGGGTCCACGGCCAAGACCACGGCCAGCAGATCCCTGATCGCATGGCCGAGACGGGCGTCGGCGAGCTCATACCGGCTGCGGCGCCCGTCCGGTACGGCAACCACCAGGCCGCAGCCGCGCAGGCAGGTCAGATGGTTGGACATGCTCTGCCGGGACACGCCCAGCGACTCCGCCAGGTCCGAGGGATACGAGGGGGCATCGGCAAGGGCCAGCAGGATCCGCGCACGGGTCGGATCTGAGACCGCGTACCCGAAGCGCGCAAGCACCGGGGCATGGGTGACGGTTTCCATGAACCTAAGGTACATCAAAGCCTGTATTCAGCCATCCGTGTACATCGGTGGTTCCTAGCCGGCGTCGCGTGGGGCGAACATGATAACAGCAACGCCGAGTAGGCAGATCGCGGATCCGACGAGGTCCCAGCGGTCCGGCCGGAACCCGTCGAAGGCCATGCCCCAAGCCAGGGAGCCGGCCACGAAAACGCCGCCGTAGGCGGCGAGGATGCGCCCGAAGTGGGCGTCAGGCTGCAGGGTGGCCGCGAAGCCGTAGATCCCCAGGGCAATGATTCCCAAGCCTGCCCACCACCACGCCCGGCCCTCGCGGACCGCCTGCCACACCAGCCAGGCGCCGCCGATCTCGGCGGCCGCGGCCAGGACGAACAGCAAAATGGACTTGGCGATACTCATGGACCCATCCTGCCACTGCCTGCGGGCAGGCTTCGTCGAGCGCGGAACGTCGGAGACCCATGGCTCACGGCATGCGCTGATGGGTCAGGTTAATCGGATTGCCGTTCCGCGAATAACGATGCTAATGCGAGTCACATTGAGAGTTAGAACGGGCGGCGGTGGGTTCAGCGCCTCGGCGCGTCCCGCCGTCGTGCGGCGTATGCGAACAGCGACGTGGTGGCCGTGGTGGCCAGGTACCCGGCGATCACGATGAGCGAGATCCCGGCCCAGAAGTAGTTGGTGGTGCTGCCCTCCTGGAGCGGGCCCGGGGCGATCTTGGCCAGCGAATACACCGCCACCCCCGCCGACGCGAGCCCGATCACCACCGGCAGCGTGAGCCAGATTTTCGCCGAGCCCACATGCCTGCCGAAGCCGTCCCACACGTTCCACGCGGCGCCATTCCGCATGATCAGCCAGCCGGCGGGGATCATAAAGGCGCCCACCAGGAGGAAGGCTGCGACGACGTCGGCCGGGCGGTGCCACTGGTTGATCAGCGTGGACACCCCGGAGGCGATCGCGAACGTGCCGCCCACGAAACCGGCCAGCGGGCGCCAGCGCGGCGAGGCCATCAGGAACACCGCCGCCGCAGCGGACGCCGCAAGGGTGGTGTGGCCGGACGGCAGCGAGTTCAGCTCCAGCGTCACCACACCCTTGTCCGGGCGCGCGGGCAGCATTTCCTTCAGGACCTGGGTGGCGATATTGGCCCCGATGCACGCGGTGACTGCAATCCCTGCAGCAGACCACCGCCGTCGGATCACTGTGACAAACAGGACCACGACGGCGGCCACCACCAGTGAGATGGTGGGCAGCCAGTCCAGGAACTCAGTGGCTGCCTTGCCCGCGGGCCCGTGGATGTCCACGGCTTCAACCAGCGCGGATTCATCGATGAACTGGCCCGTGGTGGTCTGGACGAAGTAGTAGTAGGTGGCGGTCAGACCGACAACGCAGGCGAGCCAGGCGAACGCGAACATAAAGCCGGAGCCCGGGGTGGGGCGGGTAGGGGTCCGCGGTTGTGCCTGGCGTGGAATGGTCATCGGTTAAGGGTGTCACAGAAAACTGTGAGGGCTCGCACGGTTACCTCGTGGCCCGAGCTGACCGAATTGCGTAACTTTTGGGCGTGCGCCGAGGGCGGGCCCGCGCCAACCCAGGGAAATGCGTCCGTGCGTGCGCCAAAAGTTACGCATTCCGGTTAGCGGCTCCGCCTGCGGGCCCGGCAGGCCCGGTGGTTCCGGCTGCCCGGCCCGGCGGGGCGTGGGGAACCGCAGCGTTTGGGAGGCGGGGGAGGCTGGCCGCCGCGACCAATAGCGCCAGGGCCCCGAGACCGAACGGCAGGGCGGTGAGGGTGGCGATGCCACCCACCAGCAGCGGCCCGCCGGCGTCGCCGAGTTCACGCCCGAGCTCCGCCGAGCCCATGGTCCGGCCCATCCGCTCCGGCGGCGTGGTGTCGGCCAGATGCGCGAAGCCGAGCGGTGTGGCCAGTCCCACGCCCGCCCCAATGGCTGCCGCGGCAATGAACAGCGTGACCGGACCCGGGATGAGCGCCAGGAGTGCGACGCCCGCGGCGGTAAGGAGGAGTCCCGCCGTCGTCCCGCGGTTATCGCTAATGCGGTGAGTGTCGCGCAGCCTGCCGATCCAGGGCTGGGTGAGCACGGATGTGATGGCCAGGACACTGACCGCGGCCGTCCCGGCAACCGGGCCAAGGCCGTGCCGCGTGGCCAGGGCGGGAACGAACCCGATCGCCGCGCCGAGTGCTCCCGTTGAGGCCGCCAGCACCAAAGTCGGAACCAGGAAGCGCCGCTCAGTGACCTGGCGGGCAAGGTCCAGAACTGTGTATCGCTGACGGGGGAGCGGCGCCAGGCGGGGAACGGACACCAGGACCCACGCGGCGGTGGCCGCCGCCAGCACCGAGAGGGCCCCAAACAGCAGGGCAAACCCGCCCGCCAGGATCAGGCCCGCGCCCAGCAGCGGGCCGATGACGTAGCCCAGGCTCTTCCACGAACCGTACCGGCCGAAGTAGGTCCCGGCCTTCTTGCCTCCCGCCAGCCGCGCAACCATCGCGGACGACGCCGGCGAAAAGGCCGAAGCCGCAGCACCCTGCCCCAGCCGCGCCAGTCCAAGCATCAGCGGATCCGCCGCCCAGAGGCCGATCAGCGACAGCACCGCAAAGGCCAGAAGACCGCCGACGATGACGGGCTTGGTTCCGATCCGGTCGCTGAGGGCGCCGAAGACCGGCTTGAGGAAGACCTCGGAAACGTCATAGAGAGCCAGCAGGATGCCGAGGTTGAGCAGCGTCAGGCCGATGTTCTCGCTCTGCGCCCCCATGCCGGCAGCGATGCTGTGGGCGCCGAACGCCGTGACGAACCCGGCCGCGTACAGGGGGACGGTAGACGCCCGGGCGTTCACTCCGTGTGCCGGGGCGCTCACGAGGGCACTTCGATACAGGACGCATGCTTTCGGGAAATCACACCGCAAAGCGTAACAACAGCCGGTGATGGCACTGTGCGCGGGCCCAAGTAGCTGGCAATTAACGGTAATACAGGAAATGGTCTTGAGCCGGCGTGACTCAGCAAAAAACTGACGTGCCTGGCGGCACTGTCTTACCCTCGATACCAATGCCCCGATGCTCTGCGACCTGCCAGCTGTCGGAATGGAAGTAGCGAGCCAGCTGCTGGTCACCGTCGGAGACAACCCGGAACGGATCGGCAGCGAACCCCAGTTCGCGGCCCTCGTCGGGGTCGCGCCCATTCCGGCATCGTCAGGAAAAACGACCCGTCACCGACTCAGCCGGGGCGGTGACCGCAACGCCAACCGTGCCCTGTATCAGGTTGTCCTGGTCCGCATGGCCTCGTGCCAACGAACCAAGGACTACGTGGCCAAACGCACCGCGGAGGGCAAGAGCAAACGGGAGATAATGCGCTGTCTCAAAACGATACGCAGCCCGGGAAATTTCTCGCCACATCACTAACCCCCAGGCAGCCCCGGACAACACTGATCTTCGTAAGCTGCGCGCCAGGCTCGGTTGCACCATCACGACCGCTGCCCGCGAACTTGGCCAATGGCCCTCCAAGATTTCACTCCTGGAACGGGGCCTTCTCCGCAACGACACCCTCGCCACGACCTATCGCCAATGGCTGACCGAGCAACAGTGGGTCGCCTAGCGCATCACCGGTCGGAGTCGTACTTGGGATTTCTACCGTGTGCTGCGGCCTTGTGCGGCGGAGGTGATGAGGTCGCTCTTGGTCAGCGGCGCGCCCGTACGCAGTGCTGCGGTCCAGGTCTCGGTGTCGGTGACGGCGGCCCAGTTCGAGTGCAGCAGCGCCATGAGGGTCTGATGGACCTGGCGTGCGGGCGCGGTGCCGGCGTCGTTGGAGAGGTCGATTGCTCCGGTCGCGTCTGAGAGGACTTCGACGGCGAATCCGAGAGGCTCGGCGGCCGCGGCGGAGGCGATCACGCAGTTGTTTGTCATGTACCCAACGAGAGTGATCGTGTCTATGCCTTGTTCACGCAACCAGGCTTCGAGGTCGGTGTCTGCGAAGATGCTGGAGAACTGCTTGCTGATGCGCTTGGCTGCGGCGTTCTCGTGGGCGGCTACTTCGGGGTGGTTCTGCCAGGTCGCCGATCCGGATGCGAACACCGGGGCTTCTGCCGGGAGTTCGTGCTGGACGAGCACCACCGGCGTTCCGGTTTGCTGGGCGGTGTTGATCGCGGTCTGGATGCTGGCGATGGAGTCATCGCGGGCCGGGTATTGAATCGGGAGCAGTCCGTTGAAGTATTCCTGTTGGGCGTCGATGACGATCAGGGCTCGGTGCGGTGCGGTCATGGGGTTCTCCTTATATGGGGTTGGTTGTGAACGTGTGGCATGTTGGCATGGGTGCTACTGCGCGGCGGCCGAAAGCGGTGCCCCTAGGTGGGGCAGTGCGTAGTGATCGGCGATCAGGGTGATCCCGCGCTGGTCGAGGGTTGTCGAGTGGCCGCCGACGACGAGCATCATCTCATCGACACCGGTGCGCTCGTGCAGGGCTTCGAGACGGTCGGCGACAGTAGCGGCGGTGCCATGGAAACTGCGGTTGGTGTAGGCGTCGAGGATCTGCCGCTCCTGAATACGGCCGGCCGAGCTGCCCGGCCAGCTGTGCTGAGTACGGAGAGGAGCCCAGCACCCACACCTCCGGGGCGGTCGAGGGCGCAGGCACCCGGTTTTCCATTGCCTGCCAGGGGCCGGGCACCGCGTGGACCTGCCGGTACGGGTGTCCGGGAGGGAACTCGTCACCCAGGAACCCGAGCAACTCGCGCACCTGCTGCGGGAATCCATCGTTGGCATCCCCGCCCCGACGCAGAGCCGTAGCAGTCGCCCCATCAGTGCCAGGGGCGCGTCCCAGCCCGAGATCAATCCGGCCCGGGGCGAGAGCCTCCAGCATCCCGAACTGCTCGGCGATCAGCAACGGTGCGTGGTTAGGCAGCATCACCCCTCCGGCACCAAGGCGGATGCTCGTCGTCTCAGTGATGAGGCGGGCGACCATCAACGGAGGTGACGACACCGAGGTCGCCCCCATCGCATGATGCTCAGACATCCAGAACCGGTGATAACCGCGCCGGTCCGCAGTCCGCGCCAGCGAGATCGTGCCCGCGAGCCCCTCCTCAGAAGTCATCCCCACACCGGTGCCGCCCGCGGAAAGCACGGACAACGTGAACGGGGCCGTGCCAGATGGTCGACCGAAGTGCATACAAACTCCTCATGGAAAAACGTGCTTTTTGGCGTGATTGGAGCCTAGCAGTTGCCTCACGCTTAAATGAAACTGATACCATGAGAACCATGTCGGAGACACTGCTAGCAGCCGTACCAGGTGCCGAGGAGCATCCCTGCCTCGCGCTGGTCAACAGCGCAAGTGACCTGCCCGGAGGCAGACGCTACGACGAATTGGGCACCCCCGAGGCTGCGGTGGCTTGGCTGATGGCACGCGATCTCATCGCATCGGAGTCTGTGCTGCACGAGCACTGCCGGGGCAGACTCGCGGCGCTGCGCGCAGATCTGCGCGATCTCTTCACTGCGCACACCACCGGAGACGTCCCCACGACAGCGGCCGTGCATGCTGTTAATCGTGCGCTGACGTGCTCCCCCGGCGCGCTACTGTTGCGGTTCGACCCGGCGGCAGGGTTCACCCGTTGCACCGACCATCCCGTGACACAGGTCGTCGAGCACGTCATGGCCGTCATCGCCGATGATGCTGCCTCGCTGCTAAGCGGCGACCAAGCATCGCTGCTCGCGTCCTGTGAAGCGGACTCGTGCGAACGATTCTTCCTCCGCACCCACGCAAGACGGCAATGGTGCTCAACCCGTTGTGGCGATCGAGTCCGCGCCGCACGCGCCTACGCACGCAAACGCGCGATACACAGCGCATGAATCATGTGCCGCCGAAGCCAACTTCGGTCCGGTGGACCAAGCGCACTCAGCTTCAAGGAAAACTTGTGAGCCAAACCCGGCCCACAAGTTCTCTTAGCAGGCTGCCATGCTCACCAAGTCAGGATTTGACGCCTATAGGAGCATCGTCGTGACATTCGCGAATGACGACGTTAATTGCTAGTTACTTGGGCCGGAAGAGCCTCAGGCCAGGGACGCCGCCAGCTCCTCGATGATCTCGAACTGCTCGCGCACGCCGCCTTCCATGCCGGACTGCGCAATCATGTCCCGGACTTCCTTGCTCCCCGCGTCGGTGCGGATCCGCACGGTGGTGCCGCCGCCGTCGGCCTCGTCAAAGGTGACCGTATTAAGCACGGCGCCCTCCTCGCTGTCCGGCGCGGTGCCCGGCATCTCCATCACCTCCGTGTGGACGATCCGTTCGTTCGGCACAATCTCGCGGTACGTCCCGTGGAAGGCGACCTGAAATTCGCCGTGCGCCAGCATCACGTACCGCCACGCGCCGCCGACGCGGAAGTCCATGGCCGCCACGGTCATCTCGCCCCGCAGGCCCGGCCACCATTGCTTGACGAGGTCGGGCGTGGTCCAGGCCCGGTAGACGAGATGCCGGGGTGCGTTGAGGGTCCGCGTGATCAGGATTTCCGTGTCGCTGGGGAACGTCACGTCCATGGTGCTGCTGCTTGCCTGTGCCATTGTCCTGCTCCTTTTCAGTGCTCTTCTTTGAGGTCCTCCAGCACGTCCTCCAGGAGATCGAAACGCTCCTCCCAGAGGTGCTGGTAGCTGGTCACCCAGTCATGGATGGGTTTGAGGGCTTGCGGATTGAGCCGGTAGAGCCGCCGCCGGCCTTCGTCACGCACGACGACGGCGCCCACCTCGCGCAGCACCCGCAAGTGCCGTGACACGTGCGGCTGCGCCAGGCCCAGGAGGTCCACCAGCTCGTTGACCGGGCGCTCGCCTTGCGTGAGGGCGTCCAGGATCTCCCGACGGCGGGGCTCAGCCACCGCGTTGAACGCATCTGCCGTTGTTGCTGCCCGTGCCATACCGCGATTGTATACCCATATGTATATGCGTTGGAAGGCTCGTCCGCCCGAGTGTCGTTGAATCGAAAAACGAGTACATACTACGCATGCTTTCTTTCTCGCTGCCGCATAGCGTCAGTTGAGGGTCCTGGGGGACGGTTTAGCACGTCGACTTTGGGGGAAGGGGGCAGGTCATGAGCCGAGAGCTACGCGCACGTCAGCAGCTTCGGGCCGGTGAGGGAAGCAGCAGTGCACCGCGGTCCGGCAGGCCATTGCCGCGCCCGCACACCGCAAACGCGCCACGGTCGTTCGGCCAGTCCGGCAGCAGCGCCTCCCCGCAGGCAAAAGGTGCCGGGCCAGCGAGCAAAGTCTACGAGACGGGAGCCCCAGGATTTCTGTTGGATTTCCGCGCAAACAGGGAGGAAGATTCCCTACGCCTACTCGCTCTGGCTGCAGTTTCAGCTCTCGCCGAGCGTACCGGACATGCTCTGGAGGGCGCCGTGACTCTGGCCCGGCGCGGCCAGACACCGCTCACATCAGGTAACAGTGAGCGTGCCATCGGCCTGGCCAGGTGGGACCAGGGCAATGGTGACGGTCCGGTGTCGCAGGCGTTGTCTGGGCGGTTGGCCATCATCGTCAACGACTTTTGCCGGGATCCTCGATGGCCCGGGTTCTGGCGTCCGCTCCGGGATGCCAGCTACCGGTCGGTGGTGTCTGTGCCACTTCCGCTGGAACCAGGATGCTCCGCAGCGTTGACGCTTCTGACAGACAAAACCAACGCCTTCACTCCTGCTGTACTTGCCGACGTCGTGGCCTTCAGTAAAGTTGCAGCCCGCAGCTACCTCATGGCATCAGAAATCAGGGAAGCCATGGCCGCGGCCTGTCATCTGCGCACGGCAATGCAGGGCCGGACCTCGATCGATGTCGCGTGCGGGGTGATCATGGGGCAGAACCGGTGCACTTATGAGGAAGCCTTCAAAATTCTCGCCAACGCCTCCAGCCACCGGAATGTCAAGGTTCGGGTGCTCGCGGAATCCCTCCTTGAGGATATGCCCGGGGGAACCCCAGCCACGCATTTCAAGGAGTGAAGTGGTAGCCCCGTCTGACGGAAGGACACTCATGGCGCAGGACGACGCCAACGCCCTGCCCCTCCTTGATCCGGCAGTGCTGGACAGGCTGCGCACCGAGCTCGATGACGATGACGGCGTGTGGAAGGTGTTCCTTCAGAACTTCATCGAGCATCTGCCCCACAGGACTGAAAAGGTGCGACTGACCCTCAGCACCGGTGACCTGAACGGTGCGATGGATGCGGTCCTCAGCCTCAAGACTTCCAGTCAGATGGTAGGCGCGGAACGCCTGGCTAAACTTGCCATGGACCTGGAACGGTCCCTTCGTCAAGAGAGCGTCGACGCTGAGCCGGCCCGGGTCCTGCCCCGGCTGGCAGCGGACCGCCTTCGGCAGATCATACGCTGCGCCCGGCAGACCACCTTTCTTTTGCAGAAATACCTGCACTCCGGGTGAGGCAGCAAGTGGCCAGGGTCCGGTTGCAACCTTTGGGCTGCGGTCAGGGCTTTGGGTCGCAGGATGTGTCCGGTCCGTACCGCAGCCAGTCCGGCATCGCCGCGGTGAACGCGTCCGGATTTCCGGGGTGTTGGTTACCGTCCAGTCGACCCTGCCCTGGACCTCAGCTTAGTTCTTGTCCCATTCGAACCAGTTGATCATTTTCAGCTGAGGGAAGCCCGCTGCGGTGGCTGGGCTGAACAGTTGGCCCCACCATGCCTGAGCCGTCACCAGCTCCCAAGGATCAGCCTTGGTTCCTTCAGCCACGACCATACCCACTTTCCGGGAGTCTGCGTTGAGCTTCAGCCTAGGCAGCAACCCAACGCGTAAACAGCGGACCAAGCGAACGCTTCCAGATCCAACGCGGACCTTTCCGCACTTGTACAGTGAATCCATGCCCGCCACCTTTCCCGCCTTGGACGAACTGCTCGCCACGGCGCATGTAGTCAGCCTGCCCATGCGGGTGAAGTTCCGCGGCATTATGGAACGCGAAACCCTGCTGCTGCGCGGCCCGCTCGGCTGGGGCGAGTTCTGCCCGTTCCCCGAATACGCCGACGCCGAAGCCTCGCGCTGGCTCGCCGCCACCATCGAGGCCGGTTGGCACGGCTTCCCGTCACCCGTCCGTTCGGTGATTCCTGTCAACGCCACTGTGCCTGCCGTCCCCGCGGACCGGGTTCCGGAAGTCCTGGCCCGGTTCGGCCGGGTGGACGCCGTCAAGATCAAGGTGGCCGAACGTGGGCAGACGCTCGACGACGACGCCGCCCGGGTTGCCGCCGTCCGTGCCGCCCTGCCGGACGCCGCCATCCGCGTCGACGCCAACGGCGGTTGGGACGTGCCCACCGCGGTACCGGCACTCACCCGGCTCGCCGCCGTCGGACTTGAATATGCCGAGCAGCCGGTGCCCACCATCGAGGGGCTCGCCGAGGTGCGGCGGCAGCTGCGCGCCGCCGGAACGCCGGTGCTGATCGCCGCCGACGAAAGCGTGCGTAAGGAATCCGATCCTCTTCGTGTGGCGCGGGCCGGCGCCGCGGACTTGCTGGTTGTTAAGGTCGCGCCGCTCGGGGGAGTGCGGCGCGCGCTGGACATCGTAGCGCAGGCCGGGCTCCCCGCCGTCGTCAGTTCGGCGCTGGACACCTCCGTGGGCATCCGCGCCGGGCTGGCCTTGGCGGCTGCCCTGCCCGAGTTGCCGTACGCGTGCGGCCTGGGGACGGTGTCGCTGTTCACCTCGGATATCACGCTGGATCCGTTAGTGGCCGACGACGGCGCCATCCGCCTCCGCGACGTCGCCGCCGACGCCGGGCTGCTGGAGCAGTTTGGGGCTTCAGCGGAACGCCGCGACTGGTGGCTGGCCCGCCTCGCCAGGGTCCACGCCCTCCTGGCAGCATCGGCTGCTCCGTAACGGCCCTAGGGCATGTCTCCTAATTCCTTGAGCCAGATGGTGATGGCGCGGAGGACGACTCCGCCGCGGTAGGTCAGAGCGAGCTTGTCGTAGCGGGTGGCGAGGCCGCGCCATTGCTT